>NZ_JACHMN010000002.1:642857-964285 GCF_014204945.1 Allocatelliglobosispora scoriae
CGGGTGCCGGAGTTGCCGTCGACGGCGTTGGCGGCGACGTGTGGGCTGCCGGACTCCACACTGGACGCGGTGGCGGGCTTGCCCTGGGCGATGTCGGTGGCGGGCGGCTGGGTGCCGCCGGCCTTGATGCGGATGTTGCGGTAGGAGATGTGCGCGGCGTCGCCGTCGTTCTGCACGCCGATGTACCCGTTGCTGATCGCCCGCGTACTCGTGTAGTCGTTGATCTTCACGCCGTTGAGCCAGATCTCGACCCGCTGGCCGTGTACGCCGACCTCGTAGGTGTTCCACGAGCCCGGGGGCAGCAGCGCCGCCGCCCGAGCGGTCAGGTCCGGCGCCTTGAAGCTGTAGACGCTGCCCGTGGTCCGGGTGACGTCGGCGTCGGTGGCGTCGATCTGGATCTCGTGCCCGGCGTTGACCGGACCCCACGGGTCGCCGAGCGGATCGGGGAAGCCGATGAAGACGCCGCCGTTGTCGTCGCCCGGCATCATCCAGTCGAGCTTGAGCGAGTAGTCGGCGAAGGTGCGCACGGGGTACCAGAGCAGCCCCATGCCGCCGAAGGAGCTGATCGTGCCGTTGGCGAGCGTGAAGCCGCCGGGACCCGCCTGGCGCCACGCGTTGAGGCTGGTCTGCGTACCGTCGAAGAGGCTCGTGTAACCCGTCTCCGGGCGGCAGTCCGCGGCCTTGCTCCCCGCGGCGATCTGGATGCCGCCGAGCAGCATCTTCGTGAAGTTGGCGTCGGTGTAGGACTCCTCGGTGTGGCCGAGGCCCGTGTACCAGGAGCGGCCGCCGCCGTAGTTCTGGCACCAGGTGATCGGGTGGTCCCCGGCCATCGTGCCGCCGCTGTAGGACGACTCGTCGAGGCTGGCGAGGACCTTCGCGACCGAGCGGGGATTGGTGCGGTAGTTGTACCACTCGTCGGTGCGCGTCCAGGTCGGCGCGAGGTGCGAGGTGGAGACGTTGCCCCGGTCTTCGACCTTGATCGTCGCCTGCTGCTGTGCCGGGTGCGAGCTGAACCAGGCGCCGACGAGGCCTCCGTACCACGGCCAGTCGTACTCGGTGTCAGCCGCCGCGTGCACGCCGACGTAGCCGCCACCGGCGGCGATGTAGGACTGGAAGGCGGTCTGCTGGGTGGCGTCGAGGACGTCGCCGGTGGTGGAGAGCCAGATGACGGCCTGGTATTGCGCGAGGTTGGCGGTGGTGAACTGGGCGGCGTCCTCGGTCGCGGTGACCGAGAAGCCGTTGGCCGCGCCGAGCGCCTGGACGGCGGCGATGCCGTTGGGGATCGACGAGTGGCGGAAGCCCGCGGTCTTGCTGAAGACCAGGACCTTCGTCAGCGGAGCTGCGGTGGCCGAGACCGCGGGCACCGCGACCGAACCGGCCAGGAGGGCCAGTCCGGCCAGCAGCCCGATTGTTCTTCTGAGCATGTCGTTCTCCTAGGAGCGAGGGGGTGACGTGGCGCCCGGCACCGACCGGGCACCACGTCGCGAACGGGCCGGGCGGCGCGCAGGGACCGCGCCGCCCGGCGGATCAGGGCAGGGTCCAGTTCTGCGCACCGGTGCCGTTGCAGTCATAGATCTGCAACTGGCGGCCGTTGCTGGGGTTGGAGGCGGGGATGTCGAGGCAGCGGTTGGACTGCGGGTTGCGCAGGCTGCCGTTGGCCCCGGCCACCCACTGCTGGGCGCCGGTGCCGTTGCAGGTCCACAGGTGGATCAGGGTGCCGTTGGCGGTGCCGCTGGCCTGCACGTCCATGCACTTGCCGAGCGACCGGATCGTGCCGTCGCCCTGCACCGTCCAGACCTGGTTGGTCTGCCCGTTGCAGTCCCACATCTGGATCTTGGTGCCGTCGGCGGTGGCACCGCCGTTGACCTCGGCGCACTTCGCCATGCCCTTGATCGGACCGGTCCGCGGACCGGTGCCGCCCGGCACGCCGACGCCCGCACCGGTGAAGGTGTAGCTGTCGATGTCGAAGATGGCGCCGCCGGCCGCACCGGTGAAGACCAGGTAGAGGTCGTGGGTGTTGTCGTCGGGCTTGGTGACCGGCGCGGTGACGGTGGTGTAGTTGTCCCAGCCGCCGGTGTTGGCGACGGTCACCCGTGCCACCTCGGGGCCGGTCGGCGAGTCGAAGCGGAAGGAGATCGTGCCGCCGGCACCCGCCGAGGAGACGCGGGCGCTGACGCCGGTGATCCCCTTGAGGCTGACGCCGTGGTGGCGGACGTACTCCCCGGTCTGGATGTCACCGAGCCGCTTGCCGCCCTCGGCTGCGGCCTGCGTGATGACCTGCGGGCCGTTGAGCGTCACGTAGTGCTCGGCCTGCCACTGCTTGGGCCACAGCGTGAGCTGCTTCTCCCCCGTCAGCGGGACGGTACCCGCAGCGCCGGAGTCGGCGTAGCTGCCGCGCAGCACGAAGAAGAGCACCGAGTCGGGCCCGGCGTGGACGGGTCCGGTGTTGACGGTGAAGCCGCAGCCGGTCCCCTGCCCCTCCTCGTGGGCGTGCTCCTGGTGTCCGAGCGCCGCTCGGACCACGACGTTGGCGCAGGCGATCGTCCCGTCCTGCGCGTCGGTCGCGGCCGCGGTCGACGTCAGGTTGTCGTTCCAGTCGAAGAGCCCGCCGTCGGGTACGCCGCCCATCGTCACCACCGGCCGGTTGTTGCCGACGACGATCGCGATGGTGGTGGTCCCGGACCGCCCGGTGCCGTCGTTGACGGTCAGCCGCGCCCGCTTGTCCCCCACGGTGGTGTAGGTGAACGACGGGTTCGCCGCGGTGGAGTCGGTGGTCCCGTTGTTGTCGAAGTCCCACGCGTAGGTCAGCGGATCGCCGTCCGGGTCGGTGCTGCCGGCACTGGAGAAGGCGACCGCCAGCGGTGCCAGGCCGTTGTCCCGGTTGGCGGTGGCGACGGCGGTCGGCGAGCGCCCGCCGGCGACGTAGTTGATTTTGTAGAGCCCGGCCGCGACGTCGCCGGAGAAGTAGCCGTTGCCGTACTCCAGGACGTAGAGCGACCCGTCGGGCCCGAACTCCATGTCGATCGGGTGCACGAGCTGCATTCCGCTCACGACCGGCTCGATGACGGTCGGGTTGCCGGTGACCGGGTTGCCGTTGTCGAACTGGATCTCCTTGATCCAGTTGCGGCAGTACTCGGTGATGAGCAGCTTGTTGTCGTAGTACGCCGGCCACTTGACCTGGGAGTTCAGGTTGGGGTTGTAGTGGTAGACCTCGGCGTGGTTGGGCGATCCGCAGCCGCCCGGGTTGTCGAGGGCGGGCCACTCGCGGCTGCCGCCGTGCTGCTCCCACACGAGCGAGGGCTTGGTCGGCGGGAGCTGCTGCAGACCGGTGTTGCGCGGCGAGTTGTTGACCGGTCCGGTCGTGCCGCCGCAGGGGAACCAGCCGCGCGGGGCGTTGGCGGCGAAGTCCCAGTCGTTGTAGGCGACGTTGGGGCCGCCGCAGTAGGGCCAGCCGTAGTTGCCCGGCCCGGTCGCCCGGTTGAACTCGTCGTAGGCGGCCGGTCCCCGGTTGGCGATCGTGGCACCGGCATCCGGCCCCACCTCACCCCAGTAGAGGGTGTTGTTCGCCTGCTTGTCGACCCAGATCCGGTAGGGGTTGCGGTCGCCCATGATGTAGACCTCGGGCCGGGTCAGCGCGGTGCCGACCGGGAAGAGGTTGCCCGCCGGGATCGTGTAGGTCCCGTTGCTCTCCGGGTGGATCCGGTTGATCTTGCCACGCAGGTCGTTGGTGTTGCCCGCGGTGCGCTGCGCGTCGTACTGGGCGTCGCGGGCGGTCCGCTCGTCGATCGGGGCCATGCCCGCCGAGTCGCCGCCGGAGTTGGTGTTGTCGCCGACCGCGAAGTAGAGGTTGTTGTTGCTGTCCCACGTCATCGACCCGGCCGAGTGGCAGCACAGGCGCCGCTCGGTGGGCCACTCGATCAGCTTCGCCTCGCTCGCCGGGTCGAGGACGAGCGTGGTGGCGTTGAAGGTGAACCGGGAGATCCGGTTGACCAGCGGCGTCACGGCCGGGGAGTAGAAGAGGTAGACCCACCGGTTGCTCGCGAACTGCGGGTGCAGCGTGATGCCGATGAGCCCGTCCTCGAACCGGGCGTCGAGCTGCAGCGTCAGCGCCACGGTGGTGATGTTGGTGGCCGGGTTGTAGAGCCGGACCTGGCCGCCGGCGGCACTGGTGCCCCGGTTGATGTAGAGGACCTTGCCGTCGGGCAGGACGGAGAGCTCGATCGGCTCGCCCATCGACAGGCCGCCGTCGAGCTTGACCTTCTCGAACGAGCTGGTGGGCGGTGGTGCGGCGGCAGCCGGGTCGGGCTGCGCGGTGACCACGATGCCGGTCGCCACGAGGGCGAGCGCGAGCATCGCGGCGCCTGCGGACAATCGCAGGCGCGAGGTCTGTGCCATGGCACACTCCTGACAAAATTCATGAAAGGGACGGGGTGCGGGCAGGCGTCACCGGCCTGCGTCGCGGAATGCGGTGCGGGCGTTACGCGAAGCCGCGCGTCAGCGGCGGGACTGCCGCGTCAGGCGGCGGGAGGCACGCCGGGGCTACCCGGTCCGGCAAGGCCGACGGAAGGGTGCGGGCGTGGGGTGAGCAGGCCTGGCGCGGGAGCGCGGGCCCTGCTGGGTCGGCGACAGCATGTCGATTCCTGGTGAGGTGGGGTACGCGACCAGCGCGAACCCGGGGCGGCTCGGAGGAGAACCAGGCCGCCGAAGCCCGGTTCTTGGTGCCGTGGTGCCTTGTGGGGGCCGGGTCACCAGGCCCAGCCCCCGCCGAACGGTTAAGGATTGACCAGTGTGAACTTCTCCCACGGGCCGATCGCAGTGCGATTGGCGACCAGGGCCGCCGCTCCACCGTTCTCGGCAACAACGTATCTGTTGTTGATCCGCGCCAACAGACTCACGGTGCCATCAGAATTACTGACGAGTCCGAATGTTTCCGCGGTGCCGATCGCCGTAGCGCTCGCGATCAGCGGGTTCGCCCCGTTGTTGGGAGCGGTCACATAGAGGCCGTTGACCCGGGCCCGCAGTGCCACATTGCCGCTGCCGAGATCGAAGACGTCGAACTGCTCCCAGGCGCCGATCGAGGCCCGGTTGGCGATCAGCGCCGCCGCACCGCCGTTCTCGGCACAGACGTACAAGCTGTTGACCTGCGCGCGGATACCCTTGATCGTCGAGCCCGGCGGCGTGCCGCCGGTGGTGATCCGCAGCGCGTCCACCATGCCGACCGCGGTCGCCTTGTTGACGATGCGGATCGTGTGCTGCCCGTTGGACAGGCCGGTCCTGGCGTAGACGACCGCCTGGGCCTGCCGGGCCGTCGCGACGTAGAGGTTCACGTTGGCCTGGAAGACGTTGTCGAGGTAGACGTCCACGTTGCCCATGTCACCGTTGCGCTCCGAGAGGTACTCGACCCCGGTGCCGGTGAACGTGTAGGAGGCCTCGGCGCCCACGGTGTTGGTGTGGTGCGTGTCGTCGTTGTAGTCGCCGTAGCCCCGGCCCGTGGTGTGGTACCAGTTGGCGCTGTAGGTCAGCTCGGTGTCGTTGACGAGCCCGCCACCGCCGCCGGCCCCCGCGAGGCCCAGCGTGGACGCCGTACCGGAAAGGGATTTCGGCCCCTGGTTGGCGGTGCCGGACAGCTGCACCGACGTGTAGCCGGTCAGCGGCTTGGCGACGCGCTCCAGCACGTAGACCGTGTTGGCGGCGGTGGCGAAGGTGACCTCGGCCGCCGTGCTCGTCGTGATGATCGCGTTGTCACCGGTACGCCGCACCCGGACCTGCTGGGTGCCCCACGGGTTCACGACGCGCGCGTCCTTGCCGTAGAGGCTCTTGAGACCGACGTACTTGATCTCGCCGGCCTCGCGCTCGGAACTGACGACGAAGCCGTCCTTCGCGAGCAGGGTGAACTTGCCGACGAAGCTCGAGTCCCCGGGCACCGCCGGGAAGACCCGGATCTTGTCGTTGTAGCTCTGCATCAGCGATTCGTTGAGCGCGGTCAGGTGCACGCCCAGGTATTCGAAGACGCCGTTGGTGTTGTTGGTCATGCCGTTGGGGTAGTTCTGGTAGCGCTGCAGCATCAGCTTCATGCCGCTGAGCGCCTGGTCGCCGAGGCCCAGCCGGGCCGCCTGCACCGCGTCGTTGGCCCAGACGTTGCTGTAGGGGTTGGGCCGCACGTTCCAGGTGTTGAGGGCGGTCTGGAAGTCCGACGCACCGATGCCGGTCCGGTCGTAGGGCCAGATCAGCTCCGCCGACACGTTCTCGCCGTTGCGGGTCGGCGACGTCGGCGGGTCGTGCGGCAGCCAGGCGCCGTTGCTCACCTGGTAGGGGTAGAGGTTGTCGAGCATCGACTGCCAGCCCGCGCGCAGCCCGCTGTCGAGGCCGAGCTGGGTGCTCACCTGGATCGTCAGCGGGAAGAGCAGCCGTACGGCGGCGAGGTCGGTGATGGCGTTGCGCACGTCCCAGTAGGTCTCGTGCGCGTTGGAGTTGACCATCACCCACTTGCCGCTGCCGCTGTCGAGGGTGAACTTGCGCTGGTAGAACTTCACCACCTCCCGCATGTACGGGTAGACGGTGTTCTGCAGGTAGGCGGTGTCGTTCGAGTACCGGTACTGCAGGTACATGTTGTAGGCGGCCTCGGTGCCGGTGGAGTAGATGTCGTTGACGTAGTCGCTGCCCACCGTTCCCCGGGCGTTGCCGTCCCAGCCCATCGTCTCGGGCACCCACAGCCCGTCGATCGCGTAGCGGGTCTGCGTATAGGCCTTCAGCGCGTTGTAGTTGCGGCTGTAGAGCCGGTTGAAGACCGCCAGCATGTCGACGTGATTGGACGCCAGGAAGGAGTTGTAGACATCGCGCTGGTTCCAGTACCAGTAGCCGTTGCTCCACTTCGTCGCGTCGCCGGTGGCCCGGAAGACGCCGTTGATGAAGTGGTAGGGGTAGTTGCCGAAGCCTCCGGCCGCGATCATGTAGGTGGACAGGTAGTAGACGTTCTCCAGGTAGTCCGCGTCGCCGGACGAGTTGGAGTACTGGACGAACGACCGCTCCCAGAACGCGTGCCACCAGTTGCGGTAGTTGTTGAGCGTGGTGGCGTAGCCGGTTGCCTTGACCGCCGAGAGCTGGTTGCGGGCCTGGGTCACCGAGTTGGCCCCCGGCGAGTTGACCCGGCTCGCAGCGGTGAACCAGATCGTGTAGCTGCTGGTCGGCGTGATGTTGAGCCGGACGCGGGTCCCGTTGACGACCTGGGTGGTGAAGGAAGCGCCCTCCACCGTCGCCGCGAGGGTGTAACCGAAGCCGTTGGCATCGCTCTGGCCCCGGCTGAAGCCGGCCGCCGTCGCATCGGCGAAGGTCGAGACCGTCCGCCAGGTGTTGATGTCGGGCACGTCGCCGGAGTTGGAGACCGAGTTCGGGTCCCACATGCTCAGGTCGAGCGCGATCGACGAGACCCCGGCACGGGAGTCGTCGACGTGGATGCCCATCACCTCGGAGTTGGGCGACCCCATGATGGTGACGGTGCGGTTGCTGTCGTACTTCGTGGTCAGGATGCCGTCGTAGAGCGACAGCCGCTGCTGGTAGGTGGTGTAGCCGGAGTCCATCGCCGGGCTCGTGGTGAGCCCGACGTTGCCGGCCGCGAAGGCCGACTGCTGGGATAGGTCCACTCCGGACACCTGCATCGTCAGGCCGTTCTGGCCCCACGCCATGGCACCGGTCTTGCCGTTGCCGACGGTCAACCCGTAGAGGGGGTTCGTGTTGACCTTGTTGTAGACGATGTCGTGCTTGGAGAGGTAACCGGCGTAGTTGACGTTGAGAGCGCCGCTGGTGGAGTTGAAGGCGGCGTCGGTGGGCGACGCGACCGCCGGGGCGAGCGGCATGGTCGCAGCCAGGCCGACGACGAGGGCAGTCGCCGTCACCCGGCACAGCATGCGTCTTGTAGTGATACTGCGCAAACTCATGGGACAGACCTCCCGGAGGGGATGGGACGTGGTCTTGTTACCAGGGTCACAAGTTTGGAATATCCTATAGGATAGATGAGGGTCAGGGAAGGCGTCGCCGACACACGTTGGAAATAACCGGATAACACATTGCAAGACTCCGCGTGGGCGTCACTCAGGAGCCGGGGCCGGGTTCTGCGGCAGGTGTACGGCGATGTCCATGCCGCCGGTCGTCCGGGCGGTACTGGACAGGACGCCGTCGTGCGCGGTGACGACCGCCAGGACGATGGACAGACCGAGCCCGGCTCCGCGGATGCCGGTGGCTGGGCCTCGGACGAACGGCTCGAGCATCCGTCGCTGCTCGTCCGGCGTGACCAGCGGACCGGTGTTGACGACCCGCAGGAACGCCTCTCCGTTCGCCGTGCCGGAGGCCACGGTGACGTGTCCGCCGGCGTGGTTGTAGCGCAGCGCGTTCTCCAGCAGGTTGCCGGCCATCCGTTCCAGCAGCACCGGTTCGCCGCCGACCAGCGCCGGCAGCAGGTCGGCCCGCACGGTGACGGCGGCGGTCGCCGCCCGATCGGCGGCATCGGCGACTGCCGCAGCCGCGACCTCAGCCAGGTCCACCGGCATCCGGTCGAGTGGACCGGCCTGGCTGCGAGCCAGGACCAGGAGCCCGTCGAGGGTCCGCTGGGCGGTGCCGACGGCGGTGGCGACGTCGGCCGCCATCGCGATGAGTTCGGCCCGGTCAGGTGTGCCGTCGAGGGTGACGTCGACGGCGGTACGCATGGTGGTGAGCGGGGTACGCAGTTCGTGCGCCGCGTTGGCGACGAACAGGCGCTGGCTGCTCAGCGCCCGATCGCGTTCGGCCACGCCGTGCTGGATGCGATCCAGCATGCCGTTGATCGTGGCGGCCAGCGCGGCGAGTTCGTCGGCGGGCCGGCCGACGGGTACGCGTTCGGACAGGTTCTCAGCGGACAGCCGGTTCGCCGTACCGGATATCGTCCGGATCGGCCGCAGGATCCGCCCGGCCACGAGCCAACCGGTCAGCGTCGCCAGCACGGTCACCACCAGCAGCGGCACCGCGGCCCGGGTCAGCAGATCGGAGATCGCCTCCGCGCGCAGTCGCCCGCCGGTGTCGCCGTCCGGCGTCGGAGGAGGCAGCCGCAGGCCGCCCCGCAACAGCATCAGGTAGGTCAGTGCCAGGAGCAGAACCCCGGTGGCGAGCACCAGGCAGGTGTAGACGAGGGTGAGCCGGCTGCGGGCGGTCAGCCGCCGGATCATGGCACGATCCGGTACCCGACGCCGGTCACGGTTTCGATCAGCGGCGGAACACCGAGCTTGCGGCGCAGGGTGCTGACGGTGATCCGCACCGCGTTGGTGAACGGGTCCGCGTGCTCGTCCCAGACCTTGTCCAGCAGGGTCTCCGCACTCACCACGGCACCGTCGGCGGCGAGCAGCCGATGCAGCACCCCGAACTCCTTCGGAGTCAGCGACAGCGACCGGCCGTCCCGTTCGGCGGTACGCCGGGACGGATCGAGTTCGACATCCCGCGTGTGCAGCACCGGCGGGACGGCGGGTGTGCTGCGCCGGGCCAACGCATGCACCCGGGCGACCAGTTCGGCGAAGGCGAACGGCTTGCCCAGGTAGTCGTCGGCGCCCAGGGCCAGCCCGTGCACCCGGTCGGACACCGCACCGGAGGCGGTGAGCATCAGCACTCGGGCGGCGCCGCGCTGCGCCAACAGCCGGCACACGGTGTCGCCGTGCACGACCGGCAGGTCACGATCCAGGACCACCACGTCGTACGGAACGACGTCGCACCTGTCCAGTGCCTGCTGCCCGTCGTACGCGACGTCCACGGCGCAGCCGTGCTTGCGCAGGCCGGCCGCGATGTAGGTGGCCAGCGGCTGTTCGTCCTCGACCAGCAGCACCCGCATCCGCCCAGTATCCCCCGCACCGCATATGGGCGACGTATGGTCCGGCGATCGGTCGCCGATAGGCGGTCGCCGGTAGACCTGAACCGGTCCGATCGTCGATCAGGAGGGACCGTAGTCATGGATGCGGATTCGTTGCGTGGGATCGGCCGGAGGCGGCTGGTCGGATGGGGCGGGGCGGCGGCCGCCGGTGTGGTGGCGGCCGGCGTGCCGCTGGCGAGCGCCGGGATCGGCCACGCCGCCTCGAACGCGGCCGGCGCGGCCGGGCATGAGCGGATCCCACCGGACGCCCGGCCCGGCGGGGCCTATGACCGGTACGTGGCGCAGTTGGCCGCCCAGGACAGGTTCTCCGGCGTGGTGCTGTTGTCGCACCGCGGCCGTACGGTGCTGTCGCGCAGCTACGGCATGGCCGACCGGGAGAAGGGCGTCCGCAACCATGAGGGCACCGCGTTCAGCCTCAGCTCGGCGGGCAAGCCGTTCCACGCGGTGGCCCTCCTGCAGTTGGCGCAGCAGGGCAGACTGACGCTGACGGACACGGTGGGCGCGCACCTCACCGGCTTCGCCGACGACATCGCCACCCAGGTGACCATTCACCACCTGCTCTCCAACACCTCCGGGCTGAACACCCCGGACGAGGACGTGCGACGCGTCTTCCAGAATCGGGCGGAGGTGCGCGAGTTCTACCAGCAGTGGGCCCGGCAGTCGCGGCTGGCCGCCCCCGTCGGCACCCCCACCGCTCACGCCGGTGCCGAGGTCGCCATCCCGGCGATGATCGTCGAGGCCGTGACCGGCACTACGTACTGGGAATACGTCGAGGAGAACGTCTTCCGCCGCTGCGGCATGACCGGCTCGGCGTTCCGCACCAGGCCGCAGTGGCTCACGGACAGGCACATCGCGCACCCGTACATGATGCTGGCCGACGGGAGCCGGGTGGACGCACTCCGCAACCTGGACAAG
Source organism: Allocatelliglobosispora scoriae (assembly GCF_014204945.1). Lineage (NCBI taxonomy): Bacteria > Bacillati > Actinomycetota > Actinomycetes > Micromonosporales > Micromonosporaceae > Allocatelliglobosispora > Allocatelliglobosispora scoriae. The sequence goes on from NZ_JACHMN010000002.1 coordinate 653,659, forward strand.
GACAGCCCGTATGTGCTCGGCAAGAACCCGGGCCGCGCCTTCATCGACGCCCCCGGGGACGGCGGATTCGCCACCGCACCGGATCTGGTCCGGTTCGCCCACGCTCTGGGCGACGGGACGGCGCTGGAGCGCCCGTGGGCCGACGTGCTGACCGCCGCCAAGGTCCCGCACGGACCCACGTCGTTCGGCGCCTACGGGATCCCGGTCCGCATCGTCAACGGCCAGTGGGCGTTCGGGCGCGCCGGCGCCAATCCAGGCATCGGCGCCGCCTGGACCATCTACCCGGACACCGGTTGGGTCGGCGTCATCCTCAGCAACAGCGACGGTGCGCCGCTGCAGGAGATGAGCCGGCGGGAGACACAAGCCGTCACCGGCGCTCTGCCCAGCGGACCGGGCGGGGGCGGCTGACCCCTCGGTCGGGGGCAACACCCGCCGTGCTCGGCGGGAGCTGCCCCCGACCCCTACTTCGCGGGCAGCGCCGCGGCGAGCAGATCCGCGGCCGCCTGGCTGTCGCCGGCGTTGTGAGCGGCGAGCAGTGCCGCGAACGTCTCGGCCGGCATGACCGGCACGCCGAGTTCTGCGGCCTTGTCAGCCTTCGAGCCCGCGCCTTCGCCGACCACGACCAGGTCGGTCTTCTTCGACACCGACCCCGACGACTTCCCGCCGAGTCGCTCGACGGCCTCGTTGCCCTCGTTGCGGCTCAGGCCGGGCACCGAGCCGGTGACCACGACGGTCATCGCGGTGCCGTCGGCACGCCGAAGGGGCAGCCCGGTGTGGTCGTCAGCGGCGTCGGCCGAGGTACCGGCAGGGGCGGCGGCGCGGACGCCGGGTTCGGTCATCGTGACCCCGTGCGCGACCAGTTTCGCGATGGTCGGGGCGGCCTCCAGCACCTCGGCGACGACGACGGCAGCCCGGCCCGGCCCGATGCCCTCGACCTGCTCCCAGTCCTGAACACCGGCGGCCTGGACCGCCTCCATGGTGTGGAAGTGCCGGGCGATCCGCCTCGACAGGGAACGGCCGGTCATGCGCAGACCGAGCCCGATCAGGACCCGCGACAGCGGCTGGGCCTTGGATGCTTCGATGTTGGAGACGAGCTTGGCCGCCGAGATCTGGCCCATCCGGTCCAGGCCCAGGAGCTGCTCCACGGTGAGGTCGTAGAGGTCGGCGGGGTCGGTGACGAGCCCAGCTGCGATCAACGCGACGATGATCTTGTCACCGAGGCCCTCGATGTCCATCGCGTCCCGGCTGGCGTAGTAGCTCAGTGCCTCCTTCGCCCCGCACGCACGGCCTCGGACGCACCGCCACCGCTTCTGTGACGTGTCGATCTCGCCCTCGCAGCGGGGGCACACGGTCGGCGGCTCGAACGCGACGGCGTCGGCGGGGCGCTGGTCGAGCTTGGCACCGGTGATCTCGGGGATGACCTCGCCAGCCCGGCGGACGAAGACGACGTCGCCGACCCGGACATCCCTGAGCACGAGGTCGGCGAAGTTGTGCAGCGTCGCCGACGTGACCACGACACCGCCGACCTGGACGGGTTCGAGGCGTGCGACGGGTGTGATGACGCCGGTCCGGCCGACCTGCACGTCGATGCCGAGCAGCGTCGTAGTGCGGGTGTCGGCGGGGAACTTGTAGGCGATGCCCCAGCGCGGCGCCCGGCTGGAGAACCCGGCGGCGTCGCGGTCGGCGGCGGCGTTCGCCTTGATCACGACGCCGTCGACGCCGAACCCGAGGTCGCCGCGGCCGGCACCGAGCGCGGTGACGGCGTCGTAGACCTCGTCGATGCCGGTGCAGATCGTCAGTCCCGCCGGCGACTGGGCGGTGGTGGCGACACCGAGGCCGGCCACGTACTCCATCGTCGCGGAATGGGTGTCTGCGTGGTCGTCGGGCACGCCGTGGGCGGCGTAGCTGTAGAACGACAGCGGGACATCGTAGACGCGCTGCGCGCGCAGGGATCCGGCGGCGGCCGACCGCGGGTTGGCGAAGGCCTGCTCGCCGTGCGAGGTCCGCATCTCGTTGGCCCGGGCGTAGTCGTCGTCGGTCATGAACACCTCGCCGCGGACCTCGACGGTGACCGGCGCGGCGAGCTGCGGCGGCAGGCCCGCGACCAGGCGCGCCTGGGAGGTGACGTCCTCACCGGCGCGGCCGTCGCCGCGGGTGGCGACCATCGTCAGGCGGCCGTCGACGTAGGTGGCGGCGATGGCGAGGCCGTCGATCTTCGGTTCCACGGTGTACTGGGCCGGCTCGTGCCCGATCTGCTTGACCAGGCGGGCCGCCCACGTCCGCAGGGTCTCCTCGTCGAAGACGTTGTCCAGGCTCAGCATCGGCTGGCTGTGCACGACGTCGCCGACGACGGCCATCCCGGCCGCGACGGTGCTGGTGGGCGAGTCGTCCGACTGCCATTCCGGCCGGTGGGCCTCGGTGGCGGCGATCCGGGCGATCAACGAGTCGTAGTCGGCGTCGTCGAGGACGAGGTCGGTGCCCTCGAAGTAGGCGGCGGCAGCAGCCCGGACCTGCGCGATGGCGTCGAGGTACTCGCCCTCGGTGCGGAACTGCTCAGCCTGCGCGGGGTCGACGACGGGAGCGGCGGGGGTGGCGTGCATCGGTTCTCCTTCGTGCCCGGCCCCTGGCAAGCCGGTACCCGCACCATAGCCGCCGCCTATGACAAAAAGCCCGATGACCTGCCATGTGTCGCGCAGCCGCGAGGCGGGGGCCCTCACATTCACGTTCCACATTGCGCCGCGCAGCGCACCCGGGGAGATGCGATAGATCTTGCTCGATGGCATGGTCACTGAGGCAGGTTTTGACGTTCCCACCACGCCACATCATTGGAGGAACAATGACCAGCAGTATTTCCACGGGACCGACCCGTGAGGAGCTCGTACGGCGGGCGGCGAACCTGGTCCCGCTCTTGCGCAAGCACGCCGGCTGGGCGGAGCAGAACCGGCGCCTTCACGACGAGGTCATCGAAGGGATCGCCGACGCCGGCATCCTGCGGATGCGCACTCCCATCCGGTACGGCGGCTACGAGTCCGACATGCAGACGCAGAAGGACGTCATGGCCGAACTGGGCCGGGGCGACGGGTCGGCGGGATGGGTCGCCACGGTATGGACCATCCCCGGCTGGATGGTCGGCATGTTCCCGGACGGGGTCCAGGACGAGATCTACGCGACTCCCGACGTGCGGGTGTGCGGCACCCTCTCTCCCAGCGCGGTCGGCACGCCGGCGCCCGGAGGCATGGTGCTCAACGGCGCGTGGTCCTTCGTCACCGGTGCGCTGCACAGCCACTGGCAGGAGGTCCTCGCCATGGCGCCGTCGCCGGACGGTGCCACCGCCTGGCCGGTGATGGCGATGGTCCCGATGAGCGATCTGCAGATCATCGACGACTGGCACACCTCGGGCATGGAGGGATCGGGCAGCGTCACCACCGTCGCCAAGGATCTGTTCGTGCCGCAGGAGCGCATCGTGCCGCTGGCGGATGTGCTCGCCGCGCAGCCCGCCTCGCCGCGCAACGCCGAACTGCCGATGTACCGCACGCCCCTGGTCGCCGTCGGCAACGCCTCGGGCGTCGGAGTGGTCGTCGGCATGGCGAGAGCCGCGTGGGAGACCTTCTTCGAGCGGCTCGGCGACCGCAAGATCACCTACACGTCGTACGAACGCCAGGCGGACGCCCCCGTCACCCACATCAAGGTGGCCCAGGTGGCGCAGAAGATCGACCAGGCGGAATTCCACGCCGACCGGCTCACCAGACTCGTCGACGCCAAGGCCGCCAGCGGCGAGCCGTGGACCCAGCTGGAGCGCACCCGCAGCCGGGCCGACGTCGGCTCCGTCTGCGAGCTCACCCAGTCCGCGGTGGATCTGCTGAGCATGGCCAGCGGCGGCTCGTCGATCTACCGCTCCCACCCGATCCAGCGGATAGCCCGTGACGTCCGCGCGGTCAACCTGCACGCCCTCAACGCACCGGAGACGAATTTCGAACTCTACGGACGGATCCTCTGCGGTCTGGAGCCCAATTCCCTCTACGTCTGAAGCCATTCTTGAAGGAGAAGCGAATGTACGACTATGTGATCGTCGGCGCTGGTTCCGCCGGTTCCGTACTGGCCGCACGGCTGAGCGAAGACCCCCGCATCACGGTGTGCGTGGTGGAGGCGGGCCCGGCCGACGACGCCGAGAACATCCGGATCCCGGCCGCGTTCGGCACCCTGTTCCGCTCGCGGATCGACTGGGACTACGACTCCCACGAGGAGCCGATGCTGCATCGGCGCCGCATCTACCTGCCGCGGGGGAAGACGCTGGGCGGCAGCAGCTCCATCAACGCGGGACTGTACCTGCGTGGCAACCCCTCCGATTTCGACAGTTGGGGCCAGCCCGGGTGGACCTTCGCCGACCTCCTGCCGTATTTCAAGCGCTCCGAGGACAACGAGCGCGGCGAATCGGCCTTCCACGGCGCCGGCGGCCCGATGTCGGTGTCGGAGGGCCGGTCGAACAATGTCATGGCCAAGGCCTTCGTCGACGCCGCGCTCGAGGCCGGGCATCCCTACAACACCGACTTCAACGACGGTGACCGCCAGGACGGCTTCGGCTATTTCCAGATGATGCAACGCGACGGCCGGCGGTGGAGCTCCGCCGACGCGTACCTGCGCCCCGCGTTGGGCAGGCCGAACCTCACGCTCGAGACCAACCTGCAGATCCACCGGATCCTCATCGAGAACGGCCGGGCGGTCGGTGTCACCGGGTACCGGCTCGACGAGCAGATCACCCTGCGGGCAAGCCGCGAGGTCATCCTGTGCAGCGGCTCGTACAACACGCCGTTCCTGTTGATGCACTCCGGTGTCGGCCCGGCGAAGGTGCTCTCGGCCGTCGACATCCCGGTGCTCCTGGACCACCCGGATGTCGGGCAGAACCTGCACGACCAGCCGATCGTGCCCATGGTGTTCCCGCACGACCACCCCGTGAGCACCCTCATCGCCCACCAGCCGGAGTACGTCAGGGAGTTCCAGGAGCACGGCACCGGCCCGCTGACATCCAACGGACCGGAGTCGGGCGGCTACATCCGCACACGCGCCGGGCTCGCCGCACCCGATGTGCTGTTCTACTCCGGTCCGCTGATGTTCGCCGACAGCGGCCTGGGACTGCCCTCCGGACACGGCATCACCTTCGGCCCGGTGGTGCTGAACCCGCAGAGCACCGGCGACGTGTCGCTGGACTCCGATGACCCGACCACCAAACCGAAGATCGTGCACAACTACTTCACCGCACCGGACGACCTGCTCTCGGCGGTCGGAGGGGTGCGCGCCGGTCTGGAGATCGCCCGGCAGAAGTCCTTGCAGCCCTACACCGGCACGATGCTCCGGGCGCCCGCGTCGGGCTCCGAGAAGGACCTGGTCGAGTACATCCGGCTGCACGCGCACTCCATCTTCCACGCGACGTCCACGTGCATGATCGGCAAGGTCGTCGATGCCGAGCTGCGCGTCAAGGGGATCGAGGGGCTGCGCGTCGCCGACGCTTCGATCATGCCCCGCCCCGGTCGCGGCGCCCCGAACTCCACCGTGATCGCGATCGGCGAGAAGGCGGCCGACCTGATCCTGGGCAGGCCGGCACCCCGTCCACTGATCGCCACCGCGACGAAGGAATAGCGCCGCACCGGCTCTCATCCGCGGGAAGGGCTGCACGGGATTGGACGCGCGGGGCGATCAGCCGATCGATGCGGCGGGCGGTGGCGACCGGCTGTCACCGCCCGCTCATAGGAGCGTGCCACCACCTCAGAACAGTCATTGCGCAGTGCCGATGGGTCGATCAGACTGTTAACTTTCCTAAAGGAGACAGTTGATGCGTACACATCGGATCGTCATCGCGGCGACTGCCGCAGGCCTGGTCGCGGCCGCGCTTCCCGCCCTGCTCGCCTCCCCCGCGCAGGCCGCGGCGCCCCAGCTCACCGCGACCGTCGTGCAGGTCAGCGCGTGGGGAACCGGCTATGAGGCGCGGGCCACCGTGACCAACAGCGGCGACGCGGCAGCCACCGGCTGGACCGTCGAGTTCGACCTGCCGACCGGCACCACCGTCGCCTCATCGTGGGACGCGACGCGCACCCAGACCGGCCAGCACTACCGTTTCACCAACCTGAGCTGGAACGGCACCGTCAACCCCGGCGCGGCACAGTCCTTCGGCTTCAACGCCGCCGGCACCGGCCTCCCCCTCAACTGCACCCTCAACGGCGCGCCCTGCGCGGGCGGCCCGGCCTCACCCTCCCCCAGCGTCTCCCCAACGCGCTCGGTGTCGGCGTCACCCTCGCCGTCGCGCTCCGCATCGCCCTCCCCGTCACCCTCGCGCTCGGCGACCCCGTCGCCCTCGCCCTCCGCGTCGAGCTCGCCGCCGACCGGCCCCGTCGTCGACGTCGCCACCGCGGCTCAGCTCGTGAGCGCGCTCAACGCGGCCACCGCCGGGCAGACGATCCGGCTCGCGCCGGGCACCTACCGGGGCGCGTTCTCGACAACCCGGGTGGGTACGCCGTCCGCGCCCATCACCCTCACCGGCCCCCGCACGGCGGTCCTCGTCAACGACGGCCCCAGCGGCACCGCGCCCTCGTGCCCCGCACCCACGGCCGGCTGGGACTCGGGCTACGGCCTGTGGCTCGCCAGCGCCCCCTACTGGAACCTCACCGGCTTCACGGTCGCGGAGTCGAAGAAGGGGATCGTGCTGGACGACTCGCCGCACGTCACGATCGACGGCGTCTGGGTCCACCACATCGAGGAGGAGGGCGTGCACTTCCGGCGCAGCTCCGCCGACGGCGTCATCCGCAACTCCATCGTGGAGTACACGGGCCTGGTGCAGCCGATGTACGGCGAGGGCGTCTACCTCGGCTCAGCCGGCTCCAACTGGGCCTGCCACGGCAACAGCGGCGGTGTCGACCGCTCCGACCGGGTGCAGGTGCTCAACAACCGCATCGGCCCCTATGTCGCCGGTGAGTCCATCGACATCAAGGAGGGCACCTTCAACGGCGTGATCAGGGGAAACACCTTCGACGGGCGCGGCATATCCGGTCAGAACTCCGCCGACTCGTGGATCGACGCCAAGGGCATCGGCTACCTGATCGAGAACAACACGGGAACGTTCGCCCTGCCGGGGACCTTCGCCAACGGCTACGAGACCCACAACCCGGTCACGACGCCGTCGTTCCTCAACGGCTGCGGCAACGTCTGGCGCGGCAACACCTCCGACCTGGGCGGGGTCGGCGCCTACGCCATAAAGATCATCTCAACGTCGAAGTGCCTGGGCAACCTCAACGTCGTCCACGCCTCCAACACGGTCACGAACGCCGTCACGGGCCTGACCAACATCGCGCTCACGCCCTGAGCACCTGACGGCCGTCACGCACCGTGATGGCCCGGTCGGAGGAGTCCGGGAGTGCGCGTGCGACGCTTTGCTCTGCTTACACCCACACATCACCGGGAATGTCCGGACCTAGTGGCCGATGCGTCGGTGTAAGCAGAGCAAAGCACCCAGCCGTTCCCGGGTACCCCACCGGGTAGGGCATGACCGTGCGTGACCGCAGTTCCGCAGCGACACGGCGGGCCCGGCACCCCCTCGGTGACCGGGCCCGCCGCGTACCCGGATTCAGCAAAGCTTGTAGCTCGCCACCGCGCCCCAGGTGCAGGTGTCGAAGTTCGCGCCGGACGGGGTCCGCAGGTAGGCGGTGTCACCGGCGTTGTTCCACACATAGCCGCCGAGTCCCCAGAAGCGGTTGCCGCCGGTGTTCGTCCCCGACCCGGTGTGGACGCTGATGAACCTCCCGGGCAGCAGGTTGAAGTTGCCGGTGAAGGTGTAGACGTGGTTCGCCTTGTCGCGGATCGTCCATCGGTAGAGGTTGATCGTCGCCGCAGTCGTGTTCTTCAGGGTGATGTACTCCCCGTTGAGACTGGCGTTGCTGCCGGTGTCGGCACCCGGCGAGTTGGCGTAGACCTTCACGATCATGACCGCGGGGTTGGCCGCGTGGGCCGCGGTGGCGGGAAGCAGTGCCGCGCAGAACGCGAGCGCGGCGACGGTGGCGATCCGGCGCATGGCGATGCCTTTCAGGGTGGGGGTTCGCAGCCATTCGAAGTCGAACGGTCACGCTGCGTTCAACCTAGCGAGCGCGCGAGCCGCCCGGCAATGGACCATCACCCGTCTGAGCAGGGGCTTCACCCGACCGGGCTGCGCTAGGGCGACCGGGTGAACGAGTGCTGGCGCAGGGCCTCGGTGAAGCCGAGCCTGGCGTACCAGCCGTGTGGCCAGTCGTCGACGTCGGCCACGATGAAGACGAGTTCGGCTCCCGCCGCCCCGGCCCGCCGCAGCGCCTCGGCGATCAGGGCGCCGGCGTAGCCGCGGCGGCCGAAGCCGGGCTCGGTGAGCAGGTCCTCGATCTGCGCGACCCACCCGGTCCGGTAGAGGTCGACATAGGCGCGCACCCCGCCCTCGGCCCGCACCACCAGGAAGGCCACCTCGTCCGCTCCGCGCAGGCGGGCCGACCGCCGATGGGCGAGCTGCCACACGACGTCGTCGGGGACCTCCGGCGGTAGGGTCGCGCGCCAGTCCCGGAACACCAGCAGGTCCAGGTCGCGCCGGTCCAGCGCTTCTTCGACGGGTACGCCGACCGCCGCTTCCCCGCCGCCGGGCGCGCGCCGCAGGACGACCTCTCGACCGTGCTCATAGCCCGCGGCGACGAACGCGGGCGCCAGGTGCTCGCCGAGCGCGTCGTCCTCGACCAGCACCTGCCGGTGCCGGTGGCCGGCCTCGGTGAAGACCTCCTCGACGATCCCGAGCAGTGCCTGCGGGTCTTCGAGCTCGCGCCCGGTCCCGGTCACGACGGCACGGTTGTGCTCGTAGGAGTCCGGGTAGTCGTCGTTGTGCACGGCGAAGCCGCCCGGGAACTCGACGACCCGCGTCGCCTGCCGCCGCGCGAAGTCGTGCTGGAATCCTCGAATTCTGATCGTGTCCGTCGTCACGCCGCTCATCGTAGGAGCAGGTCAACGCCGCAGCTCGGTAATTTCCGCTTCCTCGCGGATGCGCCGGATGATCCGGGGCGCCACTATGGTCGGCATGACTAACCCCGCACCGGATGCATACGCCGATCCCTTCGCCACGCCAACGGCGCCGCCGCCCCCGGTCGTGCCCGCCACACCACCGCCGCGCCAGGGTATTGCGGGCCGCGAGCTGATCGTCCACATCGGATGGGAGGCGCTGCTCGCCATCGCCACGCTCGGCGCCATCGTGCTGCTGCTCAACACCTCGTCGCGGGCCGGGCTCGACACGCTGCTGTCGCAGGTCGCGCCGCTGGGCCTGATCGGCGCCGCGATGGCGCTGTCGCTGCGTACGGGCACCCCGAACCTCGCCGTCGGCGCGCTCGCCGTCGGCGCGGGCACGATCGGCGCGGAGCTCACCACCGAGCAGATGCCGCTCGTCGGTGCGATGGCGATCGGTGTCGCCTCAGCCGTCATCGCCGCCCTCTTCATCGGCCTGATCACCGCGGTCCTGTCCGTGCCGACCTGGGCCGTCACCCTGGGAGCCGCCGCGCTCATCGAGGCGGGGCTGCTCGCCGCATTCCACTCGAAGACGATCGTGATCCTCACCGAGGCCGGCGGCAAGCAGCCCCTCTGGTTCGTCGCCTTCGCCGTGCTCACCCTCGCCGGCGGCGCGATCTGGCTCATCCCGGGCCTGCGCCGCACGCTGAGCCACAGCCGGGGCGCCGTCGCCGCCGGACCGTGGGCGGGCTTCCGCCCCGGCATCGGGGCGATCGTCGGGCTCACCGGCTCGGCGTTCCTCGCCGGGCTCGGCGGCGTCGCGTTCACGCTGCGCCTGCACGCCAGCCCGCCGCCCGGGATCAGCGGCACGCTGACCCTGACCGCGCTCGCGATCGCGCTGCTCGGCGGGGTGAGCGTCTTCGGCCGCCGGGCCGGGGTGACCGGCACCCTGTTCGCCGCGGTGCTCATCGGCACGATCACCCAGCTCCTGGCGCTGGAGGGTTTCGCCTCCTGGTCCAACTTCCTGGTCGCGGGCGGCGCCATCCTCATCGGCCTCGTCGTCAGCCGCATCATCGAGAGCGCCTCCGGGCCGACGGTGCCCGCGCAGGTCTAATCCCCTCGACCCTGCGCCGACCCCGCATGGCAGGCTTCGGGGATGTTCCACAACGCGCATCGACTGCTGCTCGCCGCGCTCTCGGCCTGGTTGCTCGGGAGTGCGGCGAGCACCGTGCTCGTCCCCTACCACGTCTACATCTGGCTCTTCGCCGCCGTGATCATCATTCCCGGCGTGGTGGTGACCTGGCGCGAGCGCGGCCCGGTGGACCGGGCGGTCCCGCCGATCCTGGCGCTGACCGGGCTGGTCCCGGTGCTGCGCTGGTGGTCCGTGCCGTTGCTGGCGGTGGTCGGCGCCCTGTACACCTACCCCTGGCAGCCCTTCTCCCCCCGGCCGCTGACCTACCGCAAGGGGTGGATGGTCGCCGCGCTGCTCGCCGCGATCGTCTCCGGGATCATGACGATGTTCAACGGCGGCCTCGGCACGATGGTGCTGGCTCTCCAGGGCGACCGCGTGCACGGCCTGCTCAGCGGCACGACGGAGAACGGGGAGCTGCGCCGCAAGGGTGCGGACGTGGAGTGCCACTACGCCCGCGCCGACGGTACGGTGATCCCGGGCAGCGTGCCGCTCATCGTCGGGGCGGAGTGCGCGGCGGAGGTGGACCTGATCGCCGATCCGCGCGGGGTGTTCGACCCGGTGCCGGTCGCGGGCGTCGACGACTCGATCTCCGAGCAGGGAGTGCTCTTCGGCGGCACGGTGGTGCTGTGTCTGATAGCGGCTGTCCCCCGCCGCCGGGAGCTCACTCCGACCGGCGCGTGACGGCCTCGCCCGTCAGATTCCCTCGCCCCACGACAGCGAGCCCAGGCCCGGGCCGCTGTGGAAGCCGGGGTGCCGGTGGACGTCGGTGCAGAGCTCGCCCTCCGGCCCCTCCTGTCCGCAGAAGGTCGGCTCGGTCCGGTGCCAGACCTCCGCCGGGGACAGTCGGGTGTCCAGCAGCGAGACCTCCGGCCGGAGCAGGCAGAGCGCTTCGGCGTACATCACTGCGCGATCGCGGGCCTCGGTCACGTCCCGGGCTTCGAAGGTGATGTGGACGGTGTATCCGCGGCAGAGGTCATCGTCGCTCGGCACTTCCGCTCCCCGGGTATGGCTGAGTCTTCCCAGCGTGAGGCCCCATGTCCCCGTTCCGGCGATAGACACACGGACATGTACTCATCCTGATTGGTCGGGTACCATTTGGCAATATTCCATTCAGCAATTGACGCTTAGGTGCATGACCGATCTGGAGGCGGGCACGTGGCGAGCGCCAACAGTCCCACGGTTCGCAAGCGCCGCCTGTGCAGCGAGCTCCGCCGACTCCGTGAGGCGGCGCGGCTCACCTGTGACGAGGTGGGCCAGCAGATCGGGTGCACGGGTTCGCGGATCAGCCGCATCGAGAGCGGGCGGCTGGGCATTCGGCCGGGCGACGTCCGGGAGCTGCTGGATGTCTACGGGGTGACCGGAGCGGAGGCGGACGCCCTGGTCCTGCTGGCTCGCGAGGCGAGGCAGCGCGGCTGGTGGCAGGCGTACAACGATGTGATGAGCCACGCCTTCAAGACGTTCGTCGGATTGGAGACCGAAGCCTCGGCCATCCTCAGCTACGAGAGCCACTACGTTCCCGGCCTGCTGCAGACGCCGGACTACGCACGCGAGCTCTTCCTCGCCGTGCGCCCCAGTTATGAGGCGGGGAAGGTGGAGCGCCATACGGCGCTGCGGATGGCCCGCCAGAGCGTGCTCACCAGTGACAGCCCGCCGGACTTCTGGGTCGTCATGGACGAGGCGGTGCTGCGCCGCACGGTCGGTGGACCGGACATCATGAGGGCTCAACTCGAACGGCTGACAGCCGCCGGCGAGATGCCCAACGTGACACTCCAGGTCATGCCGTTCACCTCCGGTGCCCACGGCGGAATGGGCAGTGGTTTCATGGTCTTCGAGTTCCCGGACGAGATCGATTCACGTGTTGTCTACGCCGAAAACATCGCCGGTGCCACGTTCCTTGAAGAGCCTTCGGAGATCACACGGTGTACTGTGGCGTTCAATCACCTACGCAGTGCCGCCCTGCCGGACGTGCAGTCCCTGGCGCTGATCTCGCAGGTGGCGAAGAGTCTGTAGGCCCAGGTCAGGAAGGCCCGCCGTGCGTGAACTCCCCAATGTGGAATGGCGCAAGAGCACCCGCAGCGACGGCCAGAACGCGTGCGTTGAAGTCGCCCTGGCGGGTGACACCGTCGGCGTACGAGACTCCAAGCAACCGGACGGCGCTGCGCTGGCATTCACGGCGGCGGCCTGGTCGGACTTCGTCGCCGGAGTGAAGGGCGACGAGTTCCGCCGACCACGCGTTTAGCGGTCGCCGGCCTGGTCTCAGCAATCCCCCGTCGCCGCGAGGCCGGCCTGAACAACGGGGCTTCGAGGGCATCGGCGCGAGCCCGCTGGCGGCTCCGTGCGGCCGAGAGGTCAGCTTCTCCGTGTGGGCCAGCTGGCAGCACTGGCGGCCGACAGGGCAGCAACGTCAATGCCGAGGTGGCTTCGGCGGCGCACGCGGTGCAGACCGCTCTGATGTGGTTCGACCTGTCGACCCGGCGCCGACGTGAGCCGGGGGTGCGTCGGCAACACGACCGAGTGGCGTGTTGCCGACGCACCGGACCATGCGGAGTCGACGAGCCCTCACCTGGCCGTTCAGCCGGCGAGGGCCGCCCCGGCTGCTAAGGGAAGCTGACGATGTTGACCGGCTTGACGGTGGTCCCGGTGGACGCACCGGTGTTGTTGATGACGTGCTCGATCGATCCCTTGCCGAACGAGATCGTCAGGATGCTGTGGAACTTGACGTTCGGGTTGACCGGCGCTTCGAAGCCTCGTTCGGCCACGATGCTCGGGTCCGCGGTGAACACGCAGTAGCTGCCCAGGCCCCATGCCTCATGCGAGGTGACCGAATCCGCCACCTTGTACGCGGCGTACCCGCGGGCGTCGCTGCGCCAGGCGGACTGGCTCGGCGGGTCGTAGGGCATCTCGTTCTGGAAGAAGATCGTGCGGCCGCCCTGCCCGTTCCAGATGACCTGGTACTTGTTGAAGTGCTCCACGAACAGGCCGTAGGCGGAGACGTTGGCGCCGTTGACGATCAGACCGGTGTCGGACGGGTTGACGGTCCACCCGACGCCGGTGCCGTGGTCCGCGCGCCATGCCCAGATGTGATCGATGATGGTGTTGGCGCTGTTGACGATCATCGCCGTGGTGGCCTTGCCCGGTCCGGCTCCGCCGATGCGCAGGAACACGTCCTGCACGGTGGTCGGGTTGGCGGCGTGGCTCGCGGCCGCGCCGGTCGGCCCGACCTGCAGCAGGTACGGCGAGTTGACCGGGCCCGCGTCGAGCAGCATCCCGGCGAGCTTGACCCCGTCGACGTCGGCCACCGTGATCGCGGCGTTGCCGTTGTCCGGGATGAGGGTCGGGTAGCCGATGCCCAGCACCACGGTGTTGGGCCGAGTCACGTTCAGCGCCTGGCTCAGGTGGTAGATGCCCGGGGTGAACAGCAGGTCCAACCCGCAGGCCAGGGCGTTGTTGAGGGTGGCGGCCGAATCCGACGGCCGGGCGACGTAGAACTGGGTCAGCGGCAGCGACGTGCCCGGGGTGGACCCGCCGGACCAGGTGGTGCCGGCGGCGTTGGTGCGCAGATTGGGCACGAACACGTTGTAGTTGGCACCGTTGAGGTAGAGGTAGGGCTTCTCCCGGATGACCGGGGTGGTCGGCAGGGTGGTGTAGGTCGGCGACGGGAAGCTGTTGGCCGGGGCGCCGGTGACGCCGGAGAAGACCATGTTCCACACGGCGTTGCCCCAGCTGCCGATCTGGCTGTCGCGGGTGTACCACTGCTGCTGCGAGTACGGCCCGACCTTGCCGTCGATCTTGCTGTCGGCGATGTAGCCGCCGCTGGCCCAGCCGTAGCCGTTGGGGGCGAGGTTGAGACCGCCGCGGATGTGCACCCGGCGCATCGGCGCCGCCTGCGACACCGCCCACCGGTTGTCGGTGTGGCTCGGCACGATCGACAGGTTCTCGATCGACCGCCAGAAGTTCTGCGTGGCGTTGCCGCCGAACCAGCCGGCGTCGACGGTCACGTCGCCGTTGATGGTGACGTCGTCGGGATTGCGGCCCAGCCCCATCACGGAGGTGTAGAAGCCGGTGTTGGCGTTGATGCCGCTGTAGGTGCCCGGCTTGAAGGCCACCGCGTACCGGTAGGTGCCGAACTGGGCGCTCTCGGTCTCGGCGAAGATCGCGTCGAGCCGGCTCTGGATCGACGAGCTGGACATCGACGGGTCGAACACGACCACGTTGGGTCCGAGGTCCTGCGCCGCCGGCGGGGGCGTCTGGCAACCGCCGCCGCCTCCGTCGCCGCGGTAGACGCTCAGCTCCTTGATCGAGTACCCGTAGCCGTTGGCCCGCTGCGTGCCGTAGACGCGCAGGTAGCGGCCGGTGCCGGTGGCGTTGATCGTCTGCACGCCGCCCGTGCTGGTGGTGGTGGAGTAGATCGAGGTCCAGGTCGCGCCGTCGTCGGACAGCTCGAGCCGGAACGCCTTGGCGTACGACGTCTGCCAGTTGATGACCACCTGGCAGACCGGGGTGCCGGCGCCGAGGTCGATCTGGATCCACTGCGGATCGCTGAACTGGCTCGACCACCGGGTGCCGGCGTCGCCGTCGACGGCCTTGCCCGGCAGGTAGCTGTTGCCCTGGACCGAGGAGGCCGTCGCGGGCTTGTTCAGGGCGATGTTGGCCGCGGTGTCGCAGCCGGCGGCGAGGGCGGCGGGGGCATTGGCGGTGACCACCACGGCGGTGGCGGCCAGCGCCAGGGCGGAGAGGGCGACCGTGAGCCGCCGACTTCTGAGCAGGACACGCATTAGGTTCTCCCGATGCAGGGACGGACATCACCGAGGGCGACGGCGATGCGGGGAACGGAGGCGGCGCCCGGGCCCAGGCGCCGCCACTAAGGCCGCATGCGGTGTGTCGGGAAATCTAGGACCGGCATCGATGCATGGCAATCGTTTGCCAAAATTTGCCAGTCAGTTGGCAAATTTGCCAGCTACTACGGCTTGTGGGGATCGATGCCGTAGCCGTTGCACTGGCGCCCGCCGTTGATGCAGTGGCCCACCAGGTAGACCTGGCGTGCGTTGTTCCACCCGTTCATGAAGTCGTAGTGGAACGAGTAGCTGGCGCCCGAGGAGTAGGACAGCCCGCCGGTGACTCCGCCGGGCAGCGGGTACGGGATCTTCACCTGCAGCTGGGGCAGCGGGACCGGGTGCGATGCCGGGCACACGCCGTTGACCGGCCAGGTCATGTGGGACTTGTGGTCGGCGGGGTCCAGGTCGACGCCGTTCCAGCAGCTCGGCGCCTTCATGCGGATGACCAGCGAGGAACCGCTCGGGCACGACGCGGGGATCTCCTTGCCCTTGTAGCCGGGGCACTGCCAGTCACCGGTGAAGTGCGCCGCGTCCGGCGTACGCACATCCCCGACGACGAGCCGGAAGCCCGGCGGGAAGGGCCGCACCGTGCGGTAGTCCTTCACGTCGGACTTGTAGTAGACCGTCGGCTTGTCCGGCAGCCGCACCACGCCGTTCTGCAGCAGCGTCGGGAACCAGTAGCCCGACGCGTCGAGGGTGTCCTCGCAGGACGTCGCCCCGCCGACCAGCGACTGCGGCGTGGAGTTCGCGTTCGTCGCCGGGTTGCCGACGAACGTGTGGTTGTGCGAGGCGCCGACCAGGCCCGGGAAGACGATCGGGTCGTCGTTGAGCCGATGGGTGACGGTGCAGTTCGCGTGCATTTCCTGGTAGGGTGCGAACGGCGGATCGTCGGCGGCGCCGGCTGGCTGCTGACCGGTCAGGGTCAGCACGAGGGTTGCCACAGCCATCGCTGCAGCATAGGAACGGAATCTGGGCAGGGTGGATCGAATGCTCATGACGCCTCCTTGGCGAATGATTGAGCACCGACAATGTGTGAAATCGGACTGTAGCAACGCAGACATGTGCTGTTAACCGATTGCCAAAAATTGCCGCGCGTGGATCTTTTCGATCAAGAGTGTGCCGGCCAGCCCCAGGTGATCAAGGTCGCGGACCTCATCGTCCGTCGGCCAGGCCTCAGGACACAGCGGAGCGACGGCTGCGGCGATGGAATTCGAACGCCTGTCTTCCGTGGGGTCGTGTCGCCGTGTTCTCCTATTCCCCACTCCATATGAATAGGCTGAGAAGGGGAAGGGAAAAGCGCCCCCAGCAGAAATCTGGATTGCTGTCGGCTCTGCCCGCACCATTCGCTCACATGGCTCGCCCGAACCGGATCACATAGCAGGTCCCACCCCTCGCCGATGGTCACGATTCAACCTCTGACCTGGAGTACCCGACCCAGCGCCGCCCACCGGACGCGACCGTCCGGGCGCCGTTCCCCAAGCATCCCGACGAGCTTGTCCGCGATGTTTCGTGAAGCTGTCATACCCAGGTGCTCTCATGTATCGACAAGCGAGTCGCGGGAGGCGCTGTGGATGGGGTATCGGTGCGTTGCGAGCGGCACGACGACGACCGGGTGAGCGAGTTCCGCATCGTCGATGCATCCGGGGAACTGGTGCCTGCCGTGCTTCAGGCGGGCTTCGTGGAACACGATGGCCATTGGGCCAAGGCCTTTCCCGCCGACACTCCGCACCTGGACCGAGCCTGGGACAACTTCCAGCGGCTCCTCGAACCCTGGCTGCGCCAGGCTGCCGGGCTGGCCCCGGTTCCGTGGCAGTCTGCCCTGACCGTCGTCTGCCAGCGCCTGAACGATGCGGACGTGGACTGGTGGCTGACCGGCAGCGCCGCGCTCGCCGTGCGGGGCATCCCGATCCAGCCGCATGACCTGGACCTCGTCGTATCCGACGCGCATGCGCTCCTGGTCGGCGAGTTGCTGCTCGACGGCCTGGTGGAGCCGGTGGCACCGGCGAACTGGTTCTGCGCCTGGTGGGGGCGGGCCGTTCTGGGCGCCCGGGTGGAGTGGGTCGGCGGCGTCGGTCCCACCGCCGACGAACCGCAGCCGACCGACTTCGGCCTGGTCGCCGCCGCACGCCTGGAGCGGGTCGGGTGGCAGGGGTGGGAGCTGCGCGTGCCGCCGCTGTCGCTGCAACGGGCGACCAGCCGACGTCGTGGGCTCGAGGATCGTGTCCGGCTCATCGACGACCACTCCGCCGCCGGGTGAACACCGGTCGGCCCGACGCGCCACGCCCTGAAGTTTTTCCGGCGGAGGGTGTCGGATCTGCCGGACGCCGTTCGTAGCGTAGGTGGAGGCGGACGCCGGGTCCGGCCGAGCAGAGGAGCAAACATGCCCGAGTACCTCATCTACTTCAACCAGCAGTGGGTGGGTGACCACAGCGAGGAGTGGTTCCGCGGGCGCGGACCACTCGCCAGGGCGGTCGTTGACGAGATCAAGGCCGCCGGGGCGTACGTCTTCGCCGGAGGCCTGGAGGAGGAGGACGGCCCGGTCTTCAACGCCGACGCCACGAGCGGCGCGCTGCTGTTCACCGATGGTCCCTACATCGAGAGCAAGGAGTTCCTGGGTGGGCTGACCATCGTGGACGTGGCCGACGAGGAGACGGCCCGGATGTGGGCCGGCAAGATCGCGGAAGCGTGCGGCTGGCCCCAGGAGGTCCGACGGTTCAAGCCGCGGCTTTAAGACGCTCTGACCGGAGCGGGCACGTTCGGCCTGGCCGCGGACCCAGGGGTTCGCGACCAGGCCTGATATGAACTGTTCGCGGATGGATACGCCGTTAACGTGCGATATGCACCTAAGATCATCGCGGTGGGAACGTCCCGAGGCAAGAGGCGACACATGCGGCATACGAGCAAGCGCTTGCGCTACTGGTTCGACAACACGATGACCAGGGGCACCCCTGCGCTGATCGGGTGGCTGTTCGCGGTGTCGCTGGTCCTGATCGTCGCCATCAGCACGCTGATCGTGTTCGCGACGCCCCAGAGTGAGAAGGCCACCACCGTCGGCAACACGGTGCGGGAGATCTGGGTCAACACCGTCAGCACGTTCCGGCTGGGAACCGGCGCGGAGACCCGGGTGCAGCTCGTGGTGCTCCAGGTCCTGCTGTCCGCCACCGGGATCTTCTTCGCCAGCACCTTGATCGGCCTGCTCGCCTCCGGGGTGAACAAGCGGATCCAGGAACTGCGCAAGGGCCACTCCATGGTCCTGGAGAAAGACCACACAGTGATCATCGGCTGGTCGGACGAGATCATCACCGTGCTGTCAGGGCTCGTGGAAGCCAACCGCGCCGCCCGACGCAGGTCGGCCGTGGCGATCGTGGCGAACATGGACCGCACCGAGATGGACGAGCTCATCCGGCGCAGGATCAAGGACCTCGGCAACACCCGCGTCATCTGCCGGTCCGGCAGCCCGGTCGACCCCGCCGACATCGACATCGCCAACCTCGCGCAGGCGCGTTCGGTCATCGTGCTCCGACCGCCCGGCGACAACGCCGATCAGCAGGTGCTCAAGACGCTGCTCGCCGTCACCAGCCGACTGGACCCGGGCACCGCACGATTCCACGTCACCGTGCCCGTCTCCGGCGGCAAGAGCCTGGCGGCGGTGAAGCTCGCCGGCGGCGGTGTCGTGGAGGCGCTGGACGTGGACGACATCGTGGCCAGGCTCCTGGTCCAGTCCAGCCTGCAGCCCGGCCTTTCCAGCGTCTACTCCTACCTGCTCGACTTCGCCGGCGACGAGATCTACATCCGGCCCGAACCGCGCCTGATCGGCAGCACGTTCGCCGCGGCGCTGCACCGGTACGAGACCTCGGCGCTGATCGGGCTCCGGTACGCCGACGGCACCGTCGACCTCAGCCCGGGAACCGACCAGCTGATCGCCACCGGCGACGAGGTCATCGTGATCTCACGCGATGCCGGAACCATCGAGCTCGTCGACGGCGAGCACCAGATCGACCACGCCGCGATCGCCGTCGCGCCACCCACGACCCGGCCGGTAAAACACGCGGTGCTCCTCGGATGGAACCGCCGAGCCCCGGCCGTCATCCGGGAGTTCGACCAGTACGTGGGGACCGGCTCACGGCTGCACGTCGTCACCGCCAGCACCGAGCACAAGGTCGCCGTCGAGGCCGCCGCCGCGCGCGTACCCGGACTGGATGTCAGCACCGCGCAGGCCGACACCACCGACCGCGACGAACTCGAACTGGCCGACATCCACCAGTACGGCCACGTGATCGTCCTGTCCGACGACGACGCCGACCCGCAGGACGCGGACACGGCCACCCTGATCACTCTGCTGCAGCTGCGCGACATGCAGGCACAGCACGGCTGGCGGCACACCGTCGTCAGCGAGATGGCGGATTCGCGCAACTGCCGGCTCGCCGCGGCCGCACACGTCGACGACTTCGTCGTCAGCGAGCACCTCATCAGCATGCTGATCTGCCAGATCTCGCAGGACCGCAACATCGCCAGGGTCTACCGGACGCTCCTGGACAGTGCCGGAGGCGAGATCTACCTTCGACCGGTGCCCGAGTACCTCGCCCCCGGGCACGACGTCGACTTCCACACGGTCATCGAGGCCGCCCGGCGTCGCGGCGAGATCGCCATCGGCTACCGGCGCACCTCAGCCGCCGCCCAGTCGCACTCCTCTGGGGTGGTCATCAATCCCGACAAGACCGTGAAAATGCGGCTCGACGCCTGCGACAAGCTCATCGTGATCGCGCGGGAATGACTGCGCCCTTGATCGCTACGGCCGAGCCGCGATGTCCCACTATCGGTCGACAATCCTTTTCGCCGGGATCAGGGCCGTGATCTATTGGGTCATGACGTTTCGCACCGGTATCACTCAGGGCGGCGGGGTGTCCGCGCTGCAGACCAAGTTCCCCCACGCGACCATGTGCCGACTGTTCATCAGCGGCGAGCGCGATCCCCAGTCGCTGACCAAGCCCACCCAGGCGCTGACCGAGGCCTACTGGGCGAAAGGCATCGTGCCGGTCGTCAGCTTCAAGCCCAAAGCGGCTGCTGTCGCCGCCGGGCAATGGGACCAGTACCTGAAGAACTCGCCAAGTTCCTGGCCGGGCAGCACGAGACCTGGATCATCCCCTGGCACGAACCGGAAGGCGACATGGACGGCAAGGTGTACGCCGCGTTGTTCGACCGTGTCTACGACGTGATGAAGGCCGCGGCGTCCTCGGTGAAGGTCGGCACCGCGGCGATGGGGTACCAGTGGGCTCCGAAGAAGAACGACCCGAACCACTCCATCGCCGGGCACACCGACCACCCCGACGACTGGCATGTCAAGACCGCCGACTTCCTCGGTGTCGACGCCTACTCCGGCCAGTCCTTCCCGCTCGCGACGATCCTCCCCGAACATCCCGGTGTCACCCGTTGGCTCCAGCACATCGTCCCCGCCCACGGCGAATACGCACTCATCGAGCGCGGTTTCAAAGCCACCGGATCCACCGAACGGCTCGAACGGGCGAAGCAGATCGCCCGGGAAGCCGACTGGCTACTCACCACGGAGGGCCGGCGCTGCACCACCTACATCTACTGGGACACCCCCGGTCAGGAGAGCGACGCCGCCCTCGTCCTCGGCGACGTCGGCGAGGCCGCCCTCGCCGACCTGCAGATCAGGATGCTCCACGCCACCAGCACGCCGACCATCCCCCAGCAGCCGACTCAGCCGACCAAGCCCAACGCCGACTACCAGCGCGGGTACGCCGAAGGCTACGCCGCCGGACTCGCCAAAGTGGACAAACTCGTCACCGACCTGATGAAGGCGCCCGTTCCCGTCGGCACCGCCTGAACAGGAGCCGACAGGACCATCCTTGGCGGACCGATCCCGCAGTCTTCCGTCTGGTGAACTCATGTCGGCGCGGTGCCGACATGAGTGCGGCCGTGACGTCCCGGGCCAGTTCGCCAGCCCACCCGCATCGTCGACCCGACGGAACAACGCGCACCGCCATAGGTTCAACGCCCAGGTTTGTCGGACCTCGGCCCGACCTCGTGGTCCTTGTGATCGCAATCCCGGTTGACGGGATGATCGAGCGGATTCTACGGTCGCGCGATGCGCCCAGGGGAGATCGTCGTTTCTGTTGAGCAGGTACACGCCCTGATCGACAAACAGTTCCCCCAGTGGTCGGGCTTGCCGGTCGTTGCGCAGCCGTTGAACGGCACCGACAACGCACTGTTCCGGCTCGGTGATTCGTTGACGGCGCGGCTACCGCGGGCGCCGTGGGCGGTCGAACAGGTGGCGACCGATGCGGCCTGGCTGCCGCGGCTGGCGCCGCACCTGCCCGTGCCGGTGCCGGTGCCGGTCGCGGTCGGTCAGCCGGCCGGGGACTATCCGTGGCCGTGGACGGTGGTCCCGTGGCTGGACGGATGCAATCCGCAGGCCGGGCAGGACCTCGTCGATCTCGCCGTCGACCTGGCCGGTTTCGTGCGCGCGATGATCGCGATCGACCCGATGGACGGGCCGCTCAAGGAGGGGATCCAGCGCGGCGTACCGCTAGTGCAACGCGACCAGCTGACCCGCCGATCGATCGCGGCGCTGGGCAACCGGATCGACGGCCGGGCGGTGACCGCGGCTTGGGACGAGGCGATGACGGCGGATGAGTGGCCCGGACCGCCGGTATGGCTGCATGGTGATCTCTTGGAAGGCAACCTGCTAATCGATGGGGGCCGACTCATCGGGGTGATCGACTTCGGCGGTCTCGGCCGCGGCGACCCGGCAGTCGAGGTGTGGCCGGGCTGGAGCCTGTTCGACTCCCGCGCACGGGCCGCCTACCGGGAGGCGCTCGGGTTCGACGATGCGACCTGGGTACGCGGATGGGCCTGGCCGCTGTCGGGCTCGCTCTACTGGCTGGCGGACCTGTGGGACTCGATCAGCGAGGAGGACCGAGACGACACGGTCCGCCACATCGACTACATCGTGCGCCACCGCCACAGCTGACCATCCGGCGCCTCCGACCCTGGTCAGAGGCGCCGGATAACGCGCCTCGACTCCGCGCTTTGCGGAGCGTCGCCGGCAGCCAGCACGGGTCCGGCCGCTTCGGCGAAGCGGCCGGACTCGTGATTCACAGCGTGTAGAGGATCTTTACGCCGCCGAGGACCAGGGCGTTCACTCTGCTGCCGGGGATGCCGGTGGACAGGTTGCGCCACCCATTTGCGCTGTGCGCCTCATGGACGACGCCGCCGGCCGCGGTGTAGATGTACTTGACACCACCGAGGCTCATGGCCGAAATTGCCGAGCCGCTGACGCCGTTGATGCCGGTCCACAGGTTCTGCCAGCCGGCATTGCTCGCGGCCTCGAAGACCTGCCCGCCGTTGACGCTGTAGATGATTTTCACGTTGTTAAGGGTGGTCGCGGCGACGGCCGATGCCGGGATGCCGGTGGACAGGTTGCGCCACCCATTGGCGCTGTGTGCCTCATGAACGATGCCGTTGACCACGGTGTAGATGTACTTGACACCGCCGAGGCTGATCACGGAGATGGTGGAGCTGCTGACTCCGGTGATTCCGGTCGGCAGGTTGCGCCATCCGTTCGCGCTGTTCGCCTCATAGACACCACCGTTGATGATCGTATAGATGTACTTGACGCCCTGGTGGCTCATCGCGGCGACCGCCCCGCCGTCGACACCGTTGATGCCGGTCCACAGGTTCTGCCAGCCCGCATTGCTCGCCGCCTCGAAGACCTGGCCTCCCCGCACGGTGTAGATGTACTTGACACCACTGGTGGCGAAGGCGGCGACAGCACTGCCGCTGACCGCGCCCGCGCTCCCGCTGACCGGCAACGGCCGCCAGCCGGCGTTGCTCGCCGCCTCGAAGACCTGCGCCGATCCGCTCCACCAGCTTGTCTGCCGCAGGGCACCCGCCCAGCTGAAGCTGAAGTGGATGTGGTTGGTGTGGCAGTCGCTGGGGTCTCCGCTGCAGGCATAGGGCTGCCAACCGGCGGAGGGATTGGACGCGTACCAGATCTGCCGGTTCCAGATCATGTACATGATGCCCAGTCGTCGGGCGTTGGCGTTGGCGTTGGCGTAGCGGTCGGTGGTGAGAAGCCAGTTGAAGATGTCGTTGGCGACGGCCCGCTGTCCTGCGTCGTTGTAGTTGAGAACGTAGTCGAGGGCGCGGCCCTCCTTGTGCTCGCTCTGCCCGCCGTCGTTGCAGGCGCGTCCGATGCCGTAGTTGTGCGGGCCATAGGTGGTGTTGAGGATGTCCCGGAACCCGACGACACCGGGCTTCTCGCTGGCTTCGCAGGTGTCCTGCCCGTCGTATGCGGCGTACGCGTCGATGGACGGACCGAAGTCCGGCGTCGCCGGCGCCGCCGACGCGGGAGAGGGCACGATGATCGCGGAGGCGAACAACGCGCTGACGATCAGGGCTCTGAGGGGTGATCTCACAGTGGCACTCCTGCTGTCGTCCGAGGACCGGCCGCAGGGGCTGATGCGGCCGGATGCTGATGCGGCGCAACCGGGTACATGTGGAGCTGCGGCCCGACTGCCCACTCGCCCAATCCTCCGGGCTTCGCCCACCCGAAATCCCATACGCATCCTCACCCGGGATGGGTCGACGGGCTGAGTCGTCAGAGCACGACATACGGCCCGGCCTCCGCACGTCGGCATGAGCGCGCGGACAGTGGCTACTTGTTTACTGGGTTTACGACCGCGGCCCGGCCAGGCATGGTCGAGGTGGTTGGCGGGTCGCTCTCATCTGCGGCTGTCCACAGCGGGATCGTGTGACTCTGGGTCGACGGGGGACGGGAGGACAGGAGCCGGAAGGTACGCGGCGGCGTTGTGGATCGGCCAGGACGATCGCCGGGGTGGTCGGCCTGGTGGGTACTGGGGGCGATCGGCTGCCGCGCCACTGCGTGGCTTGCCCTCGAACCGGACAGCTGACCTAGCGGGATGCACGGCCACACGCATTAATCCTCATACAGATACGGCCCTGCGATCGCAGCGCCCAAGCCCGGAGGGGGGAGATCTGCCGCGATCAGCACCGCTTCCTCGGCCGTGGCCGCCGTGCCGATGGTGGGCCCCATCCAGTTCTCGCGAACTGTAAACGTTGAGTCCTCCGACGCGGTAAGGCAAACGATGTCGGGCGAGAACGGGTAGCCCGTGGTGGTTGAAAAGCGCAGCATCCAATGGCTGGTGTACGGGTAGAGCTGCCGCAACCTCGGCTCGGCATAAGCAGCCATGATGAGTGCCCGGTACTCGGGCCAATTCGCCTCGTCCGCTTCCCGCAAGAGCCGATCCCACTCCCCGGTCACGATGTATTCCGGTCCCAGTTCAGCGGCTTCACCCCGCCGGGTCACCTCAACGAACGGGGCGGCCAGCTGAATGTCGCGCAACGGCGCCCCACCGCTCCAGGCTTGCGCAGCCTTGACGACCTCGGCCAGATCTGTCGTGCTACCGGATATCGACGAAATGCCCTGGCTCCAACCACTGATGATCCAGACACGTTCGACAGCGCCAGCGGTGATACCGAGGCCCTTACGCAGCGGCGTTGCGCTGGGCACGGTGGCGCTATGCAGCGGCTGTCGCTCACTGGCCACGACATCAAGAGAGATCCCAGCCGCGCTGGCGACCGCCTGAAGCGCAGCGCCGAGGCTTCCGTAAGCCGCTACGTCGGCGTAGAGCTGGGTTGGGTCAAGCGGTGCATCCATACGTTGAGTCTGCCGCACCTTGCCGATCAGGCGTCTAGGCACGGGGTCTCCTAGCGTGGACGTGCGAACTCCAGTACGACCGCGTTGGGCGCGGACGATTCCGGACCGAACGTGATCCGCTGACGCAACCTCCGATGTGGCATGCTCTCGCGGTGCATTCAGAGGATCTATTACGCGTCCGGATCCGCGATGTGCTCGCAGTTCCCGACATCGAACGTCTCGTCGCCGCCTACTTCGATCCCAACAAGCCATTCGCCGGCACCTCGTTTGACCTGCTGGGTGAGAATCCGCCCGATATGTTCACCCTCGACGACCTGCTTGCGACCACATTGCTGGACATCTCCTGGCGCCCTCTCGCTATCCGCACTCTCCTCGCGGGCGGCGGTCACCTCACCGCTGGGCTCGCTACTCTCCCCACCGACCTAGACCTTTGGAACGCCAGTCCCGATATCCTGCGGTCAGCGGGGGTCTTGCATCAGTGGCTCGACAAGCTACCTGGGGTCGGCCCAGTGATCGCGAGCAAGCTCCTGGCCCGCAAACGACCTCGGCTTGTGCCCATCCATGACAGTGTCGTGCTTCGCGTGCTCGCTCCGCCGGAGAACCAGTTCTGGACAACGCTGGCAACAGCGCTGACCGAGTCCACGCTCCGCAGTGAGATCGAGGCGCTTCGCCCATCCGGCGTCGACTCGCCCAGTCTATTGCGACTGCTCGACGTCGCAATCTGGACATGTCATAGCCGTGCGCGAAACGCCCGTAAAGCACGTGGTGCGGTCGGGATAACCGAACCTGGCCCGGTTCCGCCCGTGAAGTCGTGACGCCAGGCTAACTGCACCCCGCCCGCAGCGGCAGGTCCGTGCCTTCTGGGGAGCCCGCAGCGCCGAAGGTTGGTTCGGGGCAGTCGGGGCGAACTCCGTACCGGTCTGCAGTAAAGGCTGTGATGTGTCGGATCAGCCGGACTCGCAGCGCCAGCGGCCACCGTGGCTGCCTGCATATCGCGTGAGCGGTATCGACTTGCGTGAGGCAGAAGGGGCCGCGAGCAGCAGCAGGCAGGCAGGCGACATCGGGACCGATCGTGCTGGTGGGGTCCTGCGCCCGGCGTGACGGAGGTGGTGATTCGGTCAAATGTGGCCGTTCGCCGTTCGAAGAAGCCATTGCTGCGTCCACCTACCGTCGTGAAGAGACCGACAGCAGGGACCTCGGAGGGCTGGCATGAACTGGTGGGACGTGGCGGCCGGAGCCGTCGCCGGGCTGGTGCTTCAGAACGTTACCTACCCTTCGGCCGTGAAGCGGTATCAGAGGTGGCGAAAGCGCCGACACTTTCGAGCCGCCGAACTCGCCAGTCGGATAATGGAAGACCGTTTCGGTTAACGACACTCGCGTGACGGTCATTCGGGACCGACACAGGCCACGGTGGCTATCCGAAGGCTTCGAAAACGGGCAACAGGTCGGGATCGCCACCCTGCGCATCAGCCGAGTCAACGACCGTCCCGAGGACGACCGGGCGGGTCGAAGCCACCGCATCGTCTGTCAGATGCACACTTACGACTACTTCAGCTTTTTGGCCACCCACCGTCTCCTGCTCACCGGCGATGTGCAGGAACGGAAAATTCTGACCGAGATTGCTGGCGAGCCGAAGTGCGGGGAGCCAATAGACGGATTCCCGAATCCCTTCAGCGTCGGTCTCTCGGTATTCTGCGAGGACGGTGACTACCTCGTGCTCACCCGGCGAACCACCAGCGTCGCGGCTGGCGGTCATTGGCACGGCGGCAAGGTCTACAACGCAGTCGGAGAGAACGCTGCGCTCCGCGACTTCAGTCCCGGGCTCGACGGCGTAGTGCGATCGACCCCGTATCTCATTGCCCAGCGCGGGTTATGGGAGGAATTGGGTTTGCCCGTAGTCGAGATCGATGCGAGCGAGATCCGGCTCCACAGTCTGGCCTATGCCATGGATTTGCGCGACCACAAGGTCTTCGGCTACGTGCTTACCGGTCTATCCCGGGACGAGCTGCAGAACGCCTGGCGCCAAGCACCCGACCGATCGGAGTCGGCGAGCAGCGGCCTGGACTTTCACTCCGTCCAGACCAAGGCGGATACTCGGCGATTGTTGCAAAGAATCGTCGATGAAACGGAGGACTGGGCGCCGGAGGCCGTGTTCTGCACGATTCGTTCTGTGCTGGTCCGGCGCCTGCTCCTTCCCTCCGAGGTGAGCAGCATCCTGGCGTCAGGGAAGTGAACCTCACCGGCGGCGTTCGCCCCGTTTCATGGACAAAACCAGTACCCAATCTCCGCCGATCTTGCCAAGCAGTGCACTCACATCAGCAGAGTCGGACGTCACGATGACGTTGTTCGCATGTGCGCCTCGCGGCAGGTTCGGACGTCGATCAACGCGGTGCTGGTGACGTCGCCGGGTGGCGGGATGGTTCAGGTCTCGTCGAGGTGTTGTGCTCGTTCGCTGCGGAGCTGTTCGAGGGTGGCGGTGTCGGCTGTGAGGTCTGGGTGTTCGACTTGACGGTCGAGTTCGACGACGATTTCGAGTTCACTGACGGCCTGGTCGAGGTTGCCGCCCGCCCAGTGGATCATCGCAATGTTAAACCGGGTCACGGCTTCCCCGGCCCGGTCCCCGACCTCCCGCCGGATCGGCAGCGCCTGCTCGTAGTAGGCCAGTGCCTGCCGCCGGTCACCCAACCCGTCGTACGCCATGCCGATGTTGTTCAGCGTGGTCGCTTCCCCGGCCCGGTCGCCGACCTCCCGCGTGATCGGCAGCGACTGCTCGAAATAGGTCAGTGCCTGCCGCAGGTCACCCAGCCCGTTGTACACGGCGCCGATGTTGCTCAGCGTGGTCGCTTCCCCGGCCCGGTTACCGACCTCCCGCGTGATCGGAAGCGACTGCTCGTAGTAGGCCAGCGCCTGCCGCCGATCACCCAACCCGTTGTACGCCAAGCCGATGTTGTTCAGCGTGGTCGCTTCCCCGGCCCGGTCGCCGACCTCCCGCCGGATCGGCAACGCCTGCTCGTAGTAGGCCAGCGCCTGCCGCCGATCACCCAGCCCGACGTACACCCCTCCGATATTGTTCAGCGTGGTCGCTTCCCCGGCCCGGTCGCCGACCTCCCGCCGGATCGGCAACGCCTGCTCGTAGTAGGCCAGCGCCTGCCGCCGATCACCCAACCCGTCGTACACCAAGCCCATGTTGCTCAGCGTGGTCGCTTCCCCGGCCCGGTCACAGACCTCCCGCAGGATCGGCAACGACTGCTCGAAATAGGCCAGCGCCTGCCGCCGATCACCCAGCCCCGCGTACGCGGCGCCGATGTTGCTCAGCGTGGCCGCTTCCCCGTCCTGGTCGCGGACCTCCCGCATGATCGGCAGCGCCTGCCCGTAGTAGGCCAGTGCCTGCCG
Source organism: Allocatelliglobosispora scoriae (assembly GCF_014204945.1). Lineage (NCBI taxonomy): Bacteria > Bacillati > Actinomycetota > Actinomycetes > Micromonosporales > Micromonosporaceae > Allocatelliglobosispora > Allocatelliglobosispora scoriae. Next base: position 681,776 of record NZ_JACHMN010000002.1, read on the forward strand.
CCGGTCACCCAGCCCGTTGTACACCATGCCGATGTTGCTCAGCGTGGCCGCTTCCCCGGCCCGGTCACAGACCTCCCGCCAGATCGGCAGCGCCTGCATATAGCAGTCCAACGCCTGCCGTGGGCTGCCGGTGGACGACAGCGCCCAGCCCAGGTGGTGCAGAGCGCTAGCGTCCGGGCCCAACGCCAGCGTCGCTTGTGCCATCGACGCCACGTCGGCGAACCGGGACCGGCTCAGCCACACCCCGGCCACCCGGCGCCCGGCGTCGCGAGCGATCTCCGGCTCCCGACCCGCCACCGCCAGCCGATGCACCTCCGCCCACCGCGCAACCCTCACACCAGGCTCACCACCAGCCAACCGTCCCGCCTCCCCACCGTTAGTGGCCGAGGCCGACACATCCACCAACCCCAACCCCTCCCGCGACAGCCGCCAACACCCCACACCATGCAACCCCGACCCGAACAGGCAGCCCCACAAGCCCGGCATGAAACCCAAGATCCGAATAGGACGGAACCACCAAATCATCCCGCAAACCCGAACACCACCACAGCCACCGACCAGACACCTGCAACATCCGCTCATCGGCATGAGCGAGCGGGGTCGTCACTGTCTGCGGCTTCAGATGTAGCCGATCGGGCAGTCATGGCGCAGTGAGTGCTCGGCTGCCTGCCGGTAGACCGCGACGTAGAAGGTGACCGGGTCGTCGATGCTGTTGCTCAGCGCGAGTGCGCCGCGCGGCAGGTCGGCAGGCAGGCCGATCTCGGCGGCCATCGGCACGACCGCGTCCCGTAGCCGATGGGAGCTGAAGACCCGAGTGTGTTCGTCGTCGTACGCGTTGCCTATCGGCAGCGTGATCAAGCCGTCGAACAGCACCGGGACGAACAGAGCAGCATCGAGCAGTTCCTCGGCCCCGTGCCGGGCACACAGCTCGGCGAAGCCGTCCATCACCGGCGCGATCTTCTCTTCGAAACTCTCCGCTGGCGGCACCTCGTGTGGTGGCCCTGGGTAAGGCCTTAGGCCACGCTCGACGAGAGCGCGGTCCAGCAGCGAGCGGATGCCGGACGTGATCTCGTCCTGGGCCCAGCTGTCAGGCCCGATGTCGACCAGGTAGATACCCACGCGGATACGCTACCGACCCGAAAAGATGAGCGATCATTCCCTTCTGGCAGTCGTGACTTCGGAGCTGACGGGTACGCCGGTCAGGCAGAGACAAGCGCATCGGCAGGGTGGCTGCCCGTTGCCGGACTCTTCCAGTCGGAGGCACTTCGCAGCGCCGCCTCGACGCGGCGGTTGCCGGTCATGGTCGCCGTGACGGCGGTCATGGCGAGGAGGAGGCCGGCCGCGGCGTAGAGCGGGGTGCGCACGTCGTACGTGGTGGCCAGCCAGCCGCCGAGGAAGGCGCCGAAGGGGGCGGCGCACATGGCGAGCATGCGCGAGGTGGAGGCGACCCGGCCCATCAGGTGGGGTGGGACGATCGCCTGCCGGAGCGAGGGGGCGAGCACCATCGTGGCGCCCATGCCTGCCCCGCAGACGGCGAGCGCGAGCCCGGCCGCGTACGGATTCGGGGCGGCGGCAAGCCCCAGAATGGCAAGCCCTTCGACCATGGCCGTGCTGGTCAGTGCAGTGCCGGTGCCGAGTCGTCGACCGAGGAAGGAGGCGATGCCCGCGCCGAGCAGTCCGCCCGTGGCCTCCGCCGTCAGGAGCAGACCGAAGCCGAGAGTGCCGATGCCGAGACGGTCGTGCGCGAAGAGGGCGAGTACGGTCTCCACGGCGAGGAAGGCGACGTTGCCGACCGCCGGACGGAGCGCGAGCCCGAGCAGCAATCGATCACGGAAGACGTACGAGGCCCCTGCCTGTGCCTGCCGAAGCAGTGACTCGCGGGCCTGAGGTGCGGGGCGAGGTATGGCGGGCAGCGACCGGATGAGTACGGCGGAGAGCGCGAACGACACCGCGTCGGCGAGCAGCGGGACCGCCCGCCCGAGGACGAGCAGCGCACTGCCCGCCGGAGGCCCCGCGAAGCCGGACATCGCGGTCTGGGCTCCGCGCAGGCGGGTGTTCGCCCGTTCCAGGAACGCGGGATCGCGGCCGAGCAGCTCTGGCAGATAAGCCGTGGCGGCCGTGTCGAAGAAGAGGCCGCCGAGGCTGAGCAGGAAGGCGACGCCCGCGATCAGCGGAATGCTCAGCACATCGAGCGCTGCAGCGGCCGCGGGTATCACCAGGAGCAGCGCACGCGTGGTGTCGGCGATCCACATCGTGCGCCGGCGGTCCCAGCGGTCCACCAGCGCACCGCCCAGCACCCCGAAGAGCAGCCACGGCAGTGTCCCGGCGGCCACCACGACGGCGAGCGCCATCGGAGCTCGTGTCAACGTCAACGCGAGCAGCGGCAGGGCGGCGTGCATGACGCCGTCACCGAGCGAGGAGACCGTCTGTGCGGTCCACAGCCGTCCGAACCCGGTCGGCAGCTTCATGGTCAGGTCGAGGTGCATGACCTCACGCTGCCGAAGCTGCCGGACCTGATCAAGGTCGAATCTCCAACCGTGCCATAACACGGGGCTTATCAACGGGGGTAGATCGCCGCCATGAGGCGAATTCATCCTGGGCAGTCCGCAGCCGACCGGCTTCACCGGGCCGGTCGCCGAGGATTACCTGGACGCGGACGAATACATCACCGCGGCCGCGAGCAGCCTGCTGTGCCGGGCCGGAAAGGTGGTGCCGACCAGCATCAACTTCAGATCCGCATCGACGCGGCTGCCGGGCAACCTGCCCCGATGACGACGGACTCGCTCGACATCAAGGTCGAACCGCAGCTCGTCCTCTCCTGCGGGCACTGAGCAGGCGAGACCGACCGGCGGCAGCGTCGGCGGCAGCGCGTACGCGGGCAAGGGCGTGAGTGGATGCCCGGGGGCGGCGGGAGGCTCGTCCTGGCGTTCGGCGATCATGAACCTCATGGATGAGCAGCAGGCGCCGCAGTCGGCCGAGAGTGCGGCGAAGGTCATCACTCTCTGCGGCTCGACCAGGTTCGAGACTGAGTTCGCGAAGGTCAACCAGCGGCTCACGATGGAGGGTTGCGTCGTGATCAGTCTCGGAATGTTCCGCCTCCCCGATCTGCCGGGCTACGACTGGACAGCCGACAGCTCGGACCTGAAGGGGCGGCTCGGCAGGGTGCACTTCCAGAAAATTCGCATGGCGGACGAGGTGTACATCGTGGATCCGGGCGGCTACGTGGGTGAGTCGACCCGGCGGGAGATCGCCTACGCGGAGTCGCTCGGCAAGCCGGTCCGGTATCTGAGTCGCGAGCGCCCGGCTCGAACGGCAGACAGCCCCCAAGATTGAGTCCCCCTGGCCGTCCACTCATCGACGCTAGCGCGCCGCGGTCGGTGTGGATGGCTGGTTCAGGGCGTCGGTCCGAGGCCGCGCATCAGGATGTCGAGCAGGCGGTCTGCTCGGGCGGCGTGTTCGGGCGGGCGGGCCACGGTGAAGATGCCGATGAGGCTGGCGGCGACGTCCTCGGCGGTGACATCGGTGCGGATTTCGCCTGTCGCGCGGCCGGCGTTGAGGATTTCGTCGATGGCGGCGAGCAGTTCGGCCTGCGTGTGGGCGTGGGCGATGTCGCCGGATTCGATCATCGCGAGCAGCGTGTCGAGCATGCCGTTCTTGGTCGCGATCCAGTCGCCGAACAGGTCCATCCAGCGTCGTAGCGCCGCGGGCGGGGAAAGCCGGACGAGGAGCTCGCGGGCGCCGGTGGTGAGCCGCGCGACCTGGTCGTGGTAGACCGCGTCGACGAGGGATTCACGGGTGGGGAAGTGCCGGTAGAGCGTGGCGATGCCGACCCCGGCTTCGCGTGCGATCGCACGCATGGAGGGTTCGGTATCGGCGGACACGAACACACGGGTCGCGACTTCGAGGAGTTGGTCGCGGTTGCGGGTCGCGTCCGCTCGCAGTCTGCGCGCGTCTGACTCCACCAAAACGGATCACGCTCCGATTGTGCTACGTTGGCTCTTGGAAACGGAGCATAGTCCACTTCCGCTCCTTCCATCCACGGTCAGAGGGGACCGCACAGCATGCAAGAAGCCAGCGCCCACACCTCCGGGGTCATGAGCAGGGCGGTCCTGCTCGAGTCGTTCGGCGGCTCCGAGGTTCTCGATCTCCACGAGGTACCCACACCACAGGCAGGCCCGGGGCAGATCCGCGTGCGAGTCACCGCAGCCGGACTGAACCCGATGGACTGGTTCATGACCTCCGACCCGGACACCGCCGGCCGCTTCGGCCTGAGCCTGCCGTCCGGATTCGGAACCGACTACGCCGGGATCGTCGACCAGGTCGGTGCCGGCGTGACCGGGTTCGCAGCCGGCGACCGGGTGTTCGGCGGAGCGCTCTCCCGCGCGGTCGCCGACTACGTGGTGATCGACGCGGCAGGGACCATCGCGGTGGGCGGCGACGCGCACCACACCCCTGACGGCGTCGACGACCGCACCGCCGCCGCGCTGACCATAGCCGGGTGCACGGCCGCCGCAGCCCTCGTCGTCGTCAACCCCGGCCCGGGCGACACCCTGCTCATCGGTGGTGCGGGCGGCGGAGTCGGCGTGTTCACCGTGCAGCTCGCCCGGCTCACCGGCGCGCGGGTGATCGGAACCGGATCGGCGACCTCGGCCGACGCCCTGCGAGCCCTCGGCGCCGAGCCGGTCGTCTACGGGGACGGCCTGGCCGACCGGCTCCGAGCCCTGGCTCCCGGCGGCATCACCGCGGCGATCGACCTGTTCGGCACCGACACGGTGCGGGTGGCACGGGAACTCGGCGTGCCCGACGAGCGCATCACCACCATCGCCGCCCAGGTCGACGGGATCACCCCGGCGAACGGAGCCAACGCCGCCCCGGGCGCCATCGAGGAGATCGCGCACCTGGTCGCCGCAGGCCGGCTGCGCGTACCCATCGCGGCGACCTTCCCCGTCGAGCAGATCCGCGCCGCAGTCGACCTCCAAGCCGGCCGCCACGTACACGGCAAGATCGTCATCGACCTGTAGCTCCCGCCCACCGAGACGCCAGGGATGTGGCGTTCCGGTGGCCCGGCGCCGACCTGTCCTTTCGGAAAGGTCGGGCTTCCCCTGCGGCATGAGTCTTCTCGCCAGGCCGCGACTTGTGCCGAGCCCATCGACGTTCAAGCATTTGCCTATGAAAAAATGGGCAATCCTTTCAGCGGCGGCGGTCCTGGCCGGCGTAGCGATCCAGAGCCCGGCCGAAGCGGTTGCGGGCATCCAGTACGTGACGTCGGCGAGCGCGACCGACAGCTCGGCGGCGAAGACCGTGGTCCTCTACTGCCCGACCGGCACCGTCTCGATCGGAGGCGGGGCGTACCTGACCGGAGCGACCGGGCAGGCCACGATCCGGCAGATCGCACCGACCACGGTCCTCGGCCGCAACGCCCTGGTCGTGATCGGCGCCGAGGACTCCGACGGCTACTCCGGCACATGGAACATCACCGCCACCAACGTGTGCATCCCGACCCCGGCCGGCTTCCGCTATGTCCGGGTCACCGTCAGCGACCCGTCGCTCGTCTGGGCCACCGCCGACTGCACGGGCCAGCGGGTCATCGGTAGCGGATACACCGTCTCCTCGACGGCCAAGGCGATGGCCACCGGCATCGAGATCGACACCCGCAACCGCGCGTACCTGAGCGTCGAGCCCAGCAGCGTCCCCGGCGCCGTCACACCCATCACCGGTACGGTCACCGCCGCCTGCGCCGACGCCCAGCTGCCCGGGACCGTGCAGACCTCGGCGAGTACGCCGCAGGACTCCTCCAACCCGCAGACCGTGACCGTCACCTGCCCGACCGGTACACAGATCGTCCACATCGGCGGCGACCTGTGGCGCGTACGCGGGCACTCGGTCATCGACGACTTCCGGATCATCCAGCCGAACATGATCACCGTGACCGGATACGAGGACGAGCTCGGCAACCCCGACATCTGGGCCACCGAGGCGTACGCCACCTGCGCCGCATAGACCACGACACCCTCGGTGCCGCCAGGCGCACGCAGCCCTGGCGGCATCAAGCCCGAGGTCGCCAGATGGTGGAGTTCGGCACGGTGTCGCGGGAGCCGAGCCCCGGCGGGATCGTCAACCGCCTCATCGTCGCGGGCGGATGACGCACGGGCGGGCAGCTCGACCTTCGGGCAGCGTCCGACCGTCCCATCAGGCCATTGACGGGCATAATCACCGCTGGTGAAGTTGCCGGGTGCATACTCGACACCGCCGCAATCACCGATCCGTCGCCATCCGAGCCGCCAGCCTGGCCGGTGCCGCCCTCCTCCTGCTGCCGCTGGCAGCGTGCGTGAAGAAGGCCTCGACGGCCCAGCCGACGGCGACGCCGACCACCACCACCGATGTCAGCCCCGGCGACACCGGCCCCAGCCCGGTCCCGCGCTCCTCGATCTACGCCTTCGCGGGCACGAAGGCGTTCGGGGTCGGCGAGGCCGGCAAAGTGCTCTACCAGGCGACCTCCGGGACCTGGAGCGAGCCGCAGTGGACGCAGAAGGGCCGCTACGCCGCCGCCGTCTCCCGGACCCTCAACGCCAAGGACGCCCGGCTGGCCGTCATCGACAGCCAGACCGGCAAGGTGATCAACATCCGCTGCGGCTGCGGCTCGGTGGCGCTCGTCGGCGACTCCATCGCCGTCTGGGCCGACGAGAAGGGGCAGCTCTTCCAGCTCGACATCACCAGCGCCGGCGTCGCCCGGAAGTTGAACGTCTCGCTGCCGCAGGGCACGCCCCGGCTCGCCGCCGCCGGGACCAACGACACGTTTCTGCTCATCGCGTCGGACGCACCCGACGGCGACAACGGCAAAGGCGCTGCCTACTCGGTGAAGCTCGACGGGAGCAAGACGCTCGTCCGGGATCTACCGGAGGTGAGCACGCTGCAGTTCGCCGCGGCACGTGCCGGTGGTGGCGAGGGGGCGCGGTGGGCGTACCAGGTGATTGAATCTCAGGGCGATTGCGCGCACCCGGGGCCGATCCTGGTCGTGGACGACGCGGGAGCGGCGACCACACCCGACGTGACGGACCTCCTCGGCGGTAAGACCGCCGAGGAGGTCGACGTCGCTGTGCTCTCCGCCTGGTGGGAGCCGGACGGCAGGCTCTTCGCGGTGATGCAGAGCTGGATCTGCGACCCCTCGGGCGGCACCCCGGTGGTCAAGGCGAGCCTGTGGCGGCTCGACGGCGGGAAGTGGCTCGCGGTGGAGCAGCCGGCGCTGCGGCTCGAGCACGACCTCGCCGCGGACACGAAGATCGTCCTGACCGACGACGACAAGCTGACCCTGGAGACCTCCTCGGGCAGCACCCCGATCGCGGCCGACGTGCTCTCGGTGGTCCTGCCGCCCGTCGTGCCGTAGGCGGCTGTAGCGTCCTGCGATATGGCGGACCAGGAGTTCCTGCAGGATCAGCCGCATCGTGCGGTGGTGCGGGTCGGCGACACGGTACGCCGGCCCGCACTCCCCTGGACGCCGACGGTCCACGAGCTGCTGCGCCACCTGGAGTCGGTCGGCTTCGAGGCCGCGCCGAGGGCGCTGGGCATCGACGAGCAGGGCCGCGAGGTCCTGACCTATCTGGAGGGCGACTCCGGCGGCGACGGCTGGGACCGGGTCGCCGACGAGGCCGGGCTGGTCGCGATGGCCCGGCTGCTGCGCGACTACCACCAGGCCGTGGCGGGATTCCGGCCGACCGCCGAGGCCGGCTGGGCGACGCATCCCGGTCCCGTCGCCGCGGGTGAGCTGGTCTGCCACGGCGACTTCGGGCCGTGGAACCTCGTCTGGCACGGCACGCGGCCCGTCGGCATCCTGGACTGGGACCTCGCCTGGCCCGCCGAACCGCTGCACGACGTCGCCTACGCCCTGGAGTACGTGACCCCGTTTCGCGACGATGCCGAATGCCTGCGCTGGCTGCGGTACCCGTCGCCGCCGGAGCGGCGCCGCCGGATGGAGCTGTTCGCCGACGCCTACGGACTGACCTCGATCGACGGCCTGGTCGACAAGGTGATCGAGCAGCAGGAGGTCGTGCTGGACCGGGCCCGCCGGCTCGCCGCGCAGGGCGTCCAGCCGCAGCTGTCGTGGCTGGCGAGCGGCGCTCTCGACGAGGTGGCGGCGCGGATCCGGTGGAGCCGTGACCACCGGCACCTGATCCAGGAGCCGTGACCGGCGGCGGGTTAGATTTCTCCTCGTGATGATCGAGGAACGGGCCGAGGACGACGCCGAGCTGACCGTGCTGCTGGACGCGGCCTTCGCGGAGCTGGTGCGCCGCTACGGGCTGGAGGGCCGCTCGCACGTCAAGGGCGGCGCCCGGTTCCTGGTGGCGGTCCTTGACGGTCGGGCCGTCGGCTGCGGCGCACTGCAGGCGACCGAGGATCCGCAGGTCGGAGAGCTCAAGCGGATGTACGTCCAGCCGGATGCCCGCGGCCAGGGGGTCGCCGCAGCGGTCCTGGCCGGGGTGGAGGCCCTCGGTCGGGAGCTCGGCTACCGGTCGATCCGGCTCGCGACCGGGCTGCGGCAGCCGGAGGCGATGGCGCTCTACGAGAAGCACGGGTACCGGCCGATGGAGCCCTACGGCAAGTACGTCCACCAGGAGCTCATCCGCTGCTACGACAAGCAGCTCGACCGGTAGCCTGGACAGACGCAGATCTTGGGAGTGCCGCATGCCGTACAGCCTGGACAACCGTCTGGTGGTCGGCATCGCGTCGAGCGCCCTGTTCGACCTCGCCGCCGCAGACGACGTCTTCCGCAACCACGGCGAGCAGGCCTACCGGAAATACCAGGAGGACAAGCTCACCGAGCCGCTGGGCCCCGGGGTCGCCTTCCCCTTCATCAAGCGGCTGCTGTCCCTCAACGACCTCAGCGGCGGCGACGGCCCGCTGGTGGAGGTTGTGATCCTGTCCCGCAACGACCCCGACACCGGGTTGCGGGTGATGAGATCCGTCGAACACCACAACCTCGCCATCACCAGGGCGATCTTCATGCAGGGCAAGTCGCCCTACAAGTTCATGCCCGTGCTGCACATGGCGCTGTTCCTGTCCGCGAACCGGGCCGACGTCCATGAGGCGACGAGCCGGGGCCTGCCGGCCGGGCTGGTCCTGCCCTCCGACTATGTCGACGACACCGACGACGCGGATCTGCGGATCGCCTTCGACTTCGACGGTGTCCTCGCCGACGACGCCTCCGAGCGGGTGATGCAGGCCGGTGGGCTGGAGGAGTTCCACGCGCACGAGCGCGCCAACACGGTGACCCCGCATTCGCCGGGGCCGCTGGCCGGGTTCCTGCGGGAGATCAACCGGATCCAGCGCCGCGAGGAGGACCGGCGGCTCGAGGATCCGACCTACCGGATCCGGCTCCACGTCGCCATCGTGACCGCACGCAGCGCGCCGTCACACGAGCGGCCGATATCCAGCCTGAAGGCGTGGGGCGTGACCGTGAACGACGTGTTCTTCCTCGGCGGCGTCGACAAGGGGCCCGTCATCGGGGTGCTGAGGCCGCACATCTTCTTCGACGACCAGCAGGCGAACCTGACCTCCACCTCGCCGATGGCGCCGAGCGTCCACATCCCCTACGGAGTGGTCAACCTGCCGTCAGGCGCGGGAGAGGCGGCGGGCGGCGAGCCAGCCCCGCACGCCGAGCACGCCGGCGGTCGTACCGATGACCAGTGAAGCTGCGATGAGCAGCGCGTGCACCCAGAGGAACGACGTCGCCGCGCCCTCGCCGGGGTGACCGGAGACCCAGGCGCGCGGGTCGTCCCAGATCGCCACGCCGAAGCGCGGCCAGATCACCCAGGTCCAGACACCCACACCTACCAGGAACAGCGACCACCCGCGCGTCAGCACCATGATTGCGGAGTATGCCAGGGCCGCTATCTGCGCTGCCGCGCGGTCGCGGGATGATTAGGAAGTCGCGCTGCTATACCAGGTTGTGCAGGTCGCCAGCACGACGGGACCGCAGTCGGGACCGCCCGCGGTGCCCGCGAGCAGAACGGACCCTGACCGACAGGTCGAGGAGACAGCGGTCGTGTCTAACATCCAACGATCATTGGTGCCATTCGATCATTCACCTTCGGCCTGCTCGCCTTTCGGTGGGATCTCATCCGCCATACGTGTTCTATTACCCGGCCATAGCGCACCCGACAACCTGATTCACGTGCCGATTAATCCCACTTCTTGGCCCTGACCAGGGCCAGGCGTCTGTCCGTGGATAGGCGACAGGACGATACCCGCCAACTCATCGACGTTGATACGTTGCGGACTTGCCTGCCGATGAGGGGTGCTCGTGTCCAGCAACCTTTCCAGCCTGACCTGCTACGCACTCATCCGTGCCATCGAGCATGATCTGAGAACGCTGCTGTCGACCTTCTGCGGAGAGCATCCCGTCGAGCAGGTGTTCGACGCGGCGATGCTCGCCAAAACAATCGAACGCAGGCTCAACGACCGGCGCAAGCAGACGGATCACACCAGCCTGACCGCGCTACTTCCCTATGTCGACTTCGGGGACGCGCTCGCGTTGATGAACAAGCTGCGCCCCTTCTTCCCGGAGGACACGCGGGAAGGGCTGGTGTCGCTGCGCAAAGCATTGGAAGGAGCTATTCCGGTACGCAATCGGGTAGCGCACTCGCGTCCCTTGGAATTGGGCGATCTCCCGAAAATAGTGGACCTGGCGGAGGAGCTGAGCGGAGTGGCCGGATTCCCCTGGCCGGAGCTCAACAGCACTCAGCGCCAACTTGCCGAAAACCCTGCCTTTGTCATTAGCCTGCGTCCCGACCTGCGCAAGGACAGGCAGAGCGCGGTGTCGCACAATCTCCCGGACGCCGATTTCGACGAAACAGGCCTATTAGGCCGGAGAGTCAACCGCGCCGAACTGCTCGATGAGCTGCTTCACGGTCCCTGGCCTGTAGTGTCGCTGCTCGGCGAGGGAGGGATCGGCAAGACCGCGCTGGCACTGCAGGTAGCCTATGACCTTGTTGATCACCCTGAATGCCCCTTCGAGATAGTGGTGTGGACAACCGCGAAGTCAGAGGTACTGACAACATCGGAGATCAAGCGCATCCCGGGAGCGATTCAGGACTCCATGGGGGTCTTCGAACGGACGGCCACACAACTGGCCGGCCCCGCCGGAGCGGAAAACCCGATCGCCGAGGTACGGACCTATCTGTCGGAGTTCCGCACCCTGCTGATCCTCGACAATCTCGAAACGGTGATGGACGAGCGGGTCCTCGACTTCATTGTCCGGGTACCGCGCGGCTCGAAGGTACTGATCACCAGTCGCTTCGGGGTGAAAGACCAGCGAGGGATCAACTTGGCGCCACTGGATGAGAAGGAGGCCACCCATCTGCTGCGCTCGCTGGCTCGCGCACGGAGGGTGTCGTCGCTGGCCAGCTTGACCGGTGAGGAAGCCTCCCACTACGTGCAGCGCATGAACCGCCACCCTGGTTTCATCAAGTGGTTCGTCGCCGGAGTAGAGCTGGGCAGGGAGTCGCCCGAGCAGTTGCTGCGGAAGGAGGATCTTGTTCTGGACTTCTGCATGCGCAACGTCTTCGACCAGCTCAGCGCAGATGCTCGGACGCTGCTCCAGTCCCTGCTGATCGCCACGGGCAGTCACACGCGGGCCGAGCTTGCCTTCCTCAACGGATTTGACGCCGCACGTACTGAGACCGCCGCCTACGAACTACTACGAACGAACTTCGTCACCCAGATGGCGGCCGGTGTGCACCGCGACGCGTTAGCACTCAGCGACTTCGCGCGAAAATACATGCGGAAGAATCATCCGCCGACACTCGACCAGCAACGCCACATCTCCGCGCGCCAGCGCGAACTGATCAAGATCGGTGGCGAGCTGCAGTACGCACATAGCCGGAACCCGTACGCGCCGGACACCCTGGAGATCCGCGATCCCGGCGACTTCCACGCGGCCGGTCAGCTGCGCATCGCCTTAGACGATGCGGCGGCCGGACAGTTCAGCGACTCCATCGAACGCTGTATACAGGCACGGGCTCTGGCCCCCGGATATCCAGAGCCGCACCGGGTCATGGGTTACATCTTCGACCTCGCCAACAATCTCAGCGAGGCGCAGAACTCCTACCAGAATGCCGTCGAGATGTCGTCGACGAGTCCCTACGTGCGCTACTTCTACGGCAGATTCCTCGTAACCAACCAGCTCAACCCATACGAAGGGTTGCGGATGCTGCAGGAGGCGCACGAGCTGGATCCAGACAGTCTGCTGGTGGAGGTCGGAATCGCTCAGGCTCATCTCGAGCTGGAAGCCTATAACGAGGCAACCCAATTGGCGATGGATCTCCTCAAACGACCGGACATCACATACAATGCAGAGTGGGATTGTATATGCGTGTTACTTGGTGCAGTCGAGGCCCTTGTCCGACGCGCCGAGAGCCCTGCATCTCACGACTCTGCCGCCCGCATGATAGCCAGATTGGTCGAAGCGGTGGAGTTGGTGAATGTGGCAGTCCTTGATGCCTATGTCCTGGACATGTGCCTGTTCTTCGAACACTGGGCACGCAGAACCGCGCGGAGCAACGTCTCATCGAGCGCAGCGCAGGCCTACGCTGCTGCAGCTTCACGGCTGCGGGAACGTCGACGCCAGGCAGACCCGAACCATATGGAACGTCTTGTCGGAACCATCAAGTCCAAGCCCCTCGACAAGACGTTCGGATTCATCGTCGCTGACAGCCAGGAGTACTTCCTGCATGAGAAGGCGATGGACGATCCAAACCATTTCTACGAGATCGACATCAACTCGACTGTGGCCTTCTACCCGGGGCAGCACACCGCCGGCAACCGCCCGCCCGCTCGGAATGTGCGGTGGCTGCTCTGAACCGCGCGTGCCGTACTCAGGCGGGGTAGGCGCGGGTCTCCGTCGCCTTCACCGCAGCCCAGACCACCTGTCCCGGCATCAGGTTCAGGTGGGCTGCGGCATTCGGCGTGATGTCCGCCGCCGCGTCCACCGCCCCCGCCAACTGCACCCGCAGGTTGTCCCCGTGCCGCTGGATCCCGGTAATCGTCGCCGGCCACGTGTTGCGCGGGCTCCCCTCCGGCTGCCGGGGGTGCAGCGCCACCGCCGTCGGCGCGAACGCCACGAACACGTCCCCCTCCAGCGCCTCGGCGAGCGCCAGCGAGAAGCCTCCACTCAGGACGGCGGTGTGGCCGTGAGCCCGAGCGCGGTAGAGGTTCAGCCCGACCAGCCGGGCCACGTAGTCCGTCCGGGGCTGCGCGGTGATCGTCGCCGCGTCCCCCTCCTGCACGATCCGCCCGTCCTCGATGATGACGAGGCGGTCGGCGAGCACCAGCGCGTCCAACGGATCGTGGGTCACCAGCAGCGTCGCCCCCGGCTGCTCCCCCAGGTGCCGGTGCAGCTCGGCCCGGGTCTCCAGCCGCGTACGCGCGTCCAGCGCCGCCAGCGGCTCATCCAGCAGCAGCAGCACCGGATCGACGGCGAGTGCCCGGGCCAGCGCCACCCGCTGCGCCTGCCCACCGGAGAGCTGCCGGGGCTTGCGCCGGGCCTGCTCGATCAGCCCCACCCGTTCCAGCAGGGCGGCGGCGCGCAGCCGGGCAGCGGTCTTGCCCACGCCGTGGCGGCGTGGCCCGAACGCCACATTGTCCAGCGCACTGAGGTGGGGGAACAGCAGGTAGTCCTGGAAGACGACCCCCACGGGCCGCCGATCGGCGGGCACGAAGACCCCGCGGGAGGGTTCGTCGAGAGTCTGACCGCCCAGCACCACCTGCCCGGCGTCAACGGGCAGCAGCCCGGCGAGGGCGCGCAGTGCCGTGGTCTTGCCCGCCCCGTTGGGCCCGAGCAGGGCGACGACCTCCCCCGCCCCGATCGTCAGGGCGATGTCGAGCCGGAAGGCACCGCGCTGCACGACGAGGTGGGAGTCGAGGACCGCGCTCATGGGCTGCCGATCCACTTGTCGCGCAGGCTCGCCAGGATCGCCACCGAGACCGTCAGCAGGATCAGGCTGAGCACGATCGCCGACTCCAGGTCGGTCTCGAGCGCGAGGTAGACGGCGAGCGGCATCGTCTGCGTACGCCCGGGGAAGTTGCCCGCGAAGGTGATCGTCGCGCCGAACTCGCCCAGTGCCCGCGCCCAGCAGAGCACGGCACCGGCGGCGATGCCCGGGGCGACGAGCGGCAGCGTGACGTGCCGGAACGCCGCCCACCGGTTGGCGCCGAGGGTCGCCGCGGCCTCCTCGTAGCGGGAGTCCGCGCCGCGCAGCGCCCCCTCGACGGCGATGACGAGGAACGGCATCGCGACGAACGCCTCGGCGATGACGACCCCGGTCGTGGTGAAGGGCAGCGTGATGCCGAAGGTGCTGTCGAGCCAGGACCCGATGAGGCCGCGGCGGCCGAAGACGAGCAGCAGCGCGACGCCGCCGACGACGGGCGGCAGGACGAGCGGCACGGTGACCAGCGCCCGGACGACGCGACGCCCGCGGAACTCGACGCGGGCCAGCAGCCAGGCCAGCGGTACGCCGAGCAGCACGCACACGACCGTCGCGAGGGTCGCGGTGACGAGGGACAGCCGCAGGGCGGTCAGGATGCCGGGTTCGGTGAGCCGCTGCGGCAGGGTGGCCCAGGGTGCCCGGATCAGCAGCCCGGCGAGCGGCAGCACCAGGAACGCCAGGCCCAGCCCGGCGGGCAGGAGCAGGCCGATCGGGATCCGTCCGCGCACACGCCGCCGGGGCAGCGGTGATGCTGCCTCGGCGGCGGTGCGGGTCTGGGTCACGGTTACGGCGCCAGGAATCCGGCCTTGCTCAGCACGGCCTTGCCCTTGTCGGACAGGACCCAGGCGAGGAAGGCCTGCGCCGCGGTCTTGTTGGGGGCGCCCTTGAGCACGATGATCGGGTAGTCGTTGAACGCCTTGGCCGACTCGGGGAACTCGATGCCCTGGATGTCGGCGGCGGCGGCGATCGTGTCGGTGCGGTAGACGAGCGCCGCGTCGACCTCGCCGAGCTTCACCTTGGCGAGTGCGGCCTTGACGTCCTGCTCCAGGGTGACCGGGGTGATCTTGAGCCCGGCCGCGTCGATCGCCTTCTTCGCGGCGGCACCGCACGGGACCTGCTCGGCGCAGAGCGCCACCTTCAGATCGGACTTGGTGAGGTTCTCCAGCGTGTTGATGCCCTTCGGGTTGCCCTTGGGCACCGCGATGACGAGCTGGTTCTTGACGAAGACGACCGGGGTGCCCTCGCCGTCCCCGGCGTCGGTGACGGTCTTCATCGTGGCCGGGCTCGCGGCGGCGAACAGGTCGGCGGGGGCGCCCTGGGTGATCTGGGTGGCGAGCGCGGAGCTCCCGGCGAAGTTGAAGGTCACCTTCGCGCCCGGGTTGGCCGCCTCGAAGTCCTTGCCGATCTGGGTGAACGACTCGGTGAGCGATGCCGCGGCGAAGACGGTGACGCTGCCGGTCACCCCCGGCGACGTCGTCGGGGCCTTCGGCGTCTCGTCCGAGCAGGCACCCATCATCATCGCCGCGGCCGCCGTGACACCGGCGACCGCCGTGCGCATCCACGAAACCCTCACGTGCTGCTCCTCCCCTTGCTGACAGCGGATGTCTGCGGCCTCTCGACGACCACCGTGGTCGACTTGATCACCGCGACCGCGACGGAACCGACCTGGAGGTCGAGATCGTCGGCGGCCTCCCTGCTCATCAACGACACGACCCGGAACGGGCCGGCCTGGATGTCGACCTGTGCCATCACCGTGTCGCGGATGATGGCGGTGACGATGCCCCGCATCCGGTTGCGCGCCGACGACTGCTCGGAGCCCTCCGGGTCGCCGCCCATGGTGCGGGCGAAGGCGGCGAGATCCTCCCCCGCGATGACCCGGTGCCCGTGCTCGTCACGGCCGGCCGGCAGCCGCCCGGCATCGACCCAGCGGCGCACGGTGTCCGAACTGACCGCGAAGAGCTCGGCGGCTTCGCCGATGCGAAATGACGTCACCCGGTCAGCCTATCGGTCGCAGATGCAAGGGTGTAACCCCATCAGGGCTATCGGTTACCCAAGCGATAGCGTCATCTTCCATGCATCTGCATGATAGTGAGATGATGAGCGCGAGCGCCCGCTGGGACGAGGTCCTCTCCTGCCTGACCGAGGCGATCGGGCCCGGCCCGAGACGTGTCGTCATCGACGGCTATCAGCACGCGGACTGGTTCGCCGACCGGCTCTCGGCCGCCCTGCCACCCGGTGGTCACGAGATCGCCGTCGCCGACGGGACGGGGCCTCCCGAGGGCGGCATCGTGGTCTGGCTGCGGACCCCGCCGCCGCAGCACGCGCCGCACGGGCACCACCGGCGCGACGCGGCGATCGTGGTGGACCTGCACGACACGGGGTGGCCCGTCATCCGCCACATCGATCCGGCGCTCGCCCACCACGACTCGTGGTACCTCGCCGAGACGAGGGCGTTCTTCGCCGCCCGGGCAGCGGTGTGGGACATCCGCTTCGGCGACGACCACCCCGCCTACGCACGGGCGGTGGCCGATCTCGGCGTACCGGCCGGGGGTGTGGTCGTCGACGTGGGGTGCGGGACCGGCCGCGCCCTGCCCGCGCTGCGCGGCGCCGCCGGACCGACCGGGACCGTCATCGGCCTGGACGTGACCGCGGAGATGCTCGCCACCGCACGCGGGCAGGGCCGCGACCGCGACGCGCACCTGGTCCTCGGCGACGCGCGGCGGCTGCCGCTGCGCGCCGGGAGCGTCGACGCGGTCTTCGCCGCCGGGCTCATCACCCACCTGCCCGACGCCGCGGCCGGGCTCGCCGAGCTGGCGAGGGTGACCGCCGGCGGTGGACGGCTGGCGCTGTTCCACCCGTCCGGCCGCGCCGCCCTGGCCGCACGGCACGGCCGGGCACTCGAACCGGACGAACCGCTCGCCGAGCACCGGCTGCGCGACGCGCTCGAGCGCACCGGGTGGTCGCTGGAGACCTACGACGACCCGCCGGAGCGGTTCTTCGCGCTCGCCACCCGCCGCTCCTCACGACCGGCCGACTGATCATGAGAGGACGATGTCCCCGGCCCGACACGGTGGCGTGTCGGCGGCGAAACCAACGCGGCCTGTGATGGGCTCATGCCCATCGCCTTGACCAGCGCCTCCGTCCCCATCGCACCCGCACGGCACGACCTGCCCTGGCGGCGGGCGCGCGAGCTCGCGGCCGCCGCCGCGGGCCCGCTCGCGGCGGAGCAGGTCACGCTCGGCGCGGCGATCGGCCGGGTGCTCGCCGTCGAGCTCCGCTCGGCCGTCACCCTCCCCGGCGGGGACACGGCGGCCATGGACGGGTACGCCGTAGCCGGTCCCCCGCCGTGGCAGGTCACCGGCCAGGTGCTCCCCGGGCAGCCCGCGACCTCCCCGCTGCTCCCCGGCACCGCATGGGAGATCGCCACCGGGGCACTCGTCCCGCCGGGCACCGAGTCCGTCGTCATGTACGAGTCCTGTGAGCGGATCGCCGGCCTCGTCACCGCGCCGCTGCGACCCAAACGCCACATCCGCACGGCAGGCGAGGACCTGCGCCCCGGCGACCTGCTCGCCGAGCGCGGACGGCAGGTGACGGCGGCGCTGATCGGGCTCGCCGCCCACGCCGGGCTGGACACGATCGCGGTCCGCGCCCGCCCCCGCGTCCGGGTGCTGATCACCGGCGACGAGGTGGTCGGGCACGGGCTCCCCGCTCTCGGGCAGGTACGCGACGCGCTGGGCCCGTTGCTGACCGCCCTCGTCGAGGATGCCGGTGCCACCGTGGCCGGAGTGCACCACCTCGCCGACGGCGCCGAGCAGCTGCGCCGGGCGCTGCTCGCCGAGGCCGACCTCGTGCTCGTCACCGGTTCGTCGTCCAAGGGCGCCAGCGACCACCTGCACGCCGTGCTCGACGGCCTCGGCGCGCAGCTGCTCGTGGACGGCGTCGCCTGCAAGCCGGGGCACCCGCAGATCCTGGCCCGCTTCGGCCCGCGCTGGGTCGCCGGCCTGCCGGGCAATCCCTACGCCGCGCTGATCGGCTGGCTGACGGTGGCGCAGCCGCTCCTCGCCGCGATGCTGGGCCGGGCACCGTCGCCGGCGCGGGTGCTGCCGGTGACCGGCAACGTGCAGGCGCTGGACGAAGCGGTGCGGCTCGTCCCGGTGCGGTGCCACGGCGACGGCGCGACGGTGGTGGCGGGTGCCCGACCGGCGAGCCTGCTCGCCGCCGCCGGTGCCGACGCCATCGCGGTCATCGAGCCGCAGTGGAAGCCCGGCGGACCGGCCGAGCTGCTGCCGCTGGGCTGACGGCGATCAGACCCGGTCGAGCACGACGACCGGGATCTCCCGATCGGTCTTCTTCTGGTAGTCGTCGTAGGCCGGCCACACCGACGCCATCTTCTGCCACATCGCGGGCTTCTCCTCCGGCGTCGCGACGCGGGCCCGGGCCGGGAACTTCTCGCCCCAGATCTGCACCTCGACGTCGGGATTGGCCTGCAGGTTGCGGAACCACTCCGGCGGCGCGTCGGCACCGCCCTTGGACGCGACCACCAGGGTGGCGTCACCGTCGCTCTGGTAGATGAGCGGTGTGACGTAGTGCTTGCCGGACTTGCGGCCCGTCGTCGTCAGCAGCAGCGCCGGCACGCCGGGCCGCCACTCGTGACCTTCCTGGCCGTCGGTCTCGATGTAACGACGCACATGTTCCTCGCCATAGAGCATGCAGTCAGTATTGCCTGCTCAGCGGCCGTTCGCGGAGCAAATCGGCCAGGCAGGCGTTTCACCTCGTCCAGGCCCGGGTATCGGACGCTCATGAGTGAAACCGTGCAGACCCGGGGCGATGGCCACGATGAGATCCTCGCCCTCGACACCAACGGCGACGGCAAGCCCGACCTGTGGGCCATCGACACCGACGGGGACGGCAAGGCCGACCTCTTCCAGGCCGACACCAACGGCGACGGCGAGATCAACCTCACCATGGTGGACCTGACCCAGGACGGCAAGATGGACATCATCGTCGACGGCGACGGTGGCATCCCGCTCGTCGAATCGTGACGCCATCACGCTGATCGGACGTTCTGCGGGACGTCCGATCAGCGGTTCTCCTGTCCGCACCCGGCGAGCGGCATAGCCTGCGAGCATGATCCCAGCCGATCGCCTCGACACCCTGCACGAGCTCTACCGCGACCTGCACGAGCACCCCGAGCTCTCCTTCGCCGAGACGCGGACCGCCGCGATCGCGGCCCGCGAGCTGCACCGCATCGGCTTCGAGGTGACCGAGGGCGTCGGGCGGACCGGCGTCGTCGGGGTTCTGCGCAACGGCGCGGGCCCCACCGTCCTGCTGCGGGCCGACTTCGACGCGCTGCCGGTCGCCGAACGCACCGGACTGCCCTACGCGAGCCGGGCCCGAGGCATCGATCCCGACGGCAACGACATACCGGTCATGCACGCCTGCGGGCACGACGTCCACCTGACCTGCCTGCTCGGCGCCCTGGAGGTGCTGGCGTCGGACCGGGACACGTGGCGTGGCACGATCCTGGCGGTCTGCCAGCCGGCCGAGGAGCTCGGCGCCGGAGCGCAGGCGATGATCGACGACGGACTCTTCGAACGGTTCGGACGGCCCGACATCGTGCTCGGGCAGCACGTCGCCCCCGCGCCCGCCGGCATGCTCGGCATCCACCCCGGGCCGGCGTTCGCCGCCACCGACAGCCTGCGCGTCGTCCTGCATAGACGCGGCGGTCACGGCTCCCGCCCCGAGACCACGGTGGACCCCGTGGTGATGGCCGCATACGCGGTCACCCGGCTGCAGACCGTCGTCTCCCGCGAGGTCGCCGGCGGCGAGACCGCCGTCGTCACCGTCGGCTCCCTCGTCAGCGGCACCAAGGACAACATCATCCCCGACGACGCCGTGCTGCAGATCAACGTCAGGACCTACACCCCGGCGGTACGCGACCGGGTGCTCACCGGCATCCGCCGCATCCTCGAGGCGGCGTTCGCCGACCACTTCGGTGCCGGTCGAATCCTGTCCCCGGGACCGGTCACCGGCAGCGAGGACTGCGGCCTCTTCGCGACCGCCGCCGGTGTGCCGTGCTGCTACTGGCTGTTCGGCGGCCTGGATCCCGCGCTCTTCGCCGACGGCATCGAGGCCGGAATGGCCCGGGCGCCCGCCAACCACTCACCGCTGTTCGCACCCGTCGTCGAACCGACGATCTCCGTTGGCGTGGAAGCGATGGTGATCGCCGCGCACACCTGGCTCGCCGACTTCCGCTAGGGTCCTGCGGGTGACTGAAGCGCCTTTCCTCAGCGACACCCGGGCGGCCTACGACATCCTCGCCGCCACCTGCGCCGACCTGTGGCGCCACGAGCTGGACGCACGGCCGGTGGACCGGAGCATGCTCACCGCCTTCGCCGAGCTCGTGCTCGCCGCGGATCTGGGGCCGGTCGCCGACATCGGCTGCGGACCGGGCCGGGTCACCGGTCACCTGCGGTCGCTGGGCCTGGTGAACGCCTTCGGCATCGACCTCTCGCCCGCGATGATCGAGATCGCCCGCCACGACCACCCGGAGCTGCGCTTCGAGGTCGGCTCGATGCTCGACCTGGAGATCGCCGACGGCGCCCTCGGCGGGGTGCTGGGCTGGTATTCCCTGATCCACATCGTCCCCGAGCTCGTCCCGACGGCGCTCGCCGAGTTCGAGCGGGTGCTCGCACCCGGCGGCTACCTGCTGCTCGGCTTCCAGGTCGGCGCGGATGTGAGCGTG
Source organism: Allocatelliglobosispora scoriae (assembly GCF_014204945.1). Lineage (NCBI taxonomy): Bacteria > Bacillati > Actinomycetota > Actinomycetes > Micromonosporales > Micromonosporaceae > Allocatelliglobosispora > Allocatelliglobosispora scoriae. The sequence goes on from NZ_JACHMN010000002.1 coordinate 702,500, forward strand.
CGGACCGAGGCGTTCGGCCACGAGTTCCCACCGCTGCACTTCCACCGGCTCCTGCCCGACCGGCTCGCCGAGCAGCTCGGCGACGCCGGGTTCGTCGTCAGCGCCCGGCTGCAGCGCGAGCGCATCGGCGAGGACAAGACCGAGCAGGCCTTCATCCTGGCCCGCAAGCCGACCGCCCCGGAGCCGGAGCTCGCCGACGAGGCGGAGCAGGCCCGATGACCGACAACCTCATCGAGGCCGTCGGCCTCACCAAGACCTACGCCAAAGCCGGCAGCAGCGGTTTCACCGCCGTCGACGGGATCGACCTCCAGGTCCGCCGCGGCGAGTCCTTCGGCGTCCTGGGCGCCAACGGCGCGGGCAAGTCCTCGGCGATGCGCATGATCGCGTGCGTCTCCCCCATCACCGGCGGCACGCTGCGCATCCTCGGCCGCGACGCCGCCACCGACGGTGCGGAGATCCGGGCCAGGCTCGGTGTCGTGCCGCAGGACGACACCGTCGACACCGACCTCACCGTCCGGGAGAACCTGCTCATCTACGGCCGCTACTTCGGGCTGCCGTGGAAGCTGCTGCGGGCGCGCAGCGACGAGCTGCTGGAGTTCGCCCGGCTCACCGAGAAGGCCGACGAGCCGGTCAGCGCGCTCTCCGGCGGCATGCGGCGACGGCTCACCATCGCCCGCGCCCTCATCAACGAGCCCGAGATCGTGCTGCTCGACGAACCCACCACCGGCCTGGACCCGCAGGCCCGGCACCTGCTGTGGGAGCGGTTGTTCCAGCTCAAGCAGGACGGCGTCACGCTGCTGCTCACGACGCACTACATGGACGAGGCCGAGCAGCTCTGCGACCGGCTCGTCGTCATGGACGCCGGGAAGATCGTCGCCGAGGGCACCCCGACCGAGCTGATCGAGCGCTACACCACCCGCGAGGTGCTCGAACTGCGCTTTCCCGCCGCCGAACGCGAGGTCGCCGCGGAGAAGCTGCGCGGGCTCGCCGAGCGGATGGACGTGCTCGCCGACCGGGTGCTGCTCTACACCGCCGGCGGCGAGCAGACGCTCGCCGCGGTGCACGGCCGCGACGTCACCCCGATCACCGCTCTCGTCCGCCGGGCCACCCTCGAGGACGTCTTCCTCACTCTCACCGGCCGCTCCCTCATCGACTAGGAACCTCATGTCCACGGGCACCCCCCTGTCCGCCCCGGCACTGCGCGAGCTGCGCTACTGGCTCTTCCGCTATCGCCGCACCTGGCGCGGCACGATCGTCATCAACGTCGTCAACCCGCTGCTCTTCCTCACCGCGATCGGCATCGGGCTCGGCCGGCTCATCACCGGCGGCGACGCCCTTCCCGGCTACTCCTACCTGGAGTTCGTGGTGCCGGGGCTGCTGGTGGCGGCGGCGATGCAGACCACCTACATCGAAGCGGCCGGGCCGGTCTTCCAGTCGGTGCGGGGACGCAAGAACTACCTCGCCGCAGCGGCCACGCCGATGAGCCCCTCGGACATCCTCTACGGGCACCTGCTCTACATCGTCATCAGGGTCGCGACGACCGCGCTGGCCTTCGGTGCGGTCGCCGCGGCCATGGGCGCCCTGCCGGTGGGGCGAGGCGTGCTGGTGGTGCTCTCCGGCGTACTCGTCGGCGCTGCCTTCGCGACCACCGTCGCGGCCCTGGCCGTGACGGTGAAGCGGGCCTCCACCATGCAGGCGATCTTCCGCTTCGTCATCATGTCGATGTACATGCTCTCCGGCACGTTCTTCCCGCTGGACGACCTCACGCCCGCGCTGCGCTGGCTCGCCCAGCTCACGCCACTGTGGCACGGGGTGGAGCTGGCCCGGGGCTTCGCGCTCGGCACCGCGACCGCCGGCGGCGTCGCGGTCCACACCGCCTACCTGCTGGTGATGGCGCTGGTCGGGCTGCTGATCGCCCGCCGCACCTTCCGCAAGAACCTCTATGTCTAGTCCGGCGAGGAGCCGACGATGAGTGTCCTGACCGCCACCCCGGCGACCACGCCGCGACTGCGGGGCGGCCGTGCCCGCACGATGGTCGAGCGCAACCTGATGATCTACCGCCACACCTGGATCGTCCTGGTGGCAGAGATCTTCGAGCCGCTGCTCTACCTCGTCGCCTTCGGTGTGGGCATCGGCATGCTCGTCGGCGACGTGCCGGGGCTGCACGACGCGACCATCACCTATCCGCAGTTCGTCGCACCGGCCCTGCTGGCGACCGCCGCGATGAACGGTGCGATGAACGAGACCACCTTCAACATGTACAGCAAGCTCACCACCGACCACACCTACGAGTCGATCCTCACCACGCCGATGACGGTGCGGTCGGTGGCGCTCGGCGAGATCTGCTGGGCGCTGCTGCGTGGGTTCGGGGTCTCCGGCGCCTTCCTCGGCGTCGTCGCGGCGTTCGGGCTGGTCCACTCGCCGTGGGCGCTGCTCGCGCTGCCCGGTGCGCTGCTCATCGGCTTCGCCTTCGCCGCGATCGGGCTGCTGACCGTGACGTTCCTGCGGTCCTACCACGACTTCCAGCTCATCCAGCTGGTGATGCTGCCGATGTTCCTCTTCGCGACGACGTTCTACCCGCTGGGCGTCTATCCCCGGCCGATCCAGATCATCGTCGAGTTCCTGCCGCTCTACCACGCCATCGAGCTGGTGCGGGACCCGTTCCTCGGCGCACCGAGCACCGACATGCTGATCGCCGCCGCCTATCTGGCGGTCCTCGGTGTCGCCGCGCTGCTGCTGGCGATCCGCCGCCTCGGCAGCACGCTGCGCCGGTAGCCGTTGCACCAACTCTTCAAGAGCTGGTGCTGTCCGTGGATGGAAGGCCGACCGCGGCGAGGCTCGCCTCCCACAGGCGGGCGGCGCGGTCGGGGTCGGTGGAGCGGGGCGTCGCGGGGAAGGGCGAGCGGTAGGCGAAGTAGCCGCCCGACATGAGCCCCTCCTCGCCGTCGGCGAGCCAGACCAGGGTGTCCGCGCCACCGGCCGTCGAGCGGATCAGACCCGGGATCACCCGCGCGATGGTGAACAGCACGCTGGTCCGGCCGAAGCGCGACTGCACCAGGCCGGGGAAGAAGCTGGTCGCGGCGATGCCGTCGCCGCCCCACCTGCGGGCCGCCTCGACGGTGAACAGGATGTTCGCCTGCTTGCTGGCACCGTAGGCCAGCCACCGGCTGCGAAACCGCAGCGGGCTCGCGCCGGGCCGGTCCACGTCGAGCCAGCCCCAGGCCTCCGCGAGCGAGGCCGTCGTGATCACCCTGGCCGGCGCGCCGGCCCTGAGCAGGTCGAGCACCAGGTGCGTCAGCAGGAATCCGGCCAGGTGGTTCACCTGCATCGTCAGATCGAGACCATCGGCGGTACGCCGGGTGAGCGGCACCAGCGCACCGGCGTTGTTGGCCAGCACGTCGATGCGGTCGAGGTCGGCGTTGAGGCGTTCTCCGAGCGCCCGCACCTCGTCGAGGACCGCGAAGTCGGCCCGGTAGCTGCGCGGCGTCCGCCCGCCGGCCTCCCGGACCCGCTCGACGGCCTTCGCCAGCCGCTGCGGGTGTCGGCCGATGAGCACCACCTCGTCGCCCTGCGCGGCGAACCGGCGTGCGGCGGCGAGCCCGATGCCGGAGCTGCCCCCGGTGATGACGATCGTTCTCGGGCTGGTCACACCGCATCCTATGCCCCGGCGGGCTCCACGGCGCCGGGACGGAAGCGGCGGGCCAGCCCACCGAGCCCGATCAGGGCCAGCCCCAGCAGGAAGAAGAGCACCGCGAAGACGAGCGAGCTGATGGTGACCCCGAGGTAGCCCAGCTCACCGGCGTCGAGGAACGGGTAGGGGTACTTGTGCACGACGGCGCCTCGGATGAGCGCGAAGGCGAGATAGGCGAGCGGGTAGGCGAGCCAGCTTCCGGCGTACCACCAGGGGGTCTTGTCTCTGTTGAGGAGCAGCCAGTCGACGGCCGCGAGCAATGGTGTGAGCGTGTGGAGCAGGAAGTTGTGCACCGTGTGCGCGCCCGGGTCGACGGTGAAGAACGGGCTCCCCGGGTTCGTCAGCACCAGGTGGTAGACGGTGCCGGTGATGACGATGTAGAGGGTGGCCGCGCCGCGGATCGAGACCGGCACCCGGCCGAGCGCGGCGAGGGCGAAGACGACCGCGACCAGCGCGTTGCTCTGCACCGTGAAGTAGATCAGCGACGCCGGATCGCCGCCGGTGTGGATCAGCAGGAGCACGATCCCGGCGAGGGCGGACAGGGCGGTGAGCCCTCGAAACGAGGCGGCGGCACGCATGCGCGGCAATCTACCGACCGGTAGCACCGGCGACAATAGGCGACCGAGGAACGCCCGTCCCCGACCGTCGTTGATCACTGGAAGTCGAATGGGAATCAACGGGGTGAAGTGATGGCACGACGGGCGAGAACGCTGTTGCACGCGCTGGCGGCGCTGACGATCGCGGTCTCGGCGGGCCTGGTGCTGGAGTCGCCGGCCTGGGCGGCGGCGTTCCCGATCGACGAGCCCTTCAGCGGTGCCACGACCAATAACCCCGACTGGGTCTTCACCGACAAGGCACGCCTCACCGACGAGGGCGACGGCTGGCTGCACCTCACCGGCACCGGCACGTTCGAGGCGGGCACCGCGGTCCTCAACGACGCCTTCTCCACCGAACTCGGTGTCAACGTGGAGTTCGAGTACGCCACCTGGGGCGGCATCGACCTCGGCGGGCACCGCGCCGACGGCTTCTCGTTCTTCCTCATGGACGGCACCTTCCCGCCCTCGATCGGGCAGTCCGGCGGCGGCCTCGGCTACACCGGCATCCAGGGCGGATACGTCGGTGTCGGCTTCGACGAGTTCGGCAACTTCTCCGGCGGCCTCGGCGGACCCGGCCAGCAGCCCGACACGATCGCGATCCGCGGCTCCTACGCCGCCAGCCCCAACTGGGCGTGGCTGACGAACGCGCCGGGGCCCAACGGCAGCGTCGAGACCGGCGACCGGGCCGGGTTCCGCAAGGTACGCATCACGATCACGCCCAACGCACCCGGCCAGACGATGCTGTCGATCTTCTCCGACAGCGGTCCCGGCACGGCCATGGTGCCGGTGATCAGCGACTACAACGTGGCGACCGCGCCGGGCCAGCCCGTGCTGCCGGACACCTTCAAGCTCGGCTTCAGCGGCTCCACCGGCGGCGGCACCAACAACCACGAGATCCGCAACCTCGTCGTCACCGTCCCGACCGACCTCTCCGTCACCAAGACGGGGACCGCCACCGTCGACCCCCGCGGCCAGGTCACCTACACCGTGATCGCGCGCAACGACTACATGAACCCGGTCTCCGGCGCCGTCATCACCGACACCGTCCCGGCCGGGCTCACCGACGTCACCTGGACGTGCAGCGGCGGCGCGGGCGCCTCGTGCGGGCAGCCATCGGGCACGGGCAACGACATCAGCGTCACCGCGGCGATGGAGTCCAACACCGGGGTCACCCTCACCATCACCGGCACCGCGGCCGACGCGGCGGCGGGCACGACCATCACCAACACGGCGGTCGTCACGGCACCGGCCGACCGGACGGACCTCGACCCGACCAACAACACCGCGAGCACGGACACCGCGGTCAACCAGTTCATGGACCTCGTCGTCGAGAAGAAGCTGACGAGCGCGTCACCGCTCGTCTTCGGGCAGGACGCGACCTATGACATCACGGTCACCAACAACGGCCCCGCCGCCGCTTCCGGAGTTGTCCTGACGGACACGATCCCGGCCGCGTTCGACCCGGCGACCGTCACCGCACCCGGCTGCACCGTCTCGGGCACCACACTGACCTGCGCACTCGGCAACCTGCCAGCGGGTGCCACGCGGGTCGTCCACCTCACCGCGACCGTCGGCGGCGACGCGACCGCCTGTGCGGAGCGCGACGTCACGCAGAGCGCGTCGGCGTCCGGGACCAACGCCGACCGGACCCCCGACGACGCCAGCGACACCGTCACCACCCCCTGCGAGGTACCGGTGTCGCTCGCCGTGACGAAGACCGGCGCGGCGTCCGTGACCGCCGGCGGATCTCTCGTCTACACCGTGACGGTGACCAACACCGGCAGCTTCGCGGCACCGGCGACGGCGATCACCGACACGGTGCCGGGCTCGCTGATCGATGTGGTCTGGACCTGCCCGGCCTGCACACCCGCGAGCGGGAGCGGCAACGCGATCAGCACGACGGCCGCAGTTCCGGCGGGCGGCTCGACGGTTCTCACCATCACCGGGACGCCGACGCAGCCCGGGTCCGTGACCAACACCGCCTCGGTGACGCCCTGCGCGCGGTGTGCCGCCCAAGGGGTCGGGCCGCTCTCCGCCAGCGTCACCACCGAGGTCGGCGGGGAGCCGATCCCGATCACGGGTGTGCCGGTGGGCACCATCGCGCTCAGCGGCGCGGGACTGCTCATCGCGGGCACCGCCACCGTCCTGATCACCCGCCGCCGCCGCTCCAGCTGATCCTCCGGTCCGATCCGCTACCGCGCCACCCGCCCCGCGCCGCGCCGCCCGGCCCGCGCCGCCCGCTGGCACCGCAGTGGCGCGGCGCCGCATGCCAAGATCGCCGCAACTCTTGAAGAGTTGGTCCTAAGGGGCGACGGGTGTGGCGGGGTTCAGGGCTCGACGACGAGGGAGCTGGGTGCGGCTCGGAGTGGTTGGCCCGCCCCCGCTTCTTCCCTGGTGATCACGTCCAATTAGGGGAAAGCGACGTGATCACCGCCCATGATCACGTCTGGTTCGGGGAAGGTGACGTGACCGCCGAGCGCCGCGCGCTGCGCCTTCACTGATCACACCGTTTCCCGAAAGAAGGTGCGATCAAGGGCCTTGATCGCACCTTCTTTCGGGAAACGGTGTGATCAACCGCCGTCGCGGTCGGACTGTCCAGGATCTCCAACCGCTCGCGGAAGGCGGCGAGCGCCGGTTCGTCGTGGACGGCCTGGTCGACTGGGGTCCGTCGTCAGCGACGAACCCGGCCGTACGAGCCGGTCGGCCCCTGAACTTAATGCTGGATCGACGGCGTGTCGGAAACGATCCTGACGGTGGTGACGGATTTCGCGGCGTGTCCAGCATTAAAATTCAGGGCAGGCCGGGCCCGAGGTTTGCCACGCCCGCCCCGGCGGGCATGCTTCCATCACTGGCCGCGACAGACGCGGGCAGCCGGTGTGCGAGGAGAAGCCATGTCACGCGAGGCCTGGATCGCGGTCGCCATCGTCGTGGCGATCATCGCAGCCGTCACCATCTTCGGCGCGGTGAAGCTGGCGCGGCGGCTGTGGAAGACGAAAAAGACCCTCAACGAGCTGGGCGCGGGCGGCAACTGGGTGTTCTGGGGAGCGATGGCCTACACGATCTTCCCGATCGACATCCTGCCGGACCCGATCTACCTGGACGACATGGGGGTTCTCGGCGCCGCGCTCATCTACCTCACCCGCCTGGTCCAGAAGAAACGCGCGGCCGGCGCGTTTCCGCACGCCCGCACCGAGACGCGCCAGGTCGAGCAGCGCCGACGCTGACCTACGCCGCGCAGGGCCCGACCGGGATGGTCGAGCCCTGCGCGTCCGAATCAGGAGAGCGTGATCCGTGCGGTTCCGCCGGTGGTGTTGCTGATGAAGCCGAACATCCACCGCTGGCACGAGCCGATGGTCGGGTTGTTGGAGCAGCCCGGTGCGGTGTGGTCCACCCCGACGATCTGGATGCGGTGGTTCGACACGCTCGGGGAGTAGGTGAACGGTGAGCCCACCACCGGGCAGCTGCCGCCGACACCGCTCCACTGCGAGTTGACCACACCGAGGTTGACCCAGGAGCCGCCCGCGTCCATGTCGTTGACCCACATGTTCAGCGGCCGGTAGTCACGGTGGCAGTTGTAGGCGATGACCGTCTTCACCCCGGTCGCCCCCGATCCCGGCGGGGTGACCACGGCGTCGCCGAGCCAGATCAGGTTGACGCCCCAGAACCGGCTGCCGTAGACGACGTAGTCATTGCGGGTCCGGTTGTACAGGGCCTGGCCGGTGGCGGTGGTGATCAGGTTCCACTCGTAGACGGGGGTCGACGACCAGCCGAGGTCGATGCCCCACTCCTGCGGACTCCAGCGCAGGTAGCCGCCGCCAGGCACCTTGATCGCCACGTTGGTGGTGTCGGTGATCGAGCCGTTGGTCGGCAGCCCCTGGCCGTAGACCTCCCACTTGGAGTTGGGCCAGTCGGTCCAGTTGAGGTTGATGCCGTAGTCGCGGACGGCGTACCGCAGCGCCTTGAGTCCGTTGCTCTGGTTGCGCATCGGGCCGTAGCCGGCGCTCCAGGTGGGCAGGCCCTCCCAGTCGACGGCGGCGACGGGCGGGGCAGCCTGCACGGAAGGCGGCGGAGCGGCGGTGGCGGGTGAGCCACTCGCCACCGTGGTGAAGACGACCGCTGCGGCCAGCGCCAGCAGGGATAGCTTCCTGGACATGTATTCCTCCGGAATCGAGGTGTCGATGGACACCCCAAGGGCGTTCCGGACCGTGCCATGCCGTTCCATCCCGTTCCGGCCTGCGGTCAGTAGGCCGCTCCCACCTCGGACGGGATGGTCCGGGCGACCCCCGCGAGCAACTCCAGGCTGCGCCGCAGGGCGACCGGATCGGGTGAGGAGAGCGAGAGCCGCACGGCCTCCGGCGCCGGCGCTACGGCGAAGTCCGAGGCGGGGCTGATCACGATGCCGAGCCGGGCCGCGGCCGAGGTGAAGGCGTCCGAGGTCCACTTCCCGGGCAGCCGCCACCAGACGTGGTAGGCGCGCGGGTCCGACTGCAGATCGAACTCGGCGAGGACCTCACCGGCGATCGCGTGGCGGAAGACGGCGTCTCGCTGCTTGAGCCGGATGATCCGCTCGGCGGTGCCGTCGGCGAGGACGGTGACCGCGCAGGCGAGGGCGAGTCCGGGTGCCGTCCAGGTCCAGGAGCGGATCGCGGCGGCGAGCGGCTCGGTGAGGCGGGCCGGGCCGTGGACGAAGCCCAGGTTGAGGCCCGCCCCGACCCGCTTGGAGAGGCTGTCGACGCCGATCGTCTGCTGCGGGGCGTACGCGGCGAGCGGCAGCGCCTCGTCGTCGAGGAAGGAGTTGATCCCGTCCTCGATCGCGACGAGTCCGAGGTCGGCGAGGCAGGCGCCGAGCTCGGCGCGCCGCTGAGCCGGCATGGTGGTGCCGAGCGGGTTGTGCAGGGTGGGCTGGACGTAGACGGCGGCGAGGGGTGTGTGCCGGTGCGTCTCGGCCAGCGCCGACGGGCTCAGCCCGTGCTCGTCCATCTCGATCGGCACGAGGGTCACCCCGTGTCTGGCCGCGATCGACTTGACCACCGGATAGGTCAGCTCCTCCACGCCGAGACGCTGGCCGGGCCGGGCGAGGGTGACGAGGGCCGCCGCGATGGACTGCCGTCCGCTGCCGGTGAACAGCATCCGGTCGGCCTCGGGCTGCCAGCCGCCCCGGCCGAGGAACCCGGCACCGACGGCGCGGGCCTCGGCTGTCGCGTACACGGGCACCGGGTTGAGAACCGCGGTCAGCGCGGAGGGCTCCAGAACGCGGGCGATCGAGCGGGCGAGCATCGGCACCTGCTCGGCCAAAACGGGGAAGTTGGCCTCCAGGTCGATCATCGCGGGTCCGTGCTCGACGGTCGGCGGCCCGGCCTCGCCGAGGACGAAGGTGCCCCGGCCGATCTCGCCTGCGGTCAGGCCGCGCCGGGTGAGCTCCTGGTAGACCCGGGCGGCGGTGGAGACGGCCATCCCGCGGCGGCGGGCGAACTCCCGCTGCGGCAGCAGGCGCTCACCGGGGCGCAGCCTGCCGGACCGGATGTCGGCCTCGACGTCATCGGCGACGAGTCGGAAGTCGTCCATCAGGTGGCCTTTCGCCCGGGGTCGCAAGTGCTCGCCGCATCGTGCGCCGCGCCCCACGCTCCTGTCAATTGATCCGAGGTAGTGAATAATTGCACCGATCATTTTCGGAGTGGCGTCCATCACATCCGGCAGTGCACACGAGTGACCTGGGCCCGCGTGACCGTCAGATTTCCGCACCATGGCAACCATTGACTCCGCTCTCTCCCCCGGTGCAATACTCCGGTCAATAGCTGAGCTAGCTCGGTGCATTGGGGGATGAGATGGGTCCGACACCATGGCGGGAATCGGTGCGGCTGGAGCCCGGCGGACTCCTGCGCGGCGGCACCCAGGCACTGTGGACGGACGGCGACCTCGCCCTGAGCCGGGACCACTTCGACGCCGCCTACCGCGCCGCCGAGGCGACGGGCGACGGCGAGGCGCTCGCGCTCGCCGCCGCCGGCCTCGGCGGGCTCTGGGTACACGAGCACCGCGGCGTCCAGGTCGCCACCCTCACCCGCGACCGGCTCCGCCGGGCCGTCGCCGCGACCGAACCCGCCTCACCGCTCGGCATCCGGCTGCGCGCCCGGCTCGCCGCCGAGCACGAGTACAGCATCGGCGAGCACGCGGCGACCCTCGCGCTCGTCGACGAGGCCCGCCGCTGCGGCGACCAGATCGCGATCTTCGACACGGCGAGCCTCGCCTTCCACTGCGCACTCGGACCTGGCCTCGGCGAGCTGCGCCGCTCGCTCAGCGACGAGATCATCAGCGCCGCCATCGCCAACGGGTGCCGCAGCGACCTGCTGATGGGGCTGCTGTGGCGGGTCGTCGGTCTCCTGCTCGACGGCGACGCACTGGCCGACCGTGCCCTCACCGAACTGCGTGCGGAGCTCGCCGACCGGGACCACCTCGCGGTCGCCTTCGTGGTCCAGGCGATCGAGGTGATGCTCCGCATCCGAGCGGGCCGGTTCGCCGAGGCGCGGAGCCTCGCCGCCGACTGCGCCGACCTCGGCAGATCGGCCGGCGACGTCGACGCCCTCGGCTGGCACGGCGCCCAGCTCGTCGCGATCGCCTGGTTCGAGGGGCGCCTCACCGACCTGCTGCCGATGCTGCGGGAGCTCGCCGCCTCGCCGACGTTGAGCGCCAGCGACTACTCCTATGTGGCCGCGCTCGCCGTCGCCTGCGCGCAGGCGGGCCAGCGGCGGGAGGCGATGTCCGCGCTGGCGAAGCTGCACGGGCCGGGCCTGGCCACACTGCCCCGCTCCAGCAGCTGGCTCGTCATGATCTACGGGCTGATCGAGGCGGCCGCCCTGCTCGCCGACGGTGAGCTCGCGACGGAGGCCTACAACCTGCTCCTCCCCCACGCCGACCAGCCGATGCTGGCGAGCATGGGCGTCGCCTGCTTCGGATCGGCCCAGCACGCGCTGGGGGTCGCCTCGCTCGCGGCCGGGGAGACCGATCGGGCCGTCACGCACCTGCGGGCCGCCGTCCGCGACAACCTCAAGCTCGGCCACTTCCCCGCCGCGGCGATGTCCCGGGCCCGCCTGGCGCAGGCGCTGCGGCAGCGGTCCGGCGCGGACGACCGCGCCGAGGCCGACCGGCAGCTCGGCATCGCCACCAGCGACGCCGCCGAGCTGGGCGTCGCGCTCCCCGCGGCTCCCGCTCCGCCGCCCGCTCGCGGCGTCCGCCGCCGCCAGCCCGTCGCCTGCCGCCGTCGGGGCCGCGACTGGGAATTCAGCCTCGGTCACCGGGTCGCGGTCGTCGACGACAGCGTGGGTACGCGATACCTGGCCGCCCTCGTCGCCAACCCCGGCTACGAGATCGCCGCAGTGGAGCTCGCCGTCGGCCCGGACCCGGCGTCGAGCATCGCTGCGGCCACCACCACCGGCCAGCCGGTGCTGGACGAGGCGGCGAAGCGCTCCTACCGCCGACGCCTCACCGAGCTCACCGACGAGGTCGAGGAGGCGGAGGCCCGCCACGACCCCGCCCGGGCCGAACGGGCCAGGTCCGAGCGGCAGTGGCTCATCGACGAGCTGGCGGCACGGACGGGGCTGGGCGGCCGGGACAGGACCTTCGCGGGCAACACCGAGCGGGCCAGGATCTCGGTCGGCAAGGCGATCCGCCGGGCCCTGGCGCATATCGCCACCGCCGACCCGGTGATCGGCGAGGAGCTGCGAACCGCGGTACGCACCGGCGTGCGCTGCTGCTACCAGCCGCTCTGACTCGCAGGATCCTCTCAGGGAAGACGGAGTTTGCCGCGAGGGCAAGCAGGGCAAGACCTTTCGCACACCGCAGATCGCTTTCGAAGGAGCCATCATGACGATCACCCTGGACCGGCCGCTGAGCACCGACATCGGCGAGATGCTGCACGACCGGCACCGTGAGGCGGTCGAGCAGCACGCCGCCCAGATCCGCGAGATCGAGGCGAGCCGCCGCAGCGTCCAGGACGTCGGCGACGTGGTGGACCTGGGCAGCCGGGCTGCGGAGACGAGCGAGACCGACATGGTGGCCGAGGCCCTGCACCAACAGGTGCTGCGGTTGGAGGCGGCGATCGCCCGCCACGAGGCCGGCGGCTTCGGCGTCTGTGCGAGCTGCGACGGGGAGATCCCGGCCGGGCGGCTGGAGATCATGCCATGGGCGACCCACTGCGTCCCCTGTGGCCAGTCGGCGGACCGCCGCCGTTAGGCGGCTCGGTCCTTGCGGTAGATCCGGTAGTGCAGGATCAGGAACGGCAGGCCGAAGACCCGGAAGGCGTGCTCCGCGCGCAGCGTGCCGCCTTCGGCGTAGACGTCGAGGCGCTCGGCGAAACCGGGGATCACCAGTGCCGTGAGCCGCCGGGACTTCTCGTCCACGTAGGTCAGATAGTGTCCCGGCTGGTCGAGGTCGCTCTCGCTGGTGAGGATCAGGCCGCCACCGGGACGGGGCTGCGGCGTGAGCGTCGCGGTGAAGCTCGACTGCGGCAGCGGGAAGCCGACGCTGACATAGCCCCGCCCGTCGCGGCGGTAGGTGGTGTAGATCCCGACGTAGATCGGCTCGTCGGTGTCGGCGAAGGACCGGATCCAGCCCCGGACGCCGACCGCACCGGCGGCGTCGCTGATCGTGTCGATGCGGCTGCGGATGCCGCGCTGCGCCTCGCGCTGGTTCATCGGCACGCTCGCCTGGCCGAGGCGCCGGGCGACGAGGTTGCGGTAGAGCAGGTAGCCGGGACGGACCCAGGTCCGCCACTCGGGCACGATGTCGAGTTTGAAACGGGTCGTGTGCTCGTAGAACTCGCGGACCAGCGGGTCCACGGTGCCGGGATCGAGCTCCGGTCCGGCGAGGTCGTCGAGCGAGGCGACGATCCCCACATCGGGCGCGTCATGCCGGTAGCGCCCGCCGAGCGACTCGGCCAACTCCTTCACATAGCCCGTGCCGACATAGGAGCCGCTCGCCGCGAGCGGCACGACGAAGGGCAGGTCGTCGGCGTCGACCTCCTCGGCGAGCAGGCGCACCTGCGGCGACCGGAACACCAGCGCCGCGACGCTCCGCCCGACGACCACCGTGGTGCAGGCGACGATCGCCGCCGGGATGCCCGACCAGACCGCGCCGAGCGTCCAGCCGACCGCCGCGCCGAGCACCGGCCCGAGGATCACCTTCTGCGGGCGGATGCCGAGCAGCCCGACGACCGTGCCGAAGACGAGGCCGACGACGACCGGCGACGCGCCCGTGAGCCCGAGCAGCCAGCCGGCCGGGGCGGCGAGGGTGCCGCTCATGACGATGCGCGACCACAGCGCCGGGATCTCCCCGGGGCGCTGCCGCGCCCGGGCGAGCACCGTCGCGGCGGTGACGACGGCGGCGCCGCAGACCGCACCGACCACGACGGCGAGCGCGCCCCAACGGCCGGCCAGCGCGGCACCGGCGACCGCGCCGCAGATCAGGGGCAGGCCGAGCGAGTCTCGGCGGGGCTGGCGCGGGGTTGGCTCGGCGGTCACGAGCCGAAATCTACCCGGACGGTACGACGGGTGGGTGCCGCCATCGCAGCCGGCGGCACCCACCCGCAGGTTACCTAGCCGGGCCGCGGTTGGCCCGCCTCCGATGGCGTCACCGGCTGGAAAGCTCCGGTCGCCGGGTCGAGCATGTGCACCTCGCTGGTGTCGAGGTCGAAGTACATCCCGACGAGGTGCAGGCTGCCCTGTCCCTCCCTGCGCGCCACCACGGGATGCGTACGCAGGTTGTCCAGCTGCTGGATCACGTTGTGCTGCGCGGACGTCTTCGTGCACGTGGTGCCCGTGTTCGCCCGGCCCGGACGGCGGATGTGGTCCAGCCACCGGTGCAGGGTGATCGTGTGCGCACCGCCCCCGTGCGCGGCGGCGACCGCACCGCAGTGCGAGTGGCCGCAGATGGTGATCGTGGTGACCTCCAGTACTCCGAGCGCGTAGTCCAGCGCCGCCTGCATGGACGGGTCGGCTGCCGGGCGCCCGTGGCGGGCGACGACGTTGCCGATGTTGCGCACGGTGAACAGGTCACCGGGCACGGTGGAGGTGAACAGGTTCGGCACGAGCCGGGAGTCGGCACAGGTGACGAAGAGGTGCCCGGGTTTCTGCCCGGCGTCGGCGAGGTCGGCCAGCATCGGCGCCACGTGGTCCCGGGTATGCCGGTGGAACGACTGTGCGCCACGTTTGAGCTGCTCACGCGTACCGAGGAAGGGTATTCGGCGGACGCCCCAGGGCACCGGCTGGCTGACGGACTCGGGCATCTCGCGCCCATGGATCGCGTCGTGGTACCAGCTGTGGTGGATCTCGTGGATCTCCACGGTGCCACCGGTGCGCTCATGGGCGAGCTGCCAGTCGTGCAGCGCCGACGCCGCCGCGTGATCCATGTAGAGGTTGCTCAGGTCTATCTGGACCGTCGCCTGGTCGGGAATGCGCCGCAGCGTGCGGGTGAGCGTCGGCACAGCGAGGAAGGTCAGCAGGCCGCTGACCGTGACCTGCTCCTGCTCGGCGTGCGATTCGACCGTGATGCGGATGCGGGTGACCCGCCACAGGGCGAGCAGGATGGCCCCGGCGATGCCGATGGCGACCCCCTCCAGGAGCCCGAGCACGACGACCCCCGCGGCCGTCGCGACGTAGATGGCCGTCTCGCGATGCTTGCGGACCTGCCGGGCGTGCGCGATGTCGATCATGCGGATGCCGGTGTAGACGAGCAGCGCCGCCAGCGCCGGCAGCGGGATCAGCTCCATCACCGGGCTCGCCACGCTGACCAGCACCAGGATCCAGCAGCCGTGGAAGATCGTCGACCAGTGCGTACGCGCACCGGCGGCGACGTTCGTCGTCGACCGCACGATCACCCCGGCGACCGGCAGGCCGCCGGCGAGGCCGGAGACGATGTTGGCCGTGCCCTGCCCGACGAGCTCCCGGTGCAGGTTGGCCCGGGGACCGGAGTGCGACCGGTCGACGGCGACCGCGCACATCAGCGTCTCCACGCTGGCGATCAGCGCGATGCTGAGCGCCGCGAGCCCGGCACCGATCACGTCTCCGGGCAGCTCCGGCAGGCCGAAGGAGAACAGCGAGCCGGACAGGCTCACGTAGCGCACGTCCCAGTCCACTGCGACCGTGACGAGGGTCGCCAGGCACACCGCGACGAGCGGCGCGGGCAGGACGGTCCCCACCCTGGGCACCCGGCGCCAGAAGCACAGCACGGCGAGAGTGAGCACCCCGACGTAGAAGGCGTGGCTGTGGTGCTCCAGCACCTTCGCGGGCAGCTCGCGGATGTTGTCGAGCGCCGAGGCCTGCGGCGCGCCGCCGAGCAGGACGTGCAGCTGGGCGAGCACGATCACGACGCCGACACCGGCGAGCATGCCGTGCACGACGGCGGGCGAGACCATCATCGCCACCGGTGCCACTCGAGCGATGCCGAGCACCACCTGCATGACACCGGCGACGGCGACGATCACGCAGGTCGCCCGCCAGCCGAAGGTGGCGATGGTCGTCGCGACGATCACGGTCAGCCCGGCGGCGGGGCCGCTGACTTGGACGGCCGACCCGCCGAGCGCACCGGCGACGATCCCGCCGACGACGGCGGCGATCAGGCCGGCGGCCGGCGGCGCGCCCGAGGCGAGCGCGATGCCGAGCGAGAGCGGCACCGCGACGAGGACGACGACGAGCGAGGCCGGCAGGTCGGACCGCCACACGGGGCCCGGACGGGGGTTCATGGCGGCTCGGAGCCGCTTCAGGTTTGCGTACACCCCTGTTCTAACGATCTCTCCCTGGAAAATCGCTGGCAGAGATCGCGCAGTTGAAGTCTCACGTTTGGACGGCCGGGATCTGCAGGTCGCCCAGCGGCTTCGCCCGCTCGATCCGGTGGTAGAGCAGGACCGCGCCGACCATCACGACGGGGATCGTGACCAGCCGCAGCGGCGTGAACGGGACGGCGAGGATCAGGATCGAGGTGATGCCGTAACCGGTGACGAAGGACCGGTTGCGCCAGGCGTAGCGCAGGTGGTCGCGGAACCGGCGGACGCCCCGGTGGTGCAGCGGGATCGCGAGCACGACCAGCCCGAGCAGGAAGCCGTTGAGCAGCAGCACCAGCGCCGGTGCGATCGCCACGTTGATCGCCGGGATCAGCACGAACGGCAGCGCCAGCAGCCAGCCGAAGGTGGCGAGCAGGGTGACCCGGGATCGTCTGCAGCAGGGTGAAGCCGGTCGCCCGAAGCCAGCCCGGCCGGTGCTCCGGCACGTGGCCGAGCCGCCGGTCCAGCCGCCGCACCAGCAGCAGGTAGAACGGCGCGCCGAGCACGATCGAGGCGGGCAGCGAGATGAATCCGATCACCACGTCGGCGACCCGGTGCATCCCGAACTCCAGCCCGAAGTGCAGTCCGCTGTGGATGAAGCCCGGCCAGCCCGAGGTGAACCCG
Source organism: Allocatelliglobosispora scoriae (assembly GCF_014204945.1). Classification (NCBI taxonomy): domain Bacteria; kingdom Bacillati; phylum Actinomycetota; class Actinomycetes; order Micromonosporales; family Micromonosporaceae; genus Allocatelliglobosispora; species Allocatelliglobosispora scoriae. The sequence goes on from NZ_JACHMN010000002.1 coordinate 719,220, forward strand.
ACGATCCACTCGGTGATCAGGTCGGTGATCGCCATCGCGCCGGCCTCCACGCCCGCGAGCAGCAGCGCGACGAGGACCGCGGGGATCGCCACGATCACCCACAGGACCGGGCTGCGCAGGAACCGGAACGCGGCGAGGAAGAAGTAGCCGATGCCGGTCATGAAGGCGACGAACCCGTGCAGCGTGCTCTTCGCGGCCCGGGTCGCCTGCCGGGCGGCGCCCTGCGCCACGCTCAGCGTCGCGTCCCCGGCGCCTCGGACCACCGTCGCCGATCGCGCCGCCGTCGCCCGGGCCGCAGCCGACGACTGCTCAGCCGCCGACCGGCCCAGCACCGTGGCCTGCTCGGAGGCGACGCGGGCCACCACGCTCGCCTGCTCGGCCGCGACCTTCGCCGTCTCGGCCGTGCGGCTCGCCGCCGACCGGGCCGCCCTCGCCGCCGTCTCTGCGAGCCGCTGCGCCTCGGGCGAGAGCTCCACCCGCTCGGCGACGCCGTCGCGCAACCGCACCGCGGCCGAGGTCACCCGGCGCAGCCGGGAGGGCGTGGCCGGGAGGGCGTGGCCTGGTCGGGCACAAGTTCCATCGACGGGTACGCCGCATCAGGCACCTGCGGCGGCGACGGTTCCTCGATCTCCTCGGTGGTCACGCCTGCCATCCTGGACCGCCCACCGATGCCCAGACATCACCTATTCGGACATCCACTATGCACCGGCGACGAACCTCGCAAGCCGGTCAGTAGGGCGAGACGAGCAGTTGGTCCACGGGCGCGAAAGAGTCGGTCAGCACTCGGGCACGGCCGATGAACGCGTCGAGCTCCGCACCGCTGATGACGATGACCGGCTCGGGCAGCGCGGCGAGCCGTTCGGCGATGCGGGCCAGCGGCAGCGGGTCCGGCCCGGCGACGATGAGGAAGTTCGCGCCGTCGTCCCCGGCGAGCGCCCGGGGCGGTGCGATCAGGGCGACGTGCGGGAAGACCGCGGCGACGGTCGCCGTCTCGGCCCGGATGAAGCGCAGCGGCGGGTAGTCGATGACGTTCTGGACGTAGATCCCGCCCGGCCGGACCACCCGGCGGACCTCGGCGGCCATCTCCCTGGTGGCGAGGTGCCACGGCACGGCGAGGTCGCCGAACGCGTCACCGACGACGAGGTCGGCCGAGGCGTCGGCCCGGTCGGCGATGAGCATCCGGGCGTCGCCGACGACCGGTCGCAGCCCGGGCCCGGGGCGCAGACCGAGCGACCTCTCGGCGAGCTCGACGAGGCGGCCGTCGATCTCGAACACGACGCTGTCGCTGCCCGGCCGGGTCGCGGCGAGGTAGGCGGGCACGGTGAACCCGCCGCCGCCCAGGTGCAGCGCGTCGATCGCCTCCCCCGGCGGCGCGGCCAGGTCGGCGACCGCGCCGATCCACTGGGTGTAGGCGAACTCCAGGTGCCGGGGATCGTCGAGGTCCACGTAGGAGTGCTGGGCGGAGTTCAGGTAGAGCACCCGCCCGCCGGCCCGCTCCGGATCGACCTCGACCGCGGCGCAGCTGTAGGCGGTCTCCACATCGCACGGGGTCGGCGCGACGGCGGAGAGCCCGGCGCCGGCGATGCCGATCACGGCGAGCGTCGCCTTGGCCCGCTGCGACAGGGGCAGGCCGGGCCGGGCCCGATCGCGGTGCAGGTAGCTTCCGACGGCGAGCCCGACCACGCCGAGCGACACCGCCAGACTCACCATGATCACGTTGCTCGGCAGGGCCGCGACCAGCACGAATCCGGTGACGAGGGTGGCGGTGACCGCGCCGAGCGTACCGATGCTGGACAGGCGGCCGACCACCTGGCCGGTGCGGTTCAGGTCGGCGAGCTGGAGCTTGACGACGATCGGCGGCACCGCGGAGAGCAGCAGCGCGGGGATGAAGACCGTGATCGCGGTGACGAGCAGGATCGCCGGTACCGCACCGCCGCGCAACGCCTCCCCGGCGTAGCGCACCAGCGGCAGCGTGAGACCGGTGGCGATGCCCGCGAGGACCAGCGCCGGCGCGATCAGCGTGCGGGGATCGCGCTGGTCGGCGAACCAGCCGCCGAGCCACGCGCCGTAGGCGATCGCGCCCAGCGACACCGCGATCACCGAGCTGGTGACCTGGAGCGAGACGCCGACATAGGGTCCGACCATGCGCAACGCGACGGTCTCCAGCACGAGCACCGCCCCGCTGGCGAAGAAGACGAGGAAGGCGGCGAGCCTGCCGGGCAGCGGGCGGCGTGATGAGTCGCTCATCGCCGCGATGCTACGCGGAAGCCCGCCGCGCCGATGGCGGCCGACCCGGTCAGCCGCCATCATGTCGTGCCGAGGTTTACACGATCAGCACTGGTCGGAGTTCGACGTGCCACTCTCGATGGTGTAGAGCGAGGAGATCCAGCCCTGCTGGGAGGTGCCGCTGCGCCGACCGAACCACCAGACGTTGGAGCCCTGCTGCCCGTTGCTCACGTAGGAGCCGTAGGTGTAGCACCAGAGGTAGAGGTAGTAGCCGCTGCTCTGGTTCCAGGTGCCCAGCGAGGTGCAGGTGTTGTGGTCCGGGCCCGTCCGGTAGTTGATGCCGGTGCCGATGAGCGAGGCCGTGCCGCTGCTCTTGTTGGAGTAGGCGGTCTCACCGGTGCAGTTGCGCAGGGCCGCGTGGGCCGGTGCGGCGGTCACGGTGACGGTGCCTGCGGCGATGGCCGCGGCGGTGGCCAATAAAGCGAGATATTTACGCATGTGGGCAGTCAATCACCGGGCCGCCGCGACCAGCGTCCATCTCACGGTGGAACCTTCACATATGGGTAAACCTGCGGCGTAGCCGTAACGGTGCCATGGGGTCCGGCGCCGTCAGCTCGTAGGCTGACGACGCCGGACCTCAACGCCCCTTCACAGGCGGTCTCAGCCGAAGACCCGCAGCTCGTAGATACGAGCCGCCGCATCGGTCGTCTGGGTCGGCGTGTTGATCGTCAGCCGCACGTAGCGGCCGGAGACGGCGACGGTGTGGCTGGTGTTGGCCGCGGTGTTGGCGGTGACGCTCGCCGCCGGCGACCAGGTGGTCCCGTCGTTGGAGACCTCGATGGTGTAGGCCCTGGTGTTGTAGGCGGCCTGCTCACCGCCCGCTTCCGCGTGCGCGACCTCGAAGCGGACGATGTTGCGCGTCGAGCCGAGGTCGACCCGCAGCCAGGCACCGGCGGCACCGGAGCAGAACTTGTCCGAGTTGCCGCCGCTGACGCTGCCGTTGACCGCCTTCTCCGGCCCCTCCGTCGTGCCGCAGGGGGCGCTGCTGGTGGTGGGCTGGTTGAGGGCGAGGTTGGACGGTGCCGTGCCGGATCCGTAGACCTCGAACTCGTAGATGCGGGTGGCGGTGTCGGTGGTCTGGGTGGCGGTGGTGGTGTTGAGGCGGACGTACCGGGCACCCGTCGTGGCGATGCTGTGCGCCGTGGCGCCGACCTCGTTGTTCGTCACGGTCACCGGGGTGGTCCAGGTGCTCCCGTCGGTGGAGAGCTGGATGTTGAAGGCCCTGGTGTTGAAGGTCGCGCCCTCGTTGCCCGACCCGGCGTGCTTCACCACGAAGCGGTTGACCTGCTGCGTGGAGCCGAGGTCCACCTGCAGCCAGCCCGGTGCGGCGAGCGAGCAGAACTTGTCGGGGTTGCCGCCGGCGACGCTGCCGTTGACCGCCTTCGCCGGGCCCTCGTCGGCGGCGCACGCCGCCGAGCCGGTGGCCGGCTTGTTCAGCGCCAGGTTGACCGGTGCCGCGGGCGGGGTGGTGTGGTTGGACGACGGCGGGGTGTCGCCCGCACCGGTCCCCCAGGACCCGGCGGTGCCGGTCACGGTGTAGTTCAGGGTGGCGCCCTTGGCGATCTCCGCCTGCGACAGCCAGGTCTTGGTGAACCCGGTGCCGTTCAGCGTCGCGGTGCCGATGTAGCGGTTGGCGTCGCTCACTCCCGGCGCGGCGATGTTGAGCGTGCCGCCCTGCTGGGTGCCGTAGGCGCCGATCGTGACCTTCGCGGTCGGGAACTGCGGTGTGGTGACGCCGTAGAAGTTGGCGCCGTTCATCAGCGGGTAGAGGCCCAGCGACGAGAAGACGTACCAGGCCGACATCGTCCCGAGGTCGTCGTTGCCCGTGACGCCGTTGGGCCCGTTGGTGAACAGGGTGTACGCCGCCCGCAGCACCGTCGCCGTCTTGGCGGGCTGCCCGGTCCACAGGTACGTGTAGGGCGCCAGCAGGTCCGGCTCGTTGTTCGGGTTGTAGGTGGTGAAGCTGTAGTAGTCGTATGCGCCGTTGACCCACTTGTCCCGGGCGGTGCCCGACGGGTTGGTCAGCAGGTCGCTGTAGGCGAAGAACTGGTCCAGCCGGGTGTTCGCCGCCGCCTTGCCCCCGAGCAGGCTCACCAGCCCGTCCGGGTCCTGCGGCACGAGCCACTGGTACTGGTAGGCCCCGGCCTCGTGGAACTTGTGCCCGCCGTCGGTCGGCGCGTAGGGGGCGGCCCAGGTGCCGTTGGCGTTGCGGGGCCGGAAGAACCCGATCGACGGGTCGAAGATGTTGCGGTAGTTCTGCCCGCGCGCGTTGAGCAGGTCCGCGTCGGCGGTGTAGCCCAGCGCCCGCGCCATGATCGCCAGTGCCGAGTCGGCCGCCGCGTACTCCAGGGTCGCCGACGCCGGGTACTGGCAGTCGTTGTCGAACGACGCGGTCGGGGTGCAGGTCACCCCGGTCGGGAGGTAGCCGATCGTCGTGTAGTACGGGTTGCCGTTGCGGGCGTTGAGACCGGTGGCGGCGGGCGGCGTACCCAGCGCGTTCTTGCGCAGCGCGGTGTAGAACTGCTGCTCGTAGCCGTTGAGCAGCCCGCGGGCCCACAGGTCGACCAGGAACGGGGTGACCGGGTCGCCGGTCATCGTGTTGGTCTCGGTGTTCATCATCGACCAGCGGGGTAGCCAGCCGAGCTCCCGGTCGACGGCGAGCAGCGACAACGCCGAGTCCCGGGCCACCTGGGGCTCCAGCAGCGCGACGAGCTGGTTCTGCGCTCGATAGGTGTCCCAGAGTGAGAAGGTCTGGTAGGGCGTGTAGCCCGACGCCGTCCGGACCACGTTGTCGAAGCCCCGGTAGGAGCCGTCCACGTCGCCGGCGAGGTTGGGGTGCAGCAGCGAGTGGTAGAGCGAGGTGTAGAAGGCGACCTGGCGGTCGGCGGTGCCGCCGTCGACCTCGGCCTTGTGCAGCTTCGCGTTCCAGGTGTCGCGGGCGGCGTTGCGGACGGTGTCGAAGTTGAACCCCGCCGCGCTCGTCTCGGACGTGAGGTTGTTGCGCGCCCCGGCGAGCCCGGTGTAGGAAAGGCCCAGCTTCACGGTGACGACGCGGTCGGTGCTGGTGTCGAATCGTACCCAGCCGCCGGTCGCGCCGGTGCCGCTCGACGTCCGGCTGCCGCCGGTGAAGGTGCCCCCGGACCAGGTGCCGAAGGAGGCGAACGCGCGGCTGAACTTCGCCGAGAAGTAGACGGTGTGCGCGGGCGAGGTGTTGCAGAAGCCGCTGGAGGTCACCGACCCTTCGACGGTGTCGCTGTTGACGATGGAGATCGACGAGGAGACGGCATTGCCGTTGTCGCCCTTGACCTCGGCGGTGTTGAACAGGATGTTCGCCTGGGTGCTGGCCGGGAAGGTGTGGCGCTGCCAACCGGTCCGCAGGGTCGCGGTCAGCTCGGTGGTGACGCCGTTGGGCATCGCGACCCGGTAGAACCCGGCGCTCGCCTGCTCCTGCGCGTGGTTGAGCGCCTGGCCGTAGGAGTTGGGGTCGCTGGAGTTGACCGCGCCGATCGTCGGCATCAGCGGGATGTCGGTGCCGGAGGCGCAGCCGACCCCGGAGAGGTGGGTCTGGGAGAAGCCCCAGATCTTCGGCCGGTCGTAGTTGTAGCCGGTGCCGTGACCGGTGTCGGGGCTGACCTGCACCATGCCGAAGGGCAGGGCCGCGCCCGGGAAGGTGTTGCCTTCCTTCTGGGTGCCGATCAGAGGGTTGACCAATGTGGTCAGGTCGGCCGGGACGGCGGCCTGGGCGGGTGATCCGGGTACGCCGACGACCACCATGGACGCGGTGACGGCGAAACCCAGCACCACCCGCAATGACCTGGACATTCGTGCTCCCACGGCAACTCCTTCGCTCAGAAGACAACGTTGTCATGTTTCGCTGAAGTTTCGAGTCCATCGATGCACTTGTCAAGTCCAGTCCCGCGGTAGCCCCTGTCACGTTTTGCAGCAAGCGCTGGCACGAGGAGTGAAGGAGCGCAGCGACTGAGCCCCGCAGGACGTGCCAGAAACGCCGTGGCCTCGCTTCGCGATTTGGCCACGCTTTGCTGCAAAACGTGACGGCAGACGTGACGCCGGGCGCTCCCATCAGCGAGAGCGCCCGGCGTCAGAGGGTGCGCGTCAGGCGTACACCTCGACCTCGTAGATCCGAGCGGCACCACCGGTGCCCTGCTCGGCGGTGATCACGTTGAGCCGCACGTAGCGCGTGCTCGCCGTGAGCGTGTGCGTCGTGACGCTCGCGGTGTTGCCGCGGGCCTGGACCACCGTGGTCCAGTTCGTCCCGTCGGTGGAGACCTGCAGGTCGAAGTCGCGGGTGTTCCAGCTCGTCGACTCACCGCCCGCACCGGCGTGCCGGACGGTGACCGTCTTGATCGCCGTCGTGGCGCCGAGGTCGACCCGCCACCACTTGCTCGCGCCGGTGGAGCACCACTTGTCGCTGGTGCCGCCGTTGACCGTGCCGTTGACCGCCTTCGCCGACGACTCGTTGGTGTTGCAGTTGGAGTCCGAGGTCGTCGGCTTGTTGAGCGCGAGGTTCGTGGCGGCGGGCGCGCCGTTGAACGACGGCGGCGCGTCGGCTGCCGCCGAGCCCCAGCCGGTGTTCGCCGTCGTGCCGAGCGTGAAGTCGACGGTGCCGCCGCCGGTGACGAAGGACTCCGGCAGCCAGGCCTTGGTGCTGGTGGCGCCGTTGACCTTCAGGCTCTGCACATAGGGCGAGTTCGTCGCCGCGCCGACGCCGTTGATGGTGAGGTTCTGGCCGCTGGACCGGTGGACCACCGCCGAGGTGAACAGCGGGCTGCCCAGCAGCAGCTCGGCCCGGCCCGGGGTGAGCGGGTAGACACCGAGCGCCGCCCAGACGTACCAGGCCGACATGGCGCCCAGGTCGTCCTGGCCGGGGATGCCGCCGGTCCCCGAGTTCCACAGCGTGTTGACGACCTGCCGGACCGTCTGCTGCGTCTTGTACGGCTGCCCGGCGAAGTTGTAGAGCCACGGCACGCCGATCGACGGTTCGTTGGCGAGGTCGGACTTCGTGCCGCCCCCGCCGGACAGGGACCAGGAGCCGTCGGAGTTGTGGAAGAACGAGTCCAACCGGCTCACCGCCGACGCGTTGCCGCCCATCGCGTCGAAGAGCCCGCGCGCGTTGAACGGGATCATCCACGTGTACTGCGCGGAGCTGCCCTCGGCGAAGCCGCTGTCGCCGGCCGGGTCACCGGCGGGCCAGGAGCCGTCGGAGTTGCGGTCCTGGATGTAGAGGCGGGTCGGGTGGAAAACGTTGCGCCAATTCTGCGCCCGCTGCAGGAACGTGCTCGCCGCACCGGTGTTGCCCAGGCGCTGCGCGAGCTGCGACAGGGCGAAGTCGGCCGACACGTCCTCCAGGGTCTCCCCCGCACCGCCCCAGGCGTTGCCGTTGGTCGGCACATACCCCTTCGACAGGTACTGATCGAGAGAGGGGCGTTCGCCGACGACCATCACGTTCCAGCCGTTGCGGCTCAGGTCGTCGGCGGTGACCGTCGTCGCGGCATTGAGCATCGAGGTCAGCGCCGCCGAGGAGTTGAAAGCGGTGCCGCCGAATGCGTAGATGCTCGGCAGCGCGGCGTGGGCCGGGTCGCCGGTCATCACGTGGGTGCCGCCCTGGTTGTGTGTCCAGCGGTCCCAGACGCCGTTGTTCTGGTTGGCCTGGTTGAGCAGCGACTGCGCGATGTCCGACCCGATGTCCGGACGCAGCAGCGTGACGAGCTGCAGCTGGCTGCGGTAGACGTCCCAGCCGGAGAAGTTGGCGTACTGCGCGGACTGGCCCGACGAGACCTGGTGCACCGCCTGGTCCATGCCCGTGTACTGCCCGTTGACGTCGCTGAAGACGTTGGGGTGCAGCAGCGAGTGGTAGAGCGCGGTGTAGAAGGTGGTGTTCTGCGCCGCGGTGCCGCCGCTGATCTCGATCCGGTTCAGCGCCGCGTTCCAGGCGTCCTTGGCCCGGGTACGCATCGTGTCGAAGCTCGTTCCCGCCGGGTTCTCGGAGGTCAGGTTGGCCTGGGCGTTGGCCGCGCTGACATAGGAGATGCCGACCCGGGCGGTGACGGTCGTGCCGCCGCTGGTGTCGAAGGTGACGTACCCGCCCGACCCCTGGCCGCGGACCGGCCAGCCGTCGGTGCCGTAGGTCGTGCCGCCGCTCGACGAGGTGCTGCCGCCGGTGACCGTACCGTTCTTCCAGGTGCCGGTGCTCGTGAACGCCTTGTCGAAGACCGCGTGGAAGTAGAGCGTGTAGTAGCTGCGGCGGCCGATCTGGTTGATGTAGCCGCAGAAGTTGCCGCTCGTCACCGAGCCGCTGATGGTGCGGTTGGCCGCGTCGATCGTGGTCGTCGCCGCGCTGCTGCCGACCTCCGAGTTGGAGGTGCGCACCAGCATCGTCGCCGCCTGGCCGGTCGGGTAGGTGAACCGGCCCGAGCCCGTCCGGGTCGAGGCGGTGAGCTCGACGTTGACCCCGGAGGCGAGGCCGACGCGGTAGTAGCCCGCCGTTGCGGTCTCGTTGGCGTGGGAGAAGTTGCTGGCGTAGGTCGCGTCCGTCGTGTCCGAGGTCGGCGAGGAGGTGACGGTGCCGGGGATCGGCAGGAAGGGCACGTCGCCGGAGGCGCCGGCGCAGCCCGTACCCGACAGGTGGGTGAGGCTGAAGCCTCTGATCCTGGCCGCGTCATAGGCGTAACCACCCGGCTCGGGCGTGCGGGCCTGGTCCCCGCGGGTGTTCTCCGGGCTCCACGCGACCATGCCGAAGGGGGCGACGGCACCCGGGAAGGTCTCGCCGCTGTTGCTGGAGCCGATCAGGGTGTTGACGGTCGAGGCGGGGTCCGGCACGGCCGCGGCGGCCGGGTCGGCCGCGACGAGCCCGGTCGTGAGGACGAGCAGGAGGCCGAGGGCGGCGGGCAGGCCGCGGGCCGATGGTCGGGACATGGGCATTCACCAACTTCGTGTGATGGGAGTGGCATCGCGCCCGACGCTATTTACGCTATTTACCGGTGTAAATGATTGAAATTTCGATCGGCGCCCTATCCCTTGCCTAGGAGTAGGATGCGCCGCGCGAGGAGGCGCACCATGGCCCACCCACTGAGCTCCGATTCCGATGCCGAGTTCACCGTCACCCTCGGCCTCGGCCCCTTTCACGACGCGCTGCGCGAGGCGATCAGGCGACGCGGCCTGCCGCTGGACCGCCTGCGGGACCGGCTCGCCCGCCGCGGCATCCAGGTCGCCCTCTCCAGCCTCAGCGGCTGGCAGAACGGACGCAGCGTGCCGACCGGCAGCCGGTCGGTCCGCGCCGTCGCCGCGCTGGAGGAGATCCTCGCGCTCCCCCAGGCGTCGCTCAGCACGCTGCTCGCGACCCCGCCCTCCGCACTGGACGAGCACCGCGGACCGCTCGGCGAGCTCCTCGACAGCGTCCCCGGCTCCCGCAGCCGCGACCTCGACGTGCTCAGCCACGACCAGACGCTGATGATCGGCGCGTCCCGGCACTCCGAGGGGCTGCGGTCGCGCTCGATCGTGCGGGCCCGCCGCGACGGCGTCGACCGCTACGTCGCGCGCTCCTTCGGCGAGCCCGGCCAGCGGCCCGACGAGATGAGCCTGCCCCGGGCGCTGCGCAACTGCCGGCTCGGCCGCTTCCAGCAGCACCCCACCCACCCCGTCATGATCTTCGAGCTGCTCTTCACCCAGGTGCTCACGGCCGGTGCGACCTGGGTCTTCGAGTGGGAGACGGTCGCGGCGTCGGACGCCGAGTGCACGGACTTCGCCTACGCCTTCCGCAACCGGGTCGACGTCTGCGTCCTGGAGGTGCGCTTCGACCCGGCCGCCCTGCCCGCGGCGCCGCACGCCTATACCCGGCCCGGCCTCTACGGCGACCGCACGCGCGGTGGCGGGCTCGCGCTCAGCGACTACCACGCGCTGCACCTGTGCGTCTCGGACCAGGACTCCGGCGTCGCCGGCATCGGCTGGGAGTGGCCCCCCTAAACCCCCAAACAATCCGGGGGTACGCCGACCGCCACCCAGCTCGCCGCAACGCTTCACGAGTTGCTCCCACGGCGTTGCGGGTAGCCTGCCCAGGTGATCCTTTCGCTGCCTCCGGGCGAGTTCGGCGCCTACCTCTTCGACTGCGACGGCACCATCGCCGACTCGATGCCGCTGCACCACGTCGCCTGGACGCAGGCCCTGGGTGAGTGGGGCTGCGAGTTCCCCGAGGAGCTCTTCTACGCCTGGGGCGGCCGGACGGTCGCTGACATCATCGCCGACCTCAACGACCGGCAGGGGCTCACGATGCCGGTGGAGGCCGTCGCGCAGCGCCGGGAGGAGCTCTTCGTCCAGCTCCTGCCGCAGATCAACGCCGTACCGGGGGTGCTGGAGCAGATCGAGGACGCCCACGGGCGGATCCCCATCGCCGTCGTCTCCGGCAGCACCCGCGAATCCGTGACCGCCTCGCTCACCGCACTCGGGCTGCTGGACCGGTTCGACGTGCTGGTCTGTGCCGGGGAGTACGCCAGGCCCAAACCCGACCCAGCGGGCTTCCTCCTCGCGGCGCAGCTCCTCGGTGTCGCGCCGCAGTCGTGCCTGGTCTTCGAGGACACAGCGCTGGGCGTCCAGGCCGCGACGGCGGCGGGCATGGCGTCCGTGCTGATCCCGCCGCCCTGGGACCGCTGAAGCTAATCGCGTCAGCCGCGGGTCTCGGTCAGAACCCGGTCCATCAGGGCGACGAACTCGGCGGGCTTCTCGAACATCGAGCGGTGCCCCGCGTCCGGGAAGATCACCCGTTCCTTGTACGGGGCCTGGAGAGCGTCGAACCACGGCTGCATGAGCGCGAGCCGACCAGGCACGTCGTGCGCACCGTCGACGAAGTAGGACGGCACGTCCAGCCTGGTGACCATGGTCCGCAGGTCGATGTCGCGCTCCCGGGGGTAGAGCACGCCGAAGGTGTCGAGGAAGCCGCTGAAGACGTGCACCTTGTCCAGGAGCGAGTGCTCGGGTACCTCGAAGTTCTCGGCCTGCCCGCTGCCGGTGTCGATCGCTCCCGGGTAGGCGAAGGCTCCGCCCTCGTTGAGCAGCATCGGGGCGTACGAGTGGATGTCGCGGTAGGGCGGTGGTCCCAGTGCCGTGAGCTGGTCGGCGAGCGCAGTGTCGCCCTTGGCGCGCGCCCAGGCGAGCGTGTCGGCGTACTGGGACCTGTCGCTCGCGGTCAGGTCGACGGCCTGCGCGGCGCTGACGTAGGCGTGGAAGAGCTCGGGGTGGCGCTGGACGGCGAAGACGCCGGGCAGGGTGCTGCCCGACTGCGCGAGCAGGTAGATCTTGTCCTTGCCGAAGCGTTTCCGCAGGTAGTCGGTGAGCGTGAGGATGCTGGCCGTCTCGTCGTCGAGCGTCAGGGTGCCGGTCGGGTCGAGGCCGCCGTAGGATTTCCCGCCGCCGCGCCGGTCGGCCGTGGCCACGACGAAGTGCTGCTCCAGCCCGGACAGGTGCAGCCGCATCGCACCGAGCTCCGAGCCGCCCGGCGGACCGGCCATGAAGAGCAGCACCGGCGCGTCGGGGTGGACCCCGCGGATCATCAGGCCCAGCTTGCCGACCATGGTCAGCTCCGCGATGCCGCCGGGGATCGCGGCGGTCCCCGCCGGGACAGCGACCCCGACCGCGACCAGTGCGGTCGCGGCGGCGAGCACTCCGACCGTGCCCCGGCCGAGGTAGCGCCGTAACCTGCGGCCCCGGACGGGCTCTCCCCGGCGCGCCAGACCCGCGCCGTAGGCTGCGCCGACCAGCAGCGGGAGCAGGGCGAGCAGCCCGTGGACGCCGCGACCGACGAGCAGCGCGAGGATGCCGAGCGGGTCGAGGTGCGGGAAGTCGACGGTCGGACCGGCATAGCCGACGCGGACCAGCTCGACCGCCGCGGCGAAGGCCACTGGAGCCAGCAGCATGGACCAGCGGGACCTGGTGAGCCGGCCGGCGCCGAGGCCCACGACGAGGCTGACGCCGATCGAGGCGAGCGCCTGTGCGGCGGTCACCGGCCCCCGCGGCGTCCATAGCCCGGCGATGACGCCCCAGACGACGGGGATCAGCAGTCCCCCGATGCGCAGGGTGGAGGCGCGTGGTGCCGATTCCCGGTGGTCCGGTTCCTGGTGGTCCGCTTCCCGCAGCGACATCGCGCAAGTCTATCGATACGACACCGGGCCGGGTCGGCACCGCACGCAGGCGGCGCACGACCCGGCACAGTGGACTGTCGCTATCCCCTGGAGCGCCCGTGGGCAGCGGGCAGGGCGCACGGGGCCGGGGTTTCGTCGTAGGCGTTGGTGCCGGACACGACGAGCGTCGCGGCGGCGATCAGGGCAAGCAGAAGGCGTCGATGGGTACGCATGGCCGATCCCTTCAAGGGATAGAGGATGCAACTGGAGAGTGGCGACTCCCTGGCCCCGAAACGTCGCGACGGACGGGATGCGGCTGGCCTGGCCTTCAGGGGGACGCCGTTCCTTAATGTCAGCTTGACATTAATAAGCTAAGCCCCCACGCACTTTAATGTCAAGCTGACATTAAAGTATGCTGGCACCGTGACCGACCGAGAGCATCTCTACCTGCGACTGACCGTCGATCTCGTGATCCTGACGGTGCGCGCGAACGACCTGCACGTCCTGCTGATCGAGCGCGACAACGAGCCGTTCCGCTTCCGCCCCGCACTACCAGGCGGGTTCCTGCGCGGCGGCGAGGACCTGCGCCAGGCCGCCGAACGCGAACTCGCCGAGGAGACCGGTCTACAGGGGACATCGCTGCATCTGGAGCAGCTGGCCGTCTACGACTCGCCGGACCGTGACCCGCGCGGACCGATCTTCAGCGTCGCCTACCTGGCCCTCGCACCCGACCTGCCCATCCCCACGGCGGGGTCGGACGCCCGCCAGGCGCAGTGGGCGCGGGTCGACGACGTCGCTGGAGAGCTCGCCTTCGACCATGACCGGATCCTCGCCGACGCGGTGGAGCGCGCCCGGACCCGGCTGGAGTTCACGACGCTGGCGACGGCCTTCTGCGGACCCTGCTTCACCATCGGCGACCTGCGCAACGTCTACGAGGTGGTCTGGGGCACGGAGTTGGACCCCCGCAATTTCAGCCGGAAGGTCCTCAGCACCGAGGGCTTCATCGAGCCGACGGGCGGCAAGCGGGTGCAGGAGGTCGGGCGGCCGGCGGCGCTCTACCACCGCGGGCCCGCGCTCACCCTGCACCCGCCGATCCTGCGCACGACCGCCGGCACGGAGTAGCCGACGGCGCCCGACATCGAGCAGTCCGTCAGTCCCTTGAGGCCGCACCCGCTGCCGCCGCAGGACTCGGTCGATCGACAAGGGCGAAACGACATGAACGAGCTCGTCAATGCCGTCACCGGTGTGGTCTGCAACCTGGTGATCATCATCGCCGTCCTGGGGGTGGGACCGTTCCTGCTGAAGGTCTTCCTGCCGTCCATCGGCGAACCGCTGTGGCGCGCGTACCTGCAGGCGGTGGTGTGGGCACTGAAGGCGCCGTTCCGCCTCGTGGCCTACCTCGTCCGGCTGGCGCGCAAGGGCTAGGAGGCATGCTATTTGAACACGTTCAACTCTGCGGTAGGGTGAGCTCAACCCCGACCCCGAGGAGAGCACCATGCGCGGCATCAGCTGGTTCGTCGCATGGTGCCTGGTGGGTACGGCGTACGCGCTGGCGGCGGCCGGTGCGCTCACCATCGGGATCTTCGTCCTGCCGGTGGCGATCGCCGCGACTGTCGCCCTGGCACTGGTCCGCCGCTCGTGGATCGGGCTGCCCGGGCTGATCGCCGGGCCGGCCGTGCTGCTGGGGTACCTCGCCTACCTCAACCGCGGCGGTCCCGGCGACGTCTGCGTGTCCGACGCGGTCAGCCGGTCCTGCACCGAGCAGTACAGCCCGTGGCCGTTCGCGGTCATCGGCTCGGCCCTCGCGATCGGTTCGCTCGCCCTTTTCGCCCTGGTCGGCCGGAAGCCTCGCGACGCGCGGTGACTCCCGCGCCGTTCGGCCGCCCGCCAGACGCTTCATCACCTACCGTGCCAGGTATGGCAACAGTCCTGGACGACTATCTCGACAGCCTCGACGAGCCCGCGCGGGCCGCATTCGAGCACGTCCGCAGGCTCGCTACCGCCTTGGCTCCCGACGCCGAGCAGGGTGTCAGCTACGGCATGGCGGCGCTGCGGTACCGGGGCAAGCCGCTGCTGGGGTTCCGGGCGGCCAAGGAGCACCTGAGCATCTTCCCGTTCAGCCCGGCCGCCATCGACGCGGTGCGTGAGCGGCTGACCGGTTACGAACTGTCCAAGGGCACGGTGCGGTTCACCGCCGCCACACCGCTGCCCGACGACGTCGTACTCGACATCGTCCGCCACCGCATGGGCGAGATCACCGCGCCCTGACAGCGGACCGGGAGGCCACGGCCAGGTCGCCGGTTCCGTGCCGCATCGGATCGACAGGCGTGCGCGGGTCCGGCAGGATCACGGCATGAGCGCGAAACAGCGGCTGCTCGCCGCGCTGGTCCTGCCGCTGCTCGCGGCGTGCGGATCGGCATCCGGACCGGCGGCGCCGACAGTCGCTCCGGGCTCTACCGTCACCGTCGACCTCGACGGCCGACCGTTCCAGCTGCATGTGCCGCGCGCATACGACCCGACGACCAGGCTCCCGCTGGTGGTGCTCCTGCACGGCTACGAGTCCAGCGCCGCCCTGCACGAGGAGTATTTCAAGCTGGCGGGCGAGTCCGAGCGCCGCGGGTTCCTCTACGCCATGCCCGACGGGACCACCGACCGCAGCGGAAAGAGGTTCTGGAACGCGACCGCGGCCTGCTGCGACTTCTATGGCACCGGGGTCGACGACTCGGCGTACCTGAGCCGGCTGCTCGACACCATCGCAGCGTCGTACTCCGTCGATAGCAGGCGCGTCTACCTGATCGGCCACTCCAACGGCGGCTTCATGGCCTACCGGATGGCCTGCGAGCACGCGAAGCAGATCACCGCGATCGCCTCTCTCGCCGGGATGGCCACCGACGATCCCGGGCAGTGCCGGCCGGAACGGCCCGTGAGCATCCTGCACATCCACGGCACGGCAGATCAAACGATCAAATACGGCGGCGGTACGAACGTGGGCGATCCCTACCCCTCCGTGGACACCACGGTCTCGGGGTGGCGCCGCCGCGACGGCTGCGATGACCGCCCCGAAACCTCAGCCGCCCCGCTCGACCTGGACTCCGACCGGCCCGGCCCGGAGACCGCCGTGACGGTCTACGCCGCGGGCTGCCGTGACGGCACCCGGGTGGCGGTGTGGTCGATCGAGGACGGCGGGCACATGCCGAGGCTCACCGCGTCCTTCACACCCGCTGTCCTGGACTTCCTGCTCGCCCAGGTGTCCCCGGCATAGCCGAGTCCATCAGCAGCACGAGCTTCCCCCGCACATGACCGTCCTCGCCGACGCGGTGCGCCTGCGCCACCTCGGCGAGCGGGAAGGTCTGCGCCACCGGAAGCGCGAAGCGCCCGGCCTCGACCAGCTCACCGATCTCGCCGAGCGCGTAGACGGCGCGGCCGGCGTCGCCGCTGCTGAAACGCACTCCGTGCTCGTGGGCGCCGACGAAGTCGGCGATCGTCACGACATGCTCCCGGCTGCCCGCGAGCCCGATCAGTTCGGGCAGAACGCCGCTGCCGGCGACGTCGAGAGCGGCGTCGACGCCGTCGGGAGCAAGCGCTCGGACCCGCTCGACGAGGCCCTCGCCGTAGGCGACGGGCTCGGCCCCCAGGGAGCGCAGATAGTCATGGTTGGCGGGGCCGGCGGTCCCGATCACCCGCGCGCCGCGCGCCACGGCGAGCTGGACGGCGGCACTCCCGACGCTCCCGGATGCCCCGTTGATGAGCACAGTTCCACCGCCGGCGACGCCGAGCTGGTCGAGCGCGCGTGTCGCCGTCTCGACGGCGGCCGGCAATGCGGCGGCACCGGCGAAATCGAGCGACGGCGGGATCGGCGCGTAGAAGGACAGCACCGCGAGCTCCGCCTGGGCCGCGCCCTCGGCGGAGAGGCCGAACACCCGCTCACCGACGGACGTGTCCGTGACTCCGGCGCCCAGTTCGTCGACGACGCCCGCGGCCTCGTAGCCCAGGGTCTGCGGGAGTCCGCTGTCCATCAGGCCCCTGCGCTTCTTCCAGTCGCTCGGGTTGACCCCGGCGGCGTGCACCGCGATCCGCACCTGTCCGGGGCCGGGGTGCGGATCGGGGAGATCCACGATCTCCAGGACCTCCGGGCCGCCGAACCGGCGGAAGAGTGCTGCCCTCATCGTCTGCTCCGATCTGAGCCGCGGGCCTGATGCCTTCCCCGCCTGGTCATGGGCTTGGATCAGCGTACGGTCCCAAGCCCATGACCTGCTCGTTTTCCGTCTCAGTTGAAGCGGGCGAAGGGCTGTTCCGCGACAAGGCCCGTAACGGCTGCGGCACCGACGAACACGCCGATCACGTCGACGAGCACATCCGTCTCACCGGCGTCGTTGTAGATCCAGTACCTGCCGACGGTGCCGCCGTAGGTGCCGAGCGGCGTGACGGCGGCGTTGGCGACGGTCTGGCCGGCGGCGGGATTGAGGTTGGAGGCGATCGACGTGTCCCCACCCTGCCAGACCTTCAGGTAAGTGCTCCTCGTCGGAGCCACCGCGGTCACGTTCACCGCGATCGCCGCCGTGGTTTCGTCGGCCCAGAACGAGAAGTAGTAGGCATCCTTGGGAGTGAACGTGGGCCAGCCGCCGAGGCCGGTGCGGGTGTCGACGACGCGAGCCGGTTCCCGGGGTACGAACCGCGAGCCCTGGAGCGACCCCGTGAGCCTCGTGTAGACGCCGACGACGTCGACGATGACGTGCGTCGCGCCCGAGGATCCGTTGTAGACGTAGAACAGCGGGTGCTCGGGGCACCCGATGCCGTTGCAGAATCCGGTCGGGACGATCGCGAAGTTCGGCACCACCGCGCCCGGCTTGAAGTTGAGCGTGGAGGTGGTCGGCGTACCGACGCCGTTGTCGTCCCATGCTCCCGTGGCCAGGTAGCCGTTCTTCTCCGGTGACACCGCGGTCACCGTCACGGCGTACGACGTGATGTTGAAGTTGTTCGCGCCGAACTCCACGCCGAGCACGACCGCACGCCCCGCAGCCAGCTTCGAGCCGGTCCGGCTGTCCAGCAAGCGGATCGGGGCGGTCAGCGGGACGAAGGACGACGCCGAGTAGGACGGTGTGCCGGTGGCGCTGAGGTAGTACCCCACGACGTCCGCGATGACCTCGACGGTTCCGGCGGCGTTGAAGATCACCACGTGCCCGTCGGTGCCGACGGTGACCGTCACCGAGTTGGCACCGGTCCAGCCCGCGGCGAAGTTGACGGACGACGAGTTCGGCCGGGTCGTCCCGCTGGGGTAGACGGTGAGGTATCCGCTCACCGAGGGCGCGGTGACCGTCACGTTGAGGACGACGGTGGAGACGCCCGAGGCGGGCACCCCGCCCTGGCCCAGGACCTGGAGCTGAAGGGTGCCGGCGGGGCCGATCGGCGCATCGGGGGCGCCGAGACCCGAGCGGGTGTCGAGAATCCGGGTCGGCTGCACCGACTGGTAGGCGCCCGCGGCGTCGATGTGCACCGGCAGCGCGGCGCCCAGCGGGCTGCCGGCTGCGCTCGCCGGGCCGACGAGGGCAGCGGCGGTGAGGGTGATGGCGCAGAAAAGAGCGGTGTGGATGGTACGCACGAACTCCTCCAATCGCGTGGGCGGATGTGCGAGACGATCCACCGTAGGAGGCGCGCGCAGCGCATATCAAGATGTGCCGATGCCTCAGACCCGAACGGGCGACAACGGCGACCGTCCAGTCACGCCACCTGAAGAACCGTCCCGGCGGGTTCTCAGCCCAGCTCCTCGGCGAGCCCGAGGATGATCCCGCTCGGCCCGCGCAGGTAGCAGAGCAGGAAGCTGTCCTCGTAGCGCGTCACCTCGCCGACGAGTTCGGCGCCGTGCGGCCGGAGCCGGGCCAGGGTGTCCTCGATGTCGTCGACGGTGAACATCACGCGGTGCAGGCCCAGCGTGTTCGGCGGGCTGATCTCCGGCTCGGCGACGATCGCCTTCGGGGAGTGGTAGGTCACCAGCTCGAGCCGACCCGCAGCGCCCGGGATCCGCATCATCGCGACCTCGCTTCGCAGGTCGGCGAGCCCGACGACCTTGCCCGCCCAACTTCCCTCGATCGGCGCCCTGCCCTCCAGCTCCATGCCGAGCTCGGTGAAGAAGGCGACGGCGGCGTCGAGGTCGTCGACGACGATGCCGACGTTGTCCATGCGCTGAATCGTCATGCCCCCGAGACTATGGGGCGGCGTCAGCAGGCGCTCGGCACCGCCTCGATGTCATCGAGGTGCTCCTCGGCCCAGGTGCGCAGGGCCGCGAGCGGAGCGACCAGGGTCTCGCCGAGTTCGGTCAGCGAATACTCCACGTGGGGCGGCACCGCCGGATAGACCGTGCGGTTGATCAGGTGGTTGCTCTCGAGGCGCTTGAGGGTTGCGGTCAGGACCTTGGGGGTCACGCCCTGCAACCGCTTCTGGATGACGCCGAACCGCTGCGGCCCGTCCTCGATCGCGCCGATCACCAGCGTCGACCACTTGTTGGCGATGAGGTCGAGGATGTCGCGGCAGGGGCACAGGCGACCGTAGACGTCGTGGTCGTCATGGACTGCTGTGCGGCACGTGATTGTCATAGCGGACCTCCCAAGCTTGATACTATCCGTAGGATAGCAATATCCCTTGACGGTAACTATGTCCCCGGGGATAGCGTCGCTTCGTCGGCACGGCCGTGCCGACGAAGCGAGAGGATATGACCATGACCAAGCTTGCCGGGGGTGCCCGATGAGCACGATGCAGGCAGTCGTCGCAGTCGGCGGCGACCTCGTCGACGCCACCGTCGACGTTCCGCAACCGGGTCCGCACGACCTCCTGGTCGAGGTGCGGGCGGTGTCGGTGAACCCCGTCGACACCAAGGTCCGCGCGGGTGGCGGCACCGACCGGATCCTCGGTTTCGACGCCGCCGGCATCGTGGTGTCGACCGGCAGCGAAGCCACCCGCTTCCGCGTCGGCGATGAGGTCTACTACGCCGGGGACATCACCCGGCCGGGATCCAACGCGCAGTTCCAGGCGGTGGACGAGCGCATCGTCGGGCGCAAACCGGCCGCCCTGACCTTCGCCGAGGCTGCCGCCATGCCGCTGACCACGATCACGGCGTGGGAGTCGCTGTTCGACCACCTTCGCGCCGCGAAGGACACGACCGGCTCGCTGGTCGTCGTCGGCGCGGCAGGCGGCGTCGGCTCGATCCTGGTTCAGCTCGCCCGCGCGCTGACCGGGCTGCGGGTCATCGGAACCGCGTCGCGGCTCGCGTCGGCCGACTGGGTACGCGCGATGGGCGCGCACGACGTCGTCGATCACCGCGAACTGGCGACCGCGGCCGGACGGCTCGTCCCGGACGGCGTGGACTACCTGTTCACGTCCTACTCCAAGGACCAGATCGGCGTCTACGCCGACATCATGCGGCCGTTCGGGCAGATCGTCGCCATCGACGACGCGCGGCAGGACCTCTACCCGCTGAAGTCGAAGAGCATCACCTGGCACTGGGAGTTCATGTTCGCCCGGTCCATGCACCACGCGGCCGACCTGGACCAGCAGGGCCGGCTGCTCGACGCGGCCGCCGAGCTGCTCGACACCGCGACGCTGCGGCACACCATGACGACCGCCATCGGCGACTTCAGCGCGGCCGGCATACATCGGGCACACCAGCTGGTCGACGGCGGCCAGGCCGTGGGCAAGGTCGTCGTCCACCGCTGATCTCCGCACGGCCGGCCGAGGCAGCACGGACCGCGCACTACGCTGAGATCATGGATGACTTCGACGAACAGCGCTTCGCGGGGACGTGGTTCGTGGTGGCGTCCACGTTCCCGCTGTGGCTCAAGGGCAAGCGCCACTCGCCGCGCTTCCAGTACGGCGTGCTGGCACCGGGCCGACTCAGCGACCGTGTCATGTATCGCCGCGACGGCCGCGAGCAGGTCCTCGACGGCGTCGACACCCGGCTCCCCGGCGCGACGCCCGCGTTCCGCTGGCGGGGCACCGGTCTCCTGCGCCTGGTCAAGAGCGATTGGCAGGTCACCCACCGGGACCCGCAGTACCGGTGGGCGGTGATCGGCTTCACCCGGTCGCTGCTGACACCGGCCGGCGTCGACATCATCGCGCGCACGCCCGGCATTCCCGCCGGGATCCCGGCCGACGTGCTCGCCCAGCCCGGCCTCACCGCGATCCCCCATGCGCAGTAACTCCAACAGATGTCGATCTATCAATCTAATGTGGTAGGGTCGTCGGCATGCGTATCAGGATTCTGGCCGTGGCGACAGCCGCCGCCCTCGGTGTGAGCACACTGCTGGCCGGTCCGGCTGCCGCCCAGGGGAACGCGCCGGACTGCATCTCGGGCCAGTGGTCGTACGTGTGCGACGCCGACAGCACCGGTCCGACGACCTGGACGGTGGCCGAGGTCGGCAAACCGGTGCAGACCTTCGTCTCGGGCTCCGCCATCGGCGGAAGCTGCCGCTACATGCTGAAGATCAGCTACAGCTACGTGGAGTGGGACGGGTCCACGGTGAACAGCGCGGTGGCCACCGTCTACTGCCGCAGCGGCATGTGGCCGGCACCCACCGAGCGCTGAACGAGGCTGTACCACCGGCAGGCCGACGGTCAGACTCCCGAGCTCCTGGTTCCGCTCAGGATTGGGTGACTTGATAGGAGACTTGGTCGGAGATGATGCGGGTGTCAGTCGGCAGCCGATCAGTGAACCCGTCCCGTCCCAACGCCTCCTGAAGCACTGCGGACCCTTGGGCGCCGGCCTCCACGACCACCAGCTGCCAGGCGCCTCGGCTGCCGAGACTCGTCGTCACGGTGTCGCTGGCGGAGACAGACTGCTTGGGGTGGAACTCACCGTCGGTGACGGCGCACAGCCAATAGATGCGTCCTGGTGGCGGCGGAAGGCTGCCGGTGATCGTGACCACCACATTGGGACTGCCGGCAGTTTCGCCAGGCCCGGCCTCGACCGATGCGATACGCAGCGGGCTGCCGACGAGCCGGGCGACATCGATCTGAGTGGAGGCTCTGCGGCACGCCTCCTGCCCGGTACCCGCTCCGGACGCCACAGCAAGCGCGGTCATAGGAGACGACGACTTCAGGCTCGCTGGTACGACCCACGGCAGCGAGAATTTTCCGCCGCCGTCTGCCCTCGCGGTTCCCGCGGTAGCCACCGCTGCTGCTGCCGGATCGGACGAGGCGTACAGGTCTATCGCCACGGCGCTGTTCGGGGGGAACCCGTCGCCCTGGAACACCAGGCGGTCCGGCGCTGCGGCAGCGAACACCGCGAGCGTGGGGGCGGACCCGTTCGCGCACACCGGGTCGACGGCGCTCCTGGTCGCTGCCGGGCTTGCGGTCGGCGCGGCTGTTCGGCCGCCCGAGCCGTCGCGGAACGGGATCACATCATTGGCCAACTGCAGGGTGGCGACGAGCAGTGCTGCACCGCCGAGGATGGTCGCCGCCTTGGCGCCGGTATCGAGCCTGCGCCACAGGCCGCGCATACCGCCCGCGCCGGACGCGGACCGAGCTCGGCTCGGCTCGGGTTCCGTCGGCTGAAGCCCGCCCTCTGTGCCAATACCCATCGGCCCATCCTTCACAGCGATGGATCTGCAGACTTGCATCAACGCCATCCACGATATCCATGACACGCACCAGCGCTGCGGGTAACCACCCTCCCCCGTCTATACGATCTTCGTATCCACCGGCCGCAACGCCGAAGGGCTGCGCTCGAACCGGACCTCTGCGGACCCGCCCTGGTCCGACGCGCCACCCCGTTGACGGACCTCGCCCACGGCTCCGTCCCGGGCTGCGGTGAGCGCCCGCACCGGCCCGATGACGCCGAGGTCCCTGGTGAGCGGCGCCCCACCGGCACCCGATGTGCCTGGTGAGCCGGACCGGCTCGGCGGCGACCAGGTCCCCGGCGAAGACGAACATCCGGTCCCGGGTACCGTCGCCGGCGCTGATGTCGCCTGAGCTGGTGCAGCTCACGCTCCGGTAACACGCTGCGTGATGGAGTGGGCGGCAGTGACCGGCAGCGAGCGAGGACGATGATGACGCAGGTGGATGCGGCGGAGACCGGGCAGAGCGGCGGCGCGGAGACCCGCTCCGACGGCGGGCGCCCGGGCACCCGCGGGCAGGTCGGAGCCGGGACCCGGCGCACGGGGATCCGCGAGGCGATCCGCGCCGTCTCCCGGCCTGGCCTGCGGAAACGCGGCCTGGTGCTCACGGCCCTGGCGCTGCTGCTGGGCCTGCTCATGGCGCTGCACGCGAAGATCCCGAACGAGAGCGGCAACCTCGGCAGCCTGGTGGAGAGTTTCCTGCCGTGGTTCGGCCTGTTCGTCCCGGCGCTGCTCGTCGGGGCGCTGTGGCGCCGCTCCGCCGCTGCGGTGGCCGCACTGCTGCTACCTGTCATGGTATGGCTGAACCTCTTCGGCGGGCTGCTCATCGACAAGTCCCACCCGGGCGGCGACCTCACCGTGGCCGAGCACAACGTCGGCGCCGACAATCCCGACCCGGCCGGCACCGCCCGCGCCCTAGCCGCTTCCGGGGCGGACGTGCTGGCCCTGGTGGAGCTGACCGAGCAGGACCGAGGCGTCTACGAGGAGGGGCTGGCCAAGGCGTACCCGCACCACACGGTGCAGGGGACGGTCGGGCTGTGGAGCCGGCTGCCGCTGTCGGACACGCAGCCGGTCGACCTCGAGCTGGACGCCGGGCCGTTGGCGGCCACCATCCCGGCCGACGTCAAGTTGGCCTACAACAGGGGGCTGCGCGCCACCGTGGCCACGGACCGGGGTCCGCTCGCGGTGTACGTGGCCCACCTGGGGTCCGCCCGGGTGACTCCGCGAGGCTTCTCGACCAGGCAGCGGGACCGGGGCGCGCAGGTGCTCGGCGAGGCCGTCGCGGCGGAGCGCAACGAGCGGGTGGTGCTGCTCGGCGACCTGAACGGCACCACGGACGACCGCGCGTTCGCCGGCCTCACCGCGCGGCTGCGCTCGGCCCAGGACGCGGCCGGGGACGGTTTCGGCTTCAGCTGGCCGGCGGCGTTTCCGGTGGTGCGGATCGACCAGATCCTGGTCAGAGGCGTGGAGCCGAAGAGCTCATGGGTGCTGCCGGCGACCAGCAGCGACCACCTGCCGGTCGCGGCCGCCATCAGCTGGTGACCTCCGCGGACCTCAGAAGTAGGTCCGTAGCAGGTCGGTGACGGTGTAGTCCTCGGCGACGACCGGGATCACCCGCCACTTGTCGAAGGCCGTGCAGGGGTGGGAGATGCCGAAGCAGATCAGGTCGCCGGGGCTCACTCGGGCCTCAGGCGGCACCTCGACGTACGCGTGGTGGTCGTTGAGCTTGGCGACGCGCCAGCCGCGCAGCTCGTGGGTGACGCCGTCGGCGGTGCGGTGGCGCAAGGGCACCGGCATGCCCTCGTCGATCGGCGCGTCGCGCTTGCCCAGACCCGCGATCACCAGGCCCGGTTCGGGGGTGGAGCCGACCTGTGCCCAGATCTCCAGCGCCGGGCTCAGCGAGCCCTCCTCGGGCACCCGCAGAAACGGCGTGCGGTCGTGATAGAAACCGTGGTCGTGGCTGAGGTAGGCGCCGCTGCGCAGGACGGTCCGGACCTCGTGCCCGGGAAGCCAGTCGCCGCCGAGCGCCTCGGCCACCACGTCGAAGTAGGTGCTGCCGCCCGCGCTCACGATGACGTGCGGCGGCAGCAGCCCGCGCCGCGAGAGCTCCACCACCGACTCGCGCAGGGCGGTGAGGTAGGCGGCGGCCGCTCCCGGCCCGGGCAATCCGCCCTCGTAGCCCGCGACGCCGACCAGCTCGACCCGCGGCGCCGCGTCGGCCGCCGCGGCGACCTCGGCCAGCTGGTCGACCGTCCGGCAGCCGGCCCGGCCGCCGGCGAAGCCCCACTCCGCGAAGACCTGCATCGACCGGCCGCCGGGCACCTGCTCCATCGCGCGGGCGATGGCCTGCACTCCGGCCACGCTGTCCACGAAGCACAGGAAATCGAAACCCCGCGCGATCTCGCCGCCGATCCAGCGCAGCGCGGTCGAGTCGAGCAGCTCGTTGGCCAACAACACGCGGGGTAGGCCGAACGAGCGGCACGCCAGCACCTGGTTGGCCGTGGCCACCGTGATCGCCCACGCGCCCGCCTCCAGCTGCGCCTGGAACAGCGACGGCGACATGGTCGTCTTGCCGTGCGGGGCGAAGTCGAAGCCGTGCCGGCGGCAGAAGCCCGCAAGCGCCGCGAGGTTGTGCTCCACCGCGGTAGCCCTGAGCACCATCACCGGCCAGGTGAACGCCCCGTCGAAGAGGCCGGTCCGGCCGGCGGCGAACTCCGCGAACGGCACCCCCGCACCGGGCTGCCAGGCTCCCTTGGTCCGCCAGTCCAGCCTGTCCTCGGTCACGTCTTCTCCCAGCCGGTTCGGAAAGCGGGTCTGGCCTGACCGCACCTTATCGGGCGGTACCATTACGAGCCACCGCGCCGAGGTCGGAGTTCGCATGAAACCGTGGGACCTGCTGCTGGCCGGGGGTCGCGTGGTCGACCCCGGCGGCGGGCACATCGGCCGATTCGACGTCGCCGTCCGCGACGGCCGGGTCGCCGCCGTCGCAGCGGGACTCGCCCGCGACGACGCTCACGAGGTGGTGGACGCCGCGGGCCGGTTGGTGACCGCGGGCCTGGTCGATCTGCACACCCACGTGTATCCGGGCGTCACCTACTGGGGCATCGACCCCGACCCCGTCGCCTGGCACAGCGGGGTGACGACGTGGGTCGACGCCGGGTCGGCCGGGGCCTACTCGTTCCCCGCCTTCGACGCGGCGGCCGCACGCATGCGGGTGCGCGTGCCGGCGCTGTTGAACATCTCGGCGGTCGGTCTGATCGCGCCGGTCGGCGAGTCGCGCGACCTGGCCCACTGCGACGTCGGTCTGGCCGTGGCGACCGTGCTGGCACACCGCGACCGGCTCCGCGGCATCAAGGTGCGGATGGACCGGCACAACATCGGCGCGCACGGTCTGGAGCCGCTGCGCAGAGCGGTGGCGGCGGCCGAGGAGTGCGGGCTGCCGGTGATGGTCCACATCGGAGCGGCTCCGCCGACCGTGGGCGACATGCTGCCGCTGCTGCGGCCGGGCGACATCATCACGCACTGCGCCAGCGGCATCGCCGGGTTCACGGCGGACACCGGGCGCGCGCACGACGCCGGCGTCCTGTTCGACATCGGGCACGGCTCCGGCGGCTTCGCCTTCGACGTGCTCGAAGCGCAGCTCGACGCGGGCCTGCCACCGCACACCGTCTCCACCGACCTGCACGCCCGATCGGTGCACGGACCCGCTTTCGATCTGCCCACCACGATGGCGAAGCTGCTCGCGGTGGGGCTCCCGCTCGAGCAGGTGATCGCCGCCGCCACGATCGGACCGGCCCGCGCCCTCGGCCTCACCGCCGGGACCCTCGCCGTCGGCGTGCCCGCCGACATCGCGGTCTTCACCGTCGACGAGGACGGCTGCGAGGTGGCCGACGTGCACGGCCAGCGACGGCACTCCCCGCTGCGGCTGATCAACGAGGCTACCTACGTGGGCGGGAGGGTCCTCACCCCGCAAGCGCCGCCGCCCCCGGCACCGTGGGTGCCGCTCACCGGACCCCAGAACGACGCGCTGCGCCGGCGCCAGCAGGCGGTACGGGCGCTGCTCGGCACACCGCTGGTCGGCCCGGACGGGCTGGCCGAACAGTTCCCACGACACGGAGGTTGACCGCCATGCCCAAGAAAGTGATCTTCGCTGCGGACGCCGCCCCGCCGGGAGGCCCGTACTCGCACGCCGTCGTCGCGGGCGACCACGTCTACCTGTCCGGCGCCTGCCCCGTGCTGGCGGACGGCACCTGGGTCAAGGGCCCGTTCGCCGACCAGGCGCGGGCCGCCTTCACCAACCTGGCGCGGGTCGCGGCGGCGGCGGGGGCCGACCTGAGCCAGGCCGTTAAGGTCGGTGTGTACCTTCGCGACTTCGCCGACTTCCCGGCGATGAACGAGATCTACGTCGAGTTCTTCGGTACCGAGAACCTCCCGGTGCGCACCACGATCCCGGTGGCGCTGGACGGCTTCGACATCGAGATCGACGCGATCCTCTACACCGGGGCCTGACGGTTCCGCTTCGAGCGCCGCCGGCGGTCCGACAACCGCGGCGGCGTTTCGGCGTACTCAGGAGGGATTGTCGACCCGCCGCGCCTGCGGCGCGGGAGCCTCGATCCGGCGCTGCGCCGGACCCGAGACGGCCTGGTCGGTGATCTCGTTGAGGACCGTCTGCACCCGGTCGATGCCGGGGACCGAGCGCAGGACCGACTGGCCCCGCTCGCTGGCGGACTCGATGGTCATCGTGCCGCAGCCGAACATGCGGTCCACGACGGTCTGGCTGGTGGAGTGGTCGTTGATGCGGTTGAGCGGGATGTCGCGGCGATCCCGCGTGGCGATCCCGGAGCGCAGCATCACCCGCTCGTTGGTGAACACGTAATGGGTGCTGCGCCACACGAACCACGGCCAGACCGCCAGCCAGAGCACCGCCACCACGGCGACGATGACTCCGATGCCGACCGCGAGCTGGTTGCCGGTCCAGAGCGTGACGGCGAGGACGACCACCACCGCCAGCAGGGCGAGCAGGAGCCGTCCGATCAGCACCCGCCAGTGCGGGCGCAGGTGCAGCACGACGTGCTCGTCCGCCGTGAGTTGGTCGTCCGGGAACGCCACAGCCACTCCTCCACCTCAGGGACGGCGACGTTCCGCCGCTGACCGAATTCTCCCGTCTCAAGCAGGGATAAATGTCGGAAATGCGAGAAAGACCGCTTCGCGGCCGGAGCCCGCGCTCACAGCGCAGGCCATTTTGCGCGTAGCGTGCGTCTGCGCGGACGCGACGAGAGGGACACGCGATGACATTCACGAAGCGGCGCACGATCGCCGGGCTGGCGATCGCCTTCGCCCTCGGCCTGATCTCCGTCGGCGTCTTCCTCGTCGGCGAGCAGCAGCGGACACGCATCGTCGACCAGGGCCACCAGACCCGGGCCATCGTCACCTCCGACCACGACGACGAATTCGACCACTGGTACACCGTGAGCTACACGGCGCAGGAGCAGAACCGCACCGCCGATCTGCGGTACCCGTGGGTGATCGACAAGATTCCGGTGGGGCGGGCCCTCACCGTCTACGTCGACGCGGACGACCCGGAGCTGATCGCCACCGCCGACGGGTACTCCACCCCGCTGTGGACCTCCGCGCCCGGCTGGTTCGCCGTCCTGGCGGTCTTCGCCGCCTTCATCTCCGTCGTCGACCGGCTGACCTCGTCCCGCAGACAGAAGCCGGAAAACGGGTAGGCACAATCGGCGCGACCCTGTCGTGTCGGGAAGTGGAGGCGCCCTCGCATGTCAGATCTTGATCGCCACATAGGGATACTCATGGCCTTCCACGGCCGTGCGGCCGGCTCGGGCGCCACGTACGGGCCGCCCGCCGGTGCGCAGGACTTCGCGGACTACCGGGCGGCGTTCGGTGAAGACGTCCCGGCCGGCCTGGCGCAGGTGTACGCGGTGATCGGCAGCGGTCCGGTGATGGACAACGATCTCTTCAGCATCGCCCACCTCATCCGGGAACGGCGGCTGTGGGACGGGATCATCGCCGACTCGGACGACCCGGACGACGAATCCCACGGCGTCATCACCTCACTGGACCCCGACGCCGTGTCGGCCAGGTACTGGAAACTCGGCTGGGTCCCGTTCACCAGGGACGGCGGCGGGAACGGCTACGCGGTGGACCTGGTCCCGGAGCCCGGGGGCACGGTGGGCCAGGTGATCAACATAGGACCCGACGAGCAATTCCGTGCCGTAGTCGCGGTGTCCGTGGCCGACTTCTTCGCCCGGGTCGCAGAGCTGATCGGTTCGGGACGGGTCAGCATCTCCGACTCCGGGGATGTGGAGGTGGACGACAACAAGATGCTGCTGACGGCACTCATCGAGGATCCGGACCCCGAAGATCCGGACCGCGATGCGGGGTCTGCGAGCGGCGGACCGCACGGTGTACCGGCCGCACCGAAGCCCACCGGTGGCCGGATCGATCTGCCTGACGAACTGGTGCCGTTGTTGACTGGTTCCATGCACCTCAACGTGTTCGGCCCGACCCCGCCGTGGGTGCCGGCCGACGGGTGGCTCGAGGACACGCGTACCCGCCTGATGGCCATCGCGTCTCGCGCCGAGCTGTCCGACCGGCCCGCCAGCCTGACCAGGCTCAAGCCCGGAACGTCGATGGCGGTGGAGGAAGTGAAGTGGCTGGCGCAGGGGGCGCTGGGCGCGTGCACGTCGGTTTCGGGGCCGCTGGCGCGGATCGGCGACCTGCTCCTGGCCGACCATCTGACAGCGCCGCTCGGACCCACAGCCGATCCGGAGGAGACCTGGCAGACGCTGATCGGGCCGTCCATCCCCGGCAGCCTCGTCGCGGACTCCGACAGCCCGCAGCGGCGGGACGACATCATCCGCTTCTACCGCGACTGCCTCGACGTGCTCGTCGAGGCCCCGCCGTTCGCTGAGCGCGGCCGCGCGCTGGCCGCGCTCTTCACCCGGATCTCCGAGGACCCGGCACTGCTGCAGCAGTACCGGTCGAGCTCGCGGCAGCAGCTCGCGGGCTCGTGGAGATCGAGCATTCTCAACGACGCAGCCCGATCTGCGCTGCCCGACTACGCCGGCCCGACCCACCACCTTTCCTGGGCCCTGACCGGTTTGCGGGCCGCCCACCAGCGGCTCACCGGGACCGCAGGCGCCGGTCCAGGCACTTTCGACGAGTGTGTCGCCGCCATGCTGCTCAAGCTCGACAGAACCGTGCCCACCGCCATCGCCGCCACCGCGCTGGGCCCCGACGGCTACGAGGCGATCGTCCGCGCGTCCGAGGCGCTGCGGCCCAGGTTCGACCACGCCCGCTGGAGCGCCCGGGTGTTCGAGTGGCTGGACCGCGCGATCATCGTCGGCGACGCGGCGACAGCACGGATCTGGGTGGGGTTGGAGTGGACGTCCGCGACCGCGCTGAACGGTTCGCCGGACCTGCACAAGGACGTGAAGAGCGGGCTGTTCTTCTGCCAGGGCTACCTGCGCAGCCTGCGGAAGCTCGGCCAGCCGCAGTTCACCGTCGTCAACCCGCTGGTGTCGGTACTCGCCGACTCCCCGGTGCCGTCCCGGTCGGTGCCCGCCGTGCGGCGAACGGGCGGCTCGCTGGTGGAGGAGACGGTGTCGACCGCCATGCGCCGGCTCGACGAGCTGATCGGCCTGTCCCCGATCAGGCAGCGCGTCGCCCAGATCAACGCCGAGGCCGGCGTCGAGGCGGTACGCCGCGAGTCCGGGCTGCCACCGGCGCGAAGCCGCCGGCACATGGTGTTCGCCGGCAACCCGGGCACGGGCAAGACCACTGTCGCCGCGATCGTCGGCCAGATCTACGCGGCACACGGCGTACTGGCATCCGGTCACCTGGTCGAGGTGGCCAGGGCGGAGTTGCGCGACGGAGCCAAGGTGGCGGCTGCCCTCCACAACGCGCTCGGCGGCATCCTGATGATCAATGTCGGTCGGGTGGTCCAGGGCAGCACCACGTCGGGCGAGGCGCTCGCGACATTGACCAGAATGATGGAGGAGCGCCGCGAGGAACTGGTCGTCATCGTCGCCGGTCAGCCCAGGGACGTGGCGGAGTTCCTGTCGAGCGAGGTCGGACTGGCGGCCAGATTCCCCCGGACCTTCAACTTCGTCGACTTCACCGATGACGAGCTGGTGCAGCTGTTCCAGCAGGCGGCGGCCGAGTCGGGATTCACACCCGCCGACGGGGCGGCCGACCGGGTCCGGAGCCTGGTCGCGCGTATGCCGCGCGCTGCCGGCTTCGACAACGCCTGGGTGATCCGCAACCTCGTCGACGAGTCCGCGTCACAGCAGGCGCTGCGGATCAGTCAGTCGGCGACGCCCACCGTCGAACGGCTGACCGAGCTGCTGGTCGACGACATCACCACGCCGGCATCCATCGTGCTCGCCCCGCCCCGCAACGGCGATCCGATGGCGGAGCTGGCCACGCTGGTCGGGTTGGACGACGTCAAGGCCCAGGTACGGCTGCTGGCCGCCGAGGCCCAGGCGCGAGTCCTGCGGGCCAGGGCCGGGCTGAGGGACGGCGGTCGGTCCCGGCACATGGTGTTCGTCGGCAACCCCGGCACCGCCAAGACCACCATGGCGCGGCTGATCGCCCGGATATACGCCAACCTCGGGCTGCTCGGCTCCGGTCATCTGGTCGAGGTCACCAGGGCCGACCTGATCGGCCAGTACATCGGGCAGACGGCTCCGCGTGTGCACGCGGCGTTCGAACGGGCCCTCGGCGGTGTCCTGTTCATCGATGAGGCGTACTCGCTGTCGATGTCCGACTCGCCGCGGGACTACGGCCATGAGGCGATCGCCACCCTGGTCAAGCTCATGGACGACCACCGCGACGACCTGGTGGTGATCGCCGCCGGCTACCGCGATGAGATGCAGCGCTTTCTCACAGTGAACAGCGGCCTGGCCTCCCGATTCCCGACGATCCTCGAGTTCCCCGACTACAGCGGCGACGAACTGGTGCAGATATTCGCCGTCCTCGCCGAGGACGCCGGATATCGACTCGCCGACGGCGTCGCCGAGCGGGTGCGTTCGCTCCTGGCCGGCATCTCACACGGGTCGTCGTTCGGCAACGGCCGCACGGTCCGCAACCTGCTCGAGGCGACGGTCGCCAATCAGGCGGCGCGCATCATCGAACTGGTCGACGCGCCGGCGAAGGTGATCGGGGAACTGCGCGCCGAGGATCTGCCGATGAGGTTCGGCGACCGCGACGAGACGCTCGCGACCGGCCAATACCTTTGACAGCCGCGATGACGCGCACCCTATTGCCTTTCCGCCCGGCGGAACAACGCCTTGCCCGCGCTGAACCGCCCTTGCAGGCTGGGTCGACCGAGGCACCGTCCATCAGCGTTCCCACACCCCTCGGTATCGACCCTTCGACCTCGCCGCAGTCAACGCAGGGAGGTGACTGCCCGCGGTAGAAGGTGAGTGCGAGGAGAGCGGTGAACCAGCGAAGAGCCCCCGACTCCGTCCGGACCCCGGACTCGGACGTTGCGCACGCCGCGGCAGTGCCCCGGCACATCGCCTTCATGCCCGACGGCAATCGCCGCTGGGCCCGCCGCCGTCAGCTGTCCGTCGGCGAAGGCCATCTGCGCGGCTTCACCCACGTGGCCGATGTCGCCGCCTGGTCCGCGCAGGCCGGGATCGAGTCGATCACCTTCTTCCTGATCTCCGACGAGAACATCCGCCACCGCACGACCGGCGAAATAGCCGGCCTGGCGACGGCCTGCCATGCGCTGCTGTCGCTCCTGGCGGCGGGCCCCTACCGTGTCCGCCACCTCGGCGATCCGGCACTGCTGCCCCCGGATGTGGCCGCCGCCATCCGGAAGGTCACGGCTGGGACGGCAGGACGGGAAGGCCCGCGAGTGAACCTCGCCGTCGGTTACGGCGGCCGCGCTGACATCCTGCAAGCCGCACGTGCCCTCATCAACCGCGCCAGGCTGCACTCCGATGTGCGGGCCGAGCTCACGGAGGACGAGTTCGGTGCGCTGCTCGCCACGGGAGGATCGCCGGATCCGGACCTGGTCGTCCGCACCTCCGGCGAAGTTCGCACATCCGGCTTCCTGGCCTGGCAGGCGGCGTACTCGGAATGGCATTTCTCGCCGCGGCTGTGGCCGGACTTCTCGCAGGACGACCTGCATCAGGCACTGGCCGACTACGGCCGACGGCATCGGCGGCTCGGCTCGTGACCGGGCCCGCAGCGCACGCGCCGATCGCGTTGCTCGATCTCGACGGGACGCTGTTCGACGGCGTGGTCGGCCAGCAGTATGTGCGCAGGCTCGGCGCGCGCAGCGTTCATTCCAGGAGCGTGGCTGCGCGGGCCAATGCCGCAGTCAGCCGATATGTGGCGTCCGGCCAGCGATTCCACCAGATGGCCGAGCATGTCTACAGCCTCTACGGCCGGCTCATCGCCGGACTGCCGACCGCCGACGCTGCCGTGCTGGCCGCCGAGGCGTGGGCGGAGATCCGGACCGGTTTCCTGCCCTGCACCACGGGAATCATGAAGATCCTGCGGCGACACGGTTACCGACCGCTGATCATCTCCGGCAGTCCGAACGAGATCGTGCAGCTGGCCGCCGCAGAGCTCCAGGTCGAGGAGGCGATCGGCGCGGTCGCCCAGCAGCGCGACGGGCTGATGACGGGTCGACTCGACCTGGCGCCCGGCCTGCCCGGCGGCAAGGTCGCCGCGCTGAGGACTCTTGTCGGCCGCACCGAACCCGCCTGGCTCGGTTCGCTGGCGATCGGCAACTCGCCCTCCGACGCCGAACTGTTCGACCTCGTCGGACACCCCATCGCCTTCGAACCCGACGAGGCATTGGCGCGGTTGGCCACGGCCCGGGGCTGGGCGATCGCCAACCGCCGCAACGTGGAAGACCTCGTCGAACACGTCGTCGGCCGGAGCCAGTGATCCCGGGAGCCGACCCTCCAGACGACAGAAGGGAAGATCATGAAGAAGTCATCCACCCGCATCCGTGCCATCCCCGCGCTCGCCCTCGCGATCGTTCTCGGGGCGGTGGGGCTGCCCGCTGCACCCGCCGCGGCATCCCCGACCCTGGTCACCTGCGTCGGCACCGACACGGCGCACTACACGCCAGGCCTCACACACACCACGCAGACGGTCACCGTGACCGGGCAGAACGCCGCGTCCTGCACGAGCCTGACGCATCCGAACCTGCGCTCGGTCGCAGATCCGTACGCGGCGACCTTTCCATCGTCCTGCGAGAATCTGACCACCAACGCCAGCGGCACCGATCAGCTTTACTGGAACGGCGTTCCCGCTCAGAGCAGCACGTGGAACTACACCCTCAACGTCGTGACGGTGGACGGCACGCTGCTGTCGACCTTCTCGGGCCCGATCACCGCCGGAGTCCTCGCCGGATCGACCCTGACCATCGTCACGGCGGAGCCGACCATCGATCTGCTGGCCTGCGGGCACCCCGCCGGGCTGATAGACGTCGGCGGACCATCGAGCTGGACCATCACCGGGCTGTCGTAGGACACCTCCTGGTACAGCAGTCCCGGCTCCTTCCCTGAGGAAGGGAAGGGCGGGTGGCCCGGTCGGCCACCCGCCCTTCGCGGAGCGGAGGTCAGATCTTCTGGCTCTCGTAGAGGGCCATGACGCCGCCTTCGGTCATGGCGCCCTGGTAGACGCGGACGTCGTCGAGGGCACCGGTGAACCAGTCGTTGGGACCGGTCGGAGTCGTGCCCCGGCCCAGGACCAGCGGACCGGACGCCTGCCACGGCTGCCACCCCGAGTAGAGCGGCATCGTCGCGGCGAGAGCACCGTCGACATACAGCCGGATCTCCCGCTTACCGACATCGGTGACACCGACCAGGTGGTGCCACGCGGTGGGGTTGGTCGCGGCGGCGACGGCGAGGGTGGCGTGCGAACTGGCACCGTCGGTCTGTCCCGCGACCATCTTGAAGACCCACTGCCCCCCGTTGCTGTCGCGGTAGTAGAAGTAGTACCCGCTGTGGCCGGTCGAGTCCTGCGAGGCGAAGACCTGCCAGCCGGTGGTCTTGCCGAGCTTCACCCAGGTGGAGACGGTGAAGGACCCATCGGTCCGCAGCACCGGGCTGTCACCCCAGACCGGGGTGCCGAGGGTGCCGGTGTTGCGCTGCGAGCGGCCGTACTCCTGGGTGGTGAGGTTGTAGTAGGGGTCGGCCGGGTCGTCGATCCAGTGCTTGTCGTCGAAGTAGACCGCCTGCCCGTTGCCGTGGCCGAGGTCCACCCACGAACCCTGGCTCAACGCCATCCGCCGACCCCACGCCGCGCCGTCGGGCGCCTCGCACGTGCCGGGATTGCCGACCGCGTAGCACGGGGTGGCGGCCTCCATGTCCCAGCGGCCGACCTCGATCGGAGCGAACATGCCCGGCTCGTCGAAGCCGCCGGAGAGCGGGTCGGATTTGCGCTGGCCGGTGAAGTCGTTGGCGACGAGGACCCGGTTGAACAGCTGCACATCGGCGATGTCGCCGGCCCAGAAGTCCGACCCGCTGTCGTAGTACTGCCAGCGCCCGATCACGACCGGACCGGCCGCCGACCACGCCGTCGCATCGGCCACCTCCGGACCGGCGAGGACGCCGTTGACATAGATCCGCAGCTTTCCGCCGTTGCCCGCCTCCCAGACCCCGGCGACGTGGGCCCACACGTTGAGCTGCGCGGGCGCGGTGGCGCAGGTGTAGGTCGGGTAATCGTAGTCGTCCTGGTTGGGACGCGAGCCGATGCAGTAGTAGCCGTCCCGGGTGACGAGCTCGAACCGGCCCATGCTGTTGCCCTGTTGGGTGGCGATGGCGTGGTAGCCGGTCAGGCTGGTCGGCCGCACCCACGCGGCGACGCTGAAGGACTTCGTCGTGTCGAGCACGGGTCCGGCGGTCTTGAGGTAGCCGGTGGTGCCGTCGAAACGCACCGCCGCACCGTCCGTCAGCCGGGTGCCGGCCGGCCAGGTGACGCCGCCGACAGCCGTCAGCGGCGTGTTGCCCGCCAGGCTGGGTTGCTGGTCCGCCAACGCCATCGTGGTGGTGGTGCCGGGGTAGGTCTCCAGGCCCCATCTGGCCACGGCCGGGCTGGGTCGGGCGATGGCCAGTGAGTATGAGGAGTCGTTGCCTTTGTTGCCGGTGGCGTCGATGGCGTAGACGTAGAGGATGTTCTGCCCGTACTTCGGCACGGTCACCGAGATCGTGGCGGTCTTGGTGGTGGTGCCGGTGGCGGTCGCCTCCAGCAGCGGCGGGCTGGACCACCCGTACCGGAACTTCACCACATCCGAATCGGCCGGCAGTTGGGTGCTGAGGGTGAAGGCGCCGCTGGTGCCGGGCCCGGTGGGCAGTGTGGTCGGGGTGATCGCGACGACACCGGGGACGGTGTTGTCGGTCGTGAACTCGCACCACGCCGACCACGGGCTGACCAGGTTGTACGGTGCCGGGTCGGTGTGCCTGACCCGGTAGGCGTACTTCTTCCCGCTCACCATCCCGCTCAGCGCCGCGGTGGTGCCCCTGGTGTTCGCGGGTGCGGAGACGGCCGGTGGCGCGGTCTTGCGGGGGGTGGTGTCGTTGTAGACGCCGTTGGCGGGGACCTCCAGCCACTCGAACGCCGCGCTCATCGTCTGGCTGCCGTCGGCGTCGGGGAACACGGCGGACAGGGTCGGCGTGAGAGTGCCGATCGACATGACCCCGCTTCCCGGACACGCGACCCCGGCGACCTGCATCCCGGTCGGCTGGCCCGGGTAGGAGCTGTAGTCCACGACCAGCACCGCGTTGCCCGGCAGCCAGCGCTTCCACCGGTTCTGGATCGCCTCCCAGGTGGCGTTGGCACCGGCGACGAACCCGATGGTGATGTTGGTGGCGCTGACTGCGGCGTGGGCCTGGATCGTGCTGGTCACGTTGGGGCCGGTGAAGTTCTTGTCCTGGTCGGGCTGCGGGGAGTCCGAGCAGCCGCCGGCCTCGTTGGCGTGCGACATCGTCGAGGAGAGCCAACTGTTGAGCGACGTCGAGGTCCACGACGTCTTCATCGTCGCGGTGATGCCCTGCGCGTGGTACATGTCGTTCTCGGTGTCGCCGCACGACCACGAGTGGGTCAGCTTCAT
This sequence comes from Allocatelliglobosispora scoriae, assembly GCF_014204945.1. Classification (NCBI taxonomy): domain Bacteria; kingdom Bacillati; phylum Actinomycetota; class Actinomycetes; order Micromonosporales; family Micromonosporaceae; genus Allocatelliglobosispora; species Allocatelliglobosispora scoriae. Next base: position 755,336 of record NZ_JACHMN010000002.1, read on the forward strand.
CGCCACGTACGCGTCGTGGACGTACTTGCCCGCGAGCGCCCCGACGGGGAAGTCGAAGAAGGACCGGAACAGCGCTCCGGTGTCGGGGTTGAGACCGACGCGGGCGACGCTGTAGTCGGTGTTGCTGGAGCCGTTGTTGGTGGCGTAGGCCCACCGGGACTTGACCGTCGACCAGGGCGGGTCGATGAACACCGGGAACGCCGACGCGGGCGCGGCGAGCAGCTTCGCGTCGGGCGTCAGGACGACCTCGCGGGAACTGCTGCGGTGCACCCCGACCGGCGCCTCCCGTGCCGTGTCTCCGGGTGCTCCGTGGGTGGACTTGACGCCCTTGAACACCGGCTTCTCACCGGTCCGGGCGGCGATCTCGGCGTCCGGGCCGGTGACGACCTCGGTGGAGTCCCACATCGAGGCCGGTCCGGCAGTCGCGACGACCCGGGAGCGGATCTTGGCGAGCATGCCGCCGTCAGGGGTCGCCTGGACGGTGGCGTCGCCGCCGATCGCGAAGCGGATCTCCTTGAGCGCCGGGTTCGCCGCCGCCTGCGGTGTCTTCACCACCAGGACATGGGTGAACCCGGTCCGGGTGGCGCGCACGACGAGGTCGACACCCGGCAGCACCTCCGGATACGTCGCCGCATCGTCGACGACGGTCGGCGCGGGCAGCACACCCGGCCACGACATCGTCATTGTCCCGCCCGGCTCGACCAGCGTGACGAGCGGACCACTGCCGCCGGCGGAGAACCGCACATCGGCCACCGACGCACCCGGACGCAGCAGACCCGTCTTGTCCTTACGCAGGGCCAGGTCCACTTGCTTCCACGAACCGTCGGCCTGACGAGCACGCTGCGGCAGGACCGCCGACTCGAACCGCAACCGACCCGACGGCTCCGCATACACCTGCGTCAGCTCGGTGACCTTGCCCGCGACCGTCACCCGCCGGGCACACGAGACCGCCACCGCGATCGCCGCCTCCTCCGACGCGGCCGTGTCCACACACGACGGCTTCGCCACCGCCGCCACCGCGGGCGAACCCGCCGCCACGACCGGGAGCAAACCCGCCAGCAGTACACCTACCAACGGAACAGACCACCGGCGAACCGGCACCCCGCCGCTCGTCAACACATCTCGCATCGCCACTCCCAATGTCACTGGAAACCCGGGACGGAGAATGGACGAGCGGACTTTCAACCCGGTATCAGCCCGGTATCAACCTCGGCCGCGCAGACTCTCGCCGGCCTGGAGGACGTCACCCCGCTGACGACCGGTGGCCGGAACGTGTTGCCGGTCCAGGTGTTCGCCTGGACCGGTCCGCGCCCGTTGCCTTCGTCACCGGTCGCCGGTGGATGTCGGCTCGCTCTGTTCGACCTGCTGGATGAGGTGTTTGAGGTGGGTGATCTCGTCGCGCAGGGCGGCCTGCCCAGCGGCGGTGAGGGTGACCCAGGTACGGGGGCGCTTGCCCTCGTAGCCCTTCTCGATCTGGATCAGCTCGGCCTTCTCCAGGACGGTCAGGTGCTGTCCGAGGTTGCCCGCGGTCAACTGCAGGGTGGTCCGCAGGAAGCCGAACTCCACCTGGCGGGCCTGGTGCGCGATGGCCATGATGCCGAGCCGGACGCGCTGGTGGACGACGTCGTCGAGGCTGTTGGCGGGGTGGTCGGTCATCACGCCGGACCCTTGGTGCTCGGCCGCAGCAGGGCGAAGGCTGCGGCACCCAGCAGCAGGATCCCCGCGGGGACGAGGAGGTAGGGCAGGAAGAACCACGGCGAGGTCGATTGGATGGCCTTGCCGCCCATGGCCAGCCCGATCGCCAGGTAGGCGAGGCTGTAGACCAGCAATGCCCCGTGGCGTTCGACCCAGGCGAGCACGAGCAGCGCCAGCCCGATCACCGCCAGGGGCGAGGTGAGTCCGAGGATGAGCAGTTCGGCTGTTCCGGAGTCGATCGGGTCGGTGGAGAAGGGGTCCGCCGGGAGGGGGACGAGCGGGTGGAACGTCCACCACACCGACGCGGCGGCCATCAGCACGGCGAGCGCTATGCCGGCGACGACGTAGGGGCGGACGGGGGTGCCGACGCCGCGTTGGCGGGCCTGCCTGATGTAGAAGCCGGCGATCGCCGCGTAGGCGAGCATGAGCGCGACTGTCCAGTAGCCGAGCTCCGTCGGGTTGGGAGTCCGGCAGACGGTGTGGTCTGCGCTCGATCGGCAGGTGTCGAAGAGGTCGACGTAGGGGGCGTACCGGTAGACGGGTATCGCGACCAGCGTGACCACCGCGAAGACCAGCAACGGGAACCAGGTCCCGCGCTGGGCGACGCGGACCTGGCGCGTCAGGTCGCGCACGGTCGCCAGCAGCTCCTGCGGGGTATCCGCCTGGGGTACGGATTCGTGTGTCATGCAGTTAGCTTTGCATTACAGACCTATCCGCGCAAGAGACCAATTTGATTTCCATGAAGATCGTTTGCCGCTGCGCGCCCTGAAAGCAGCGGCAGGCCCGGAGGCCCCGCCTTCTCTCCGCACGCCGCGTTGCGGCAAGGCGCCGATTCGCCGGCACGAGCACCCCGGGTCACAGCTCTATCGGATTCCGCCGGGACGGTGGCCTGATGACCGGCTTCGCTCATTTCCGCATCGCCTTCCTTACCCCTTTTATCGAAGCACCGGATTGCTTAGGTTCAGCTTGGAGGTAAACATGTCTGAGCCAGTCGAGCGTCCCGCTATTCATGTCGAGGTCACGGCGGACGGACCCCGGGCGACATTGCCCGGTCAACTCGCCAAGCGTGCGACTGAGATCGTCACGCTCAGCGAGGAGGTACTTGGCAGCAATCTGGCGGTCTTCCTGGAAGAGATGGGCAAGGTGTTGTCCGCCATGCCGCATACGGTGGGGGACTTCGTCGTCGACGAGCTCGAGATCGGCCTGAGTTTCGCCGCAAGCGGAGAGGTCAGGCTTGTCGCTGGCGCATCAGCCAGCGGCAACGCGTCGATCATTGCGCGGCTACGGAGGGTCCAGGCTGATGAGCAGCGCTGAACAGCTGTATGCCCGGCTGCGGGCGGGACACGGATGGCGCGAGCATCCGCCACTGACAGACGCCGACGCTGCGGAACTGAGGCGTCGGCTGGCGGTTGCCGTCGGTGGGTCGGTCGACGCCGTGCGCCTGCCCGTAGCAGGTGAGTCGCGGCGAGGAGGTATCGAGACCATGCTGCAGGCGGATGCCCGCCGCTTGACCGGACTTGGCGCAGAGCAGGGCACAGCCGATCATGTCGATCTAGAGAACATGATCGTGCGAGTCCTGGACGTCGCGGACCTCAATGCCCTTTCATGGCTCTGCGACGACGGCTCCAGTTTGATCGTGGTCAACGACGCACTGATCACACTGCTCTACGATGTCGCGCGGATTCTTGCTGCCCGGAGCAGGCTTGGCGACGCGGTCACCGACTGCGACCTCACCCATGACGCGGCAGCCCGACACCTTCGGGACGCGTTCGAGTGGCTGGTGCAGATCGGCTCGCCCGGGATCCAGGGCTTCGCGATCAGAGACGACACGGCCCATCTGGCAGGAGCCCTAGCAGCGCATGCCGAGCGGTTCCTCGTCGCGCATGAGGTGGCCCATGTACTGCTGGGCCACCACGGGTGCGGCCGAACTCGCGGGTTGCTCGTGGAGCTTGGGATCACCGATGAGGACGAGCAATTCAATCTGCAGGAAGAAGAGTTGGAAGCCGATGGCACCGGGCTTGCGTTGATGCTCGTCGACGCGCAGCGATCCCGCCAGCCGACGTCACTGCCGTTGATCGGCGCGTTCCTGTTCATAGCGGTGTTTCATGAGCTACAGGTCCGGGAGTGGATCCCCAGCATGTCCGGATCCGCGTATCCGTCCATGGAGGAGCGTATGGACGTGCTGCGATTCACCCTGCAGGAATTAGCGGGCGACGACAACGCCGCCGCGATGGAAGCGGCAGCCGCTGGACCCTTGCAGCTGTTTCGGGACCTACTGGACCACCGGGATCACGCCCCTGATCGGTTAGGTGAGGCGATCTGGGACGAGCTTGGCCGCCATTCCACCAGCCCCTTTCCGGACTACATCGGTTTTCGCCAGGCGATGGGCGAGCTCAGTGCAGGCAACCCGATCTTCGAGTTCATGACCGAGTTGGCCCGGGCATTCATAGTGCTGGAGAACCGGATCGCCGAGATGGCGACCCGTCCGCCGGATGGGGATGGCATGACCAGTTTCTCGATGCTGAAACTCATCATCAGCTCGGTAGGGCAGTTCGACCGCATCCTGCGAGCCGGCTTCTGCAGTCGCTACCTCGAGCTGGGAGGCACAAAGCGGGACATAGGCGCGTTGTTCCAGGTCACTGATGACCAGCTCCGATCGGCGTGGGACTAGCCGGGTTCGCCGCGGTCGGCTCGTACCGCCTCCGCCCGCACGTCCGCCAGGTGACATTGTCGTGCGTTCTCGCCGTCAGGAGAGCACGGGGAGGACGAGTTGGCAGACCGGCGCCACTGCGGTCGAGGGGTCGAGGGCGTTGAGGACGAGGCGGATGGCGATGGGGTCGTAGGCCGAACCGAGGTGGTCGACGAGATCCAGGGCGCACAGGTTCTGCAGGAGGATGTTGGTCACCGAGGGCCCGCTGAGGTACTGGTTCTGGTAGGGGGTGACCACTTCGTCGTACTGGCTGACGATCGTGGTGTAGGCGACGCCGGCCACGGTGTCGCCGCCGGAGTCCAGGATGGCGTTGGTGTCGGAGCCCGCCGCCTGCTGCGCCAGGGCCGGTCCGGTGAAGGTCCCGAGCGGGTTCATGAGTTGCAGGGCTGACAGCACGTAGGTGAGGCCGAGAACGTTGGTGCCGTGGTTGGACGGCGAGATGCCGACGAGCCGGTTGACCTTCGCAGCGCCGCCGTTGAACTTGAGGTACCAGCGGGGCATGATGCCGCCGCCCTGCGAGTGTCCGACGAGGTCCACCTTCGCCGCGCCGGTGCTGGTGCGGACCTGGTCGACGAAGGCGCCGAGCGCGGCGGCCGAGGTGGGTATGTCCCCCATGCCCTTCACCGCGTTTCCGGTGGTGGCGCCGAAGTTGACCGCGAACACGCAGTATCCGGCCAGCTTGAGCTTCGGCGACAGCGCCTGCCAGTTGGCGTAGGCGTTCTCGGCCGTGCCGTGGATCAGGACGACGGGGCGAGGATGCGCCGCCGACGGCACACAGCTCCAGTCGTTGGCACCCGGCGGCGACGCTTCGGGCATGGCCAGCGATGCGGCGTACGCGGCCAGCACGCCCGGCGGATCAGCCGCGGCGGGCTGCGCCGGGATCAGGAACGCGGCAACGAGCGCTGCGACACCTGCTGCGGTGGTCAACCGAGGAACACTCAGTCTCATTGCTTCTCCTTATGCGAGGAAGGCGAACCGATTGCCCACGACAGGGCGCGGCAAGCGGCGGTCGGCCTCGGCGACCCGCCTGACGAGAACCGGCTCGGGCGGACGAGGCCCCGTAAGTCTGAAATTCCGCAGTTCAGACGGCAAGCCGGTGTTCCGCCGGCCGGAAACCTCGTTCGCCGGTACGGCGACGGCAGCGTGATCCCGTCCGGGTCGGGCGCGGCAGCACGCGGCCGGGTCCTTCGCAGTCACTCCCTCGTAGGTTGCCGCGTCGGGATGTTCCAGCACATGGAACGGGAGCTTGTTGCTGCGGCCGTGAGCGTTCCACACTCGCAGCAGTTCAGCCCTGTCAGCCGTGCCGCGCCAGCGGATGTCGACGCCTTTGCGGCGGAAGCGAGGTGACGAGAGCACCACCGAACCATGAAGTGATCTACCGGCTCGACGACCCCGCCGCGGCCCTTCCCCGTCCGCCCCCCGGTCGCCGGTCTCCCCGTCGATCGCCACGCCGCCCGCACCGCGGCTCCCCTTGTTGCGCATCAGCCAACAACCAGGACACAGCCGCATTCACCATGCTCCTCGCACACGGCGGGCAGCGGACGGCCGTGTCGGCAGATCGGAGCTTTGATGAACTTTCCAGATCATGTCGTCGGACTCTTCCCCGGTCAGGGCGCCTACGTCCCGGGGCTGCTCAAGCAGCAGTGGACCGAGGGCGTACCCGAGGTGGCAGAGGTCTACAGCGTGGTGGACGCGGTCGCCGAGCGGCGCCTGGGAAGCACGGCGACCGCGGTGGTCTTCGCGCAGGATCCGCCCAGTCTGGAGACCCTCCTGCGGGAGGAGCCGGAGTATCTGCAGCTGGCGATCATGAGTACCTCGGTGATCGCCTTCCGGCGGGCGCGCGGTTCGGGGACGGACTTCTCGGTGCTGCTGGGCCACAGCCTGGGTGAGATCGCGGCCCTGGTCAGTGCGGGCGTGTGGAGCATCGAAGACGGGGCGTCGATCGTCTGCGACCGGGTCGGGGCGTTGCGCGAGCACGCACCGCAGGGCGGGTTGCTGGCCCTGGCCTGTCCGGCGCGGTCGGCACGGAAGATCGTCGACCTGTTCGAGGACGGAGTCCTGGCGCTGGCGGTGGACAACTCCACAACGCAGTGCGTGGTGTCCGGGCCGGCGGAGTCACTGCACCGGATCCGCGGGATAGCCGATCTCCTCGGCATCGCCGCGACCCCCGTCGCCTCGCCGTACGGGTTCCACCATCCCGCTCTGGCGGGTGCCGCGCGCGAGCTCGCCGCCAGAGCGGCGTCCTATCCGGCCGGGCGGCCGGCCCTGCCGGTCTACTCCCCCATCCTCGGCCGGTTCTACCGCGACCACGACGACTTCGCGGACCTGCTGGGCAGGCACCTGGTGCACCCCGTGGGCTTCCGCGACGCCGTCGCGGGCCTGTGGGACGGCGGTGCCCGGATCTTCACCGAGGTCGGGGCCGGCCGGATTCTGACCGGGTTGATCCGCCGGGACTACCCGCTGGCCGTCACCTCCGGCGTATTCGACGAGGCGCGAGCCCGGCCGACCAGGTCGGCCCCGCCGACCCCCGCGGTGCCCGTACCGGTGGCGCCCGCGCAGCGGGAGGCCGCGCCCGCACAGCAGGCAACCGCGCAACAGGAGGCCGCGCCCGCACAGCAGGCAACCGCGCAACAGGAGGCCGCGCCCGCACAGCAGGAAACCGCGCCGGCGCAGGACGGTACCGGTGTGCCGGTCCGGGCAGAGCTGCTGCGGCAGCTGCAGGAGCTGTACGCCGACGAGCTGGAGTACCCCGTCGAGGTGCTGGAGGAGTCCTCGTCGCTGGAGGGGGAGCTCGGGGTGGACTCGATGCGCCAGGTCCAGCTGCTGGCCAAGGTGCGGGCCGTGTTCGACCTCGGTGCCCCGCCGGCGGGATTCCGCACCGCCGACTACCCGAACCTGAGCACGATCACGGACTTCGTGCTGGTGAAGCTCTCGGCAGACGATGCGGGTGCCGGCCATGGCGGATGATCCCATCGCCATCGTGGGTATGGGCCTGGCGGTGCCGGGCGCGAACTCGCCGGAGCAGTTCTGGGAGGTCCTGCGCGACGGGCCCGACCTGTTCGTCGAGGCGCCCGCCGGCCGCTGGCGGACCAACGCCTTCGCCCCGGGGCGGGTCAACGTGGCGGACAAGGGATACCAGCCGCGCATCGGCATGATCGCGGACTTCCAACCCCACCCGCGGCTGGCGGCCGAAGGCGCCGACCGGATGCGCGACCTGGACTTCAACGCGCTGTGGCTGCGCCACTGCCTGTATCAGGCACTCGACGGTGTGGCCCGGCTGCCCGGCGACCGGTTCGCGTTCTGCGTCGGGCTGACCGCCGACGGCAGCCAGCGCCTGATCGAACACCAGCTCGTCGCAGCGGTTCGCGACGGCCTGGACGCCACCGCCCTGGACGCGGAGCAGCGCGCGGCGGCCCTCGAGGCCCTGTTGGACCGGTTCCCCCTGGCCCGCGGGCCGCTGGAAGGCTGCCTGCCCCAGAGCATCGCCGACAGCGCCTGCTCGGGGCTCCTCCCGCCCGGGACACCCGTTCACGTGGTCGACACGGCGTGCTCGTCAGCGCTGTACGCCGTGGACCGCGGCATCTGGGAGATCCGGTCAGGCCGTGCCGAGATGGCGGTCTGCGGCGGCGCCCACACCGAGCAGGTCACCAGCGCGGTGCTGTTCGCCCAGCTCGACGGGTTGACGCACAACGGCACGGTCCGCGCTCTGGATGCCGACGCCGACGGAACCCTGTTCGCCGACGGGGCCTCGCTGGTCGTCCTCAAACCCCTGGCCCGCGCGGTGGCCGACGGCGACCGGATCCTCGGTGTGGTCAGCGGGGTCGGGTTGTCCTCCGACGGCAAGGGCAAGGGCATCAACGCTCCCTCCTCATCCGGGCAGACCGCCGCGTTCGAGGCTGCGCTGCGCGATGCGGGCGTCGGCCCCACGGCGATCGACGTGGTGATCGCGCACGCCACCGGTACCCGCGCCGGCGACGGCGTCGAACTCGTCTCCATCGCCGAGGTGTTCGGACGCGACGACGGCGACCGGGTGATCGTGGCCGCCAACAAGAACGTCGTCGGCCACACCGGATGGGCGGCCGGGACGGTCTCGCTGATCCACCTTCTGCTGTGCCTGCGCCATGCCCGGATCCCCCGCCAGCACCGGTTCGTCGAGGTGCCACCGCAGGTCCGGGCGGCAGCCGGCCGGCTCAGGATCCTGCTGCGGGAGCAGGACTGGCCGACCGCGCCCGGTTCGAGGCCGCGCGCAGGGGTGGTGACCGCGTTCGGGTTCGGCGGGACCAACGCCGCCCTCGTGGTGTGCTCCTACGAACCGGGCCACCGCTACGGCCGGGACGACCCGCCGCCCCGGACGGCCCCGGACGATCCGATCGTCGTCGTCGCGCGGTCGTCGATCGAGCCGGGACCGCAGAGCGGCCTTGGCTTCGGCGTCCACTACCCGTTGCCGTCGCGGCACCAGCTGCTGGTGCCGCCGTCGATGGCCCGCAACATCGATCGAAGCCAGCTCATGGCCGTCGACTGCATGCACCGGCTGCCCGACGTGGTCAAGCGGCTCTGCCGCCTGCGGCCAGGTGCGGTGGGCGTGTTCGCCGCCGTGTTCGGCCCGACGCGGATGATGCAGGCGGCTTCCCTGCGGATCCACTTCGACGACATCGCCGAGGCACTGCAGCCGCTGGCCGCGGCGCAACCGCACCTGCGCGATTTCCTGACCGGCCTGCGACGGCACCTCGACGACACCTCGCCGGTCACCAACCCCTACACCTACCCCGGGGCGATGCCGAATCTCATCGCGGCGCGGATCACCAACTACTTCGACCTGCGGGGGCCCAACCTCGCCATCGAGGGCGGGGAGGCGGCGCTGCTGAAGGCGTTCGACGCCGCGGCCGTCTTCCTGCATACCGGTCGGCTGGAGCTGGCCCTGGTGCTCGGCGTCAGCTCTAACACCCTGCCGGGCTGGACGGCGTCGGTGCGGCCCCTGCTCAGCGGGGCGCACGCCGCCCGGATCGGCGAAGGCGCCTTCCTGTTCGCCGTCACGCGCAGGTCCACCGCCCGGCACGCCGGGCTGCCCATCCTGGCCTACCTGGAAGCCAGCGGCCTGGATCCCGCAGCCACGGCGCAGGTGCCCGCATGACGTCCACGCCCGAGAAGCCAGAGCCGCGGTCCGACCGGCACCTGCTCGCCGCCGAGGGCGCGCACGAGATCATGGCGCTGCTCTCCGGGCAGCAGAGCAGCCTGGAGATCCGCCGCCGCGCCAGCGCCACCCAGCCGTACTCGCTGCTGCGGATGACCCGCACAGCACCCGCCCCGCCGGAGCCCGGCCCCGCACCGCCGGCGGCGAAGGACCCCGACGCCATGCGGCGGCACCTCTACCGCTACGTCCCCGCCCCGGGTGCCGACGGCGGCGAGGGTACGGAGTTCGCCGCACCGGGCACCCTGGTCGTGCTGGGGGCCGGCATCGACGCCGCGGCCCTGCCCCTGCGGGAAGACACCGGGCTGCTCATCGCGGGCACCGGCGGCTGGACGCTCAACGGGCGACCCGTCACCGCCGAGCAGACCGACCTGCGCAACGTACTGACCGGCCTCGGCTACCGGCACGTACGCGCGGTGGTCGACCTCGGCGATGCCGGCAGCTGGCTCGCCGAGGGTCCCGCCGGCGTCCTCGCCGTCCACGACGCGATGCTGCCGGCCGCCCAGGGCGCCGCGGCGGCACTGGCCGACGGCGGCACCTTCCACGTGCTGGCCCTGCGGGGAGCCGACCGCCACGGCGTGCCACACCCCTACGCGGGCCTGTTCACCGGATTCGTCAAGGCGCTGGAGGTCGAGCCGTCGGTCACGGCGTCGGACACCCGTCCCGGCATCGGCTGTATCGCCCTGCTGACCAGCGCGGCCGACCTGCCCACGGCGCTCGCGCAGCTGCGGCACGAGTCCGGCCGCGACCGGGTCCTGCCCGCCGTGATGTACGCCGGCGACCAGCGGCGGATCCCGTCGCTGCTGCTCAGCCCCGCGCATCCGGGGCCGCAGGACGGACTGTCGGAGTCGTCGGTGGTGGTCGGTGCCGGTGCCAGCCGGGGCATCGGCATGGCGATGCTGCGGGGCATCGCCGAGCGGCACCGCCCGCAGATCCACGTCATCGGATCCAACGACCTGTCGGCCTACGATCCCGCGGCGCTCACCGAGCCGCCGGAGGCGTTCCGGCTGCGGCGCACCGCCCACCTGCGCCAGGCCGGGCCCGGGCGGACGGTCGCCGAGCTCAACGCCGACATGAACCGGCTGGCGCAGGCGCGGCGGGTCCACGCGGACATGCTGGCGCTGCGGGAGCTGTGCGGCCACGACCGGGTGCACTACCACGTCTGCGACGTGACCGACGGCGCGGCGGTCCAGGCCGCCGCCGAACGGATCCTGCGGGCTGCGGGCGGCTCGGTCGACCTGCTGCTCAACGTCGCCGGCGTCTTCCGCCCCGCCGAGCTGTCCGGCGCCGGCATCGAGGGCTTCCGCACCACCAGGGACATCAAGGTCGCCGCCTACCGCCACCTCAAGAACGCCTTCGGTCCGCAGGTGCGGCGCTGGATCAACACCAGTTCGATCTCCGCGGTGTACGGCCTGCCGGGCGAGACGGCGTACAGTTCGGCGAACGACTTCCTGCTCACCGCCGGCGCCCACGCGCACCATCACGGCGGCGGACGCGAAACCAGCATCGGCTGGGGCCTGTGGAGCGAGGCCGGCATCGGGGCGGACCCGACCGTGGCGGCGACGCTGGCGGGCAACGGCGATCTGACGCCCATGCTTACCGCCGAAGGGCTGCGGCACCTGTTCGCCGAACTCGCGCAGGACCCCGCCGCGGTGTCGCCGGTGCTGGTCGGCGGCGGCGAGACCCAGGCGATGTCGCGGTACCGCCCGCGGATCGCGGACCTGTGGGCGAGGCAGCCGGACGGCTTCTTCCTGGACGAACCGGCGGAGGTCACCGAGACACGGCTGGTGGCCTACCGCGAGTTCAGCGGCGACCGCGACGGCTACCTCCACGACCACACCATCAACGGGCACCCGACGCTGCCGGGCCTGATGTACCTGGAGATCGGCGCGCAGGCGGCCTGCCGCCTGGTGGCCGCGCGGGTTCCGGTCGCGGTCGAGGACCTGGTCCTGGCACGGTTCCTGCGGCTCTACGACGGCGGCGGGCCCCAGCGGAAGAAGATCACGGCCGAGCTGCTGCGCCACGACCCGTCCCCGCACGGCGAGTCCGAAGTGCTCGTGACGGTCACCACCGATCTGATCACGCCCAACGGGACGGTGCTCGGCCGGGACCGCCTCCACGCCCGGCTGCGCGTCCTGCTGCGCGACCGGCCCCGCCACCCGTCGCGGCTGCCGGCCGGCCACCGCCCGCGCGGCGGCCGCCAGGTACGCAACCCGTACCAGATCGACAGCCCGTTCGCCCGCCTCGACGGGGTGTTCGGGGCCGCCGCGCAGGTGGACGTCGGCCCCCACGGCAACACCGCGGCCATGCGCCTGGACGCCGACCGCACCGCCCGGTGGTTCCACGACGGCCGGACCCCGGCGATCGCGTGCGATGCCGCCGCCCAGATCTCCATCGCCGGCGACGAGGACGGTTGGAGCACCGTGGCCGTCCCGCTGCGGATCGCGCGCGTCGACTTCTACGGCGGCGCCACCGACGGACGGCTCGCCGACGCGCGTACCGAGCTGACGCTCCTCTCGGAGCCCGCCCGGCGCGACCGCAACCGGATCCGCGTCCCGTGGTCGGCGGTCGTCGGCGACGACGGCCGGCTGGCGGCCCGCATCAGCGGCCTGACCGCCGAGATCATCGGATACGTCCACCAGAGCACCGGGCAGTTCCGCGAAGCCGAACCCGACCCCGCCGACGACGCCCCGTCCGCGCAGCAGCCGACCGGCGGGCCCGAGGACGAGCCGGCCGTGCGCGCGCACCTGGTCTGCTACGCGACCGCCGACTACACGCGGCCGGTGGACCGGTTCGCCGTCTTCGCCGAGCCGGCCGCGCTGCCGCCGACGGCCGGCGAGTACCTGCCAGGCAGGGCGGTCCTGCTCATCGGGGCGCACCCGCCGCTGCTGGCGAAGGTCGGGCGACGGCTCACCGAAGCGGGGGTGGCGGTGACGACGGCCGCGACCGTCCGACAGCTCGACGGCGTCGCCGCCACCGCCGCGGCATGGGACGCGATCATCGATCTGAACCTGACCGGCCTCGCCGACTACACCCTCGGCGACCCGTCATGGGAAAGGGCCCTGGAGCTGACCACCTCGGCACTGCAGCTCGTCTACCCCGCCTGGGCCGCGGAGACGGACTTCCACCGCCGCTGCTACCTCGTCGTCACCTGCAGGGACGGCATGCTCGGCCGCAGCGGCGAAGGACGGTCCGGCACGCGCCAGCCGCTGGCCGGAGCCTGGAGCGGGCTGGCGAAGACCGTGCCGATGGAGCTGCCCGCGGCCGCTTCGAAGGTCATCGACCTCGACACGCACGACGACGCGTTCGTCACCCAGACGCTGCTCGCCGAAGCCGGGCAGTGGGACGATCAGGAGGTCGGGTACCGGCACCGGCGGCGCTACCGCTTCCCGCTGCGCCGCCACCCGCTCCCGCCGCCCGTGGACGGCCCGGGAATCGGGCCCGGCGACTGCGTCCTCATCTCCGGCGGCGGGCGCGGCATCGGCTGGAGACTGGCCACAGCCCTCGCCCGTACCGGAGCGAAGGTCGTCGTCACCGGACGCCAGCGCCTGCCCGCCGGGCCGGACGCACCGCCGTGGCTGTCGATGACCGCCGAGCAGTTCCTCGCCTGGCGCGCGCAACACCTCCGCGACGGCGCCGCCGCCGGCGCCGTCAAGGACGCGCTGACCGAGGCGGCGCGAGCCGAGGAGGTCCGCGCGCTGCGGGCGAACCTGGCCGAAGCCGCCGCCGCCGGCCTCGACCTGCGGTACCACGCCTGCGACATCACCGACCCGCGGCAGGTCGCCGACCTCGCCCAAGCCCTCACCACCTCGCCGACCGTGCTGGTGCACAACGCCGGCGTCTACCGCGGGGCCCGCTTGTCCGCCTACACCCCCGACGAGGTCCGGCGCACGGTGGCCGTGAAGGTGACGGGCCTGGCGCATCTGCTGGCGGCCTTCCGCGACGGTCCGGACGGCCGGCCGTCGCTGCGGATGCTGTGCAACGTCAGCTCGATGTCGGCGAAGGTGGGCGGCATGGTCGGCCAGGCGGCGTACGCCGCGGCCAACGAGGCGCTCGGCCAGCTCGGGGCCTGGGCCGCCCGCCGGTACCGGCTCCCGGTGCACACCGTCTGCTGGAACACCTGGGAACGCACCGGCAACATCGTCAACTACATCGGCGCCGCCCAGTACGGCTCGACCATCGATCCCGCCGAGGGCATCCGACGCTGGACGGCCGAGCTCGCCGCACTGGCAGCGCGCGCGCACCCCGCCGGCGGGGCGCAGCCCCCGCGGGCGACGGAGTCGGTCTACTACGGCAGGTTCGGCGTCGTGGCCCCGCCGGGCTGGCTCGCCGCCCTTCCCTGGCCCCCCGACCACCGCGATACCCGCCGTCTGCGCGACCTGCTGGCGATGGCCGGCCAGGTCCGCGAGTTCTCCTCCCATCGACGCCTCGCCTTCGAACACCGCTTCTCACATGATCAGGAACCGACCGCCGGGCAGTCCGAGGTCTCCCTGCCGGTCATGCTGGAGTACGCGCTCGGAGCCGGCGACTGGCTGCCGCCGGAGGGCCGTCCACGCCAGCACCTGCTCGACATCACGGAGATCTCCTGCGACCCCGGAGCGCTCGGACTCGGACCCGGCCGCGATCTCCGCCTGACCTTCCACGCCACCGGGCGGTGGGAGGAGCGCGACCGCGGGTCCGGCGACTGCTGGAACGTCCGTGTCGTGGCCCGGGGCGAGGACGGGCGCGCCGCGCTGTCGTGCGTACTGCGGTACGCCTCGGCACCACCCGACCTGCCGCGGCCCGCGAACGCGACAGCCGCCCAAGCGGTGGCGCGCCATCACGACGCCGAACTGTGGGACAGCGGCCACGCACCGCGGATGTGCCTGCCGCACCCCGGTCTCGACGCGCTGCTGGCCGCCGCCCGGACCGGCCCGCGCGACCGCGGGCGGTGGCTCATCTCCCGCCTGGCCGCCCGCCCCGGCTGCCTCGCCGCAGACCGGCTGCTCACCCTCTGCGGCAGCGGCGGCGACTACGCGCTCGCCGCGGGCTCCGAGGTCGTGCTGGTCGCCGAGAGCGTCCGGTGGAACGAATCCGCTGAGCAAGGAGACGAGAGCATTGCGTGAACACCTCAGAACGGAACTGGCGCAGGTGCTGGGAATCGCACCGCAGGAGATCGCGGGCGACGAGAGCTTCGAGGACCTGGGCCTCGACTCGGTCCTGGAGATTGCCTTCGTCCACAGCCTCAACATGGCCTACGGGCTGTCCGAGCGACGCCACATCGTCGACAGGTACCCGACGCTGGACAGGCTCGCCGACTACCTCGCCACCGTCGTGCCGGGCCGGACTCCGTGACCGCGGACGCCCTGCCGACCGTTTCGCGGACCGTGCGGGTGACGCCGAGCATGTGCGGGGACAACAACATGTTCTACGCCAGAGTGGGCGACTGGACGTGGGAGACCGTCGCCGACCTCTGCGCCGTCGACGTCCTGCGCGCCCAGGGACCAGACGGCCGCCCCACCTACCTGTCCTTCTTCTACTACCGGGTCCGCGGCAGCCGCCTGGCCAACGTCCAGGTGCTCGCCTTCGGCGACGTGCTGGACGTGGCGTCGACGTCTTTCGGTTTCGGCAGCGAAGCCGTTCTCACGCTGCACCGCATCGCCGTCAACCCCGCCGGCGAACCGGCGGCGCTGACCCTGCGCGAATTCTACGAAGCGCCGGACCCGGGATGCCTGTACGTCGAGACCATGAACCGATGGGTCAGCCGCGCCGGCGCCGACAGCAACGAAGGCCTCGTCCTGTCGAGCCCGCCCGATTTCCGGTACACCCAGCTGCCGCTGCTGCCACGCCGGCACTCCCCGCAGGCCGCCTGCACCGCCGCCCGCAAGGACTGCTCGTTCCACGCCAACAGCCTCGCCGGATACGACCTGGTCCTTCCCGACATCCACCAGGTCCGCCCCGTCGACATCACCCGCGACATCAACGGCGCCGGCCTGGTCTACTTCGCGTCCTTCTTCGCCTACCTCGACGGCGCGGTCCTCGCCGCCTGGTCCGAGATCGGCCGCCGGCCCTCCGACTACCAGCGGCGCAGAGTCCTCGACACGCGCCTGTGCTACTTCGGCAACCTCGATCATCACCAGTCGATCCACATCGCCGCGCGCCTGTGGCGGTCGCAGGTCCAGCCGGAGCGGGAGACCGTCGAGGTCGTCCTGCGGGAGGCGGAGACCATGCGGCTGCTCGCCGTGGCCTCCGTCGACATCCTCGTCCCGACGCAGCCGGCCGCGCTTCCCCCCAGGCCGGCCGGGGACCCGCACGGCTGCGGGTGAACGCCGGCTGCGGCGGGTCAGGGCCGCATACGGTCCGGGATCAGCCGCCGCTCGGCCGTCCCGCAGGCCGGTGGGCCGCGACCGGCTTTGCCGCGGTCACCCGGACATGCCCGATACATCCACCCGCCACGCGGTGCCGGGCAGCGGCCGCCCGTTCAGGATCGCCGCCAGGATCTCCGCCCCATCGACTATGCGCGGCCCGGGCCGGTTGAAGTAGGCCGGGCCGTCCACGATCCACACCTGACCCGACCGCACGGCGGGCAGGTCAGCCCAGCCGGGCAGGCCCGCCAGGAGAGGCAGTTCAGCGCGGGTGCGCTCCGGCGGGAAGCCGCACGGTCCGAGAACCACCACCTCGGGACGCAGGGCCGCCGCGGCCTCCCACAGGTGCGGGCTGCTGTGCTGTCCGGCGGTGGTGAGCAGGGACGTGCCGCCGGCGGCGGCGATCTGCTCGGGCACCCAGTGCCCGCCGGGCATCAGCGGGTCGAGCCACTCGATGAACAGCACCGCCGGTCCGTCCGGCCGAGGTCCGGGCAGGGCCGCCAGCCGGGTACGGGCGTCGGCGATCACCCGGTCCGCTTGCCGCCCGGCACCGATCGCGTCGCCGACGGTGCGGATGGTCTGCAGCACGGCGTCGATCGTCGCCGGCTGCAGCGACATCACCGTGGAGTCGAGCTCCATGACCCGGACCGCGTCGTTGACCGACCGGTAGGACACCGCGCACACGTCGCACAGGTCCTGGGTCAGGATCAGGTCCGGCCGCAGCGCGTCCAGCGCGGCGTGGTCGAGGTGGTAGATCGACGAGCCGCGGTGCGGTGCGCCGGTGACGGCGGCGGAGATCTCGCGGCTGCTCAGGCCGTCGGGCAGGGTGGTCGCGGTCACCACCGGGATGCTCTCGACCTGCCCGGGCGGCCAGTCGCACTCGTGGGTGCGGCCGACCAGCTGCGGCAGGGCGCCGAGCGCGGCGACGATGTCCGTAGCGGCGGGCAGCAGCGACACGATCCGCACCGCGCCTCCTCACGTCGACCTACTGCTCAGAGGTTACGGGTCCGTGCCGCAGCGCCGGACACAGCCCGCTCCGATGCCGCGCGGCGTCGACCTCCGCCCCCGCTCGGGTGTGGGGCATGCGCATGGACCACCCCTTTACCGCGGCCTGCGCCGGCGAACAGCCGTGCCCGCCAGCAGGACCAGTCCGGACAGGACGGCCGCCACCCCGGTGGCGGTGATCGGCAGCAGCGACGCCCCGGTCCGGGGCAGTTCGCCGCCGTCTGCCGTGGGGCTCGGCACGGGCGGGGGCGGCGGGGGCGGCGCGACGAAGGTGTTGGTGACGGCGGCGGTGGCCGGTGCCGCGGTGGCGTCCCAGGGAATGATGATCGTCAGCGGGTCGCTCTCGGGGTGGTCGGTGGCGCCGCCGCGCGGGTCGGTCTCGTAGATGACGCAGGTCGCGTGGGCCGGCACCCCGTCGAGTTCCCACGGCTGGTCCGGTCCGAACTCCGCGGTGCCGGTGCGCACCTGGACCGGGTCACCGGTGTCGGGTGTGACGGTGCAGGTGTAGGCGAGCTCGTACGAGCCGGTCGGCACCGTCGCGCCGGGTTCTGCGGTCACGGTCTTGATGATGCGTACGCCGCCGAAGACGAGGCCGATGCCGGCCTTCTGAGGTTCGACCGCGCCGAGCTGCCGGGGTGTCCCGGGGGTGTCGATGAGCTCGGTGTGGCCGAAGGAGTTCCAGGCGATCGACGGGCTGACCGGCTGGTCGAGGTCGGTGGGCGAGGTCATCTGCCAGGTGAGGTCGAAGGCCGCCCCGGGTGCGAGGCCCGGTGCGGGGAACTGCGCGTAGGCCTGCACGCCGGTCGCGGCCGGGTCGAAGCCCGGCACCCACGCGCCTGCGGGGCAGGCGGCGGGCGGGGACAGGTCGTCGGTGCAGGGCGGGCTGGCGGTGGAGTAGGTGAGCTGGGTGTCGATGGTGCTGCCCGGCGTGGGTGTGACGGTCGGCGGGGCGACGAGCTGCGGCGGGACGTCCCACATCGTGCCCCGGTCGCTGGGGTCGATGACGCCGGTGTCGCCGGGTGCGGGCAGCACGTCGACGACGCGGGCGTCGAGGGCGGCGAAGGTGCCGTTGTTGGTCATGCGGGCCAGGAAGGTGAAGTTCTGCCCCGGGTAGACCAGCGGGATGCACGGGTAGCGGGTGAAGACGACGCCGGCGCGGGTCAGGTGGGGGCAGAGCGGGTCGTCGAGAGGGGTGAACTTCGCCCGTACGTTGTCGTAGAGGCCGAGGTCGGGGTTGCCCGCCGACCATTTGCTCGCGCTGAAGGAGGCACCGGCGGTGGTGGTCAGGCTCGCCGGGGAGGTGCAGTTGCGGCCGGGCAGGAACGGGTCGCCGGTGACGGTGCCGTCGGGCGGGCTGCCGCTGCAGTCGAACTGGTTGGTGCTCGACGATCCGGCACCCATGGTGTTGGTGGCGGTCGTCCCCGCGGCGGTGCCGGGGGCCATGCGCATGCCGATGCGGATGACCAGGACACTCGTGGGTGCGAACAGGCCGGGGAACTTCCAGACCAGCCGGGTGACCCGGCCGTCGGCGTCGCGTTGCGGGGTGAACTGCTCCGGTCCGGGCGGCGTGGTACCGGCGGGGACGTCGAGGCGCTGGATGGCGTAGGGCTGGCCGTTCACGCCGGTCTCGTCGAACTCCAGCTCGGCCGGTATCGGGTCGGAGACCTCCAGGTCCGGCAGCGCGGCGGTGCCGGTGCTGGTGACGGTGAGGTCGAAGATCCCGGTCTGGCCCGGCGCGATGCTGGCCTGGCCGACGACCGCCTTGTCGACGTCGATGGCGGGCCGGCCCTCGGTCACTGTCAGGTCGGCGGTGACGGCGGGGATGTCGAAGTCGCCGCCGATGGTGGAGTTGGCCTGCCCGTGGCCGTCAGCGGTGTCGGTGTAGGTGCCCAGGACCGGCTCGCCGGTCTCGCGGTCGGTCGCCCGCGGCGTGACCGTGAAGCACACCGAGGCCTGGACGCAGGGCCCGGTGGTCGGGAAGTTCTCCCCCGGTGTCAGGTTGAAACCGCCGTGGGCGGGGTCCGACGAGGTGAACGTGACCCGGATCCCCCGCACGTCGGCGGGGGACGCGCCACCGGGCAGCGGCGGCGGGTTCGCGGCGGTCGGCGTGCCCGCGATCCAGGTTCCGGCGGCGCAGCCGGTGGTGCACGCGTCGAACTGGACCAGGTCGGCGCCGGGCGGGAACGACACCCCCTGCATGGCGACGTAGTCGAAGGAGCGGAAGAAGTCGGAGCCGGCGCCGTCGTCGTCGGAGTCGGTGACCGTCAGCGATTTCAGGTGGGTGTTGCCGGTGTTGGCGACGCGCAGCTTGACCGCGGCCGCAGGCGGGTCGAGGCCCGGCGTCGGTCGGGGCACGTCGGCGGGTTCGATGAACTTCTGCAGGCTGGCGGCGCTGCGCGGCGGGCTGGTGACCACGGCGGGCGCGCAGTCGGTGGAGTCCTGGATGCTGCCGTTGATCGCCGGGCCGCCACCGGCGAGGACCAGGTAGCAGTTGGTGATGGTGACGCTGTCGGTGATGCCGGGTCGGCGCTCGACCTCGATCTGGAGGTTGCAGTCCGCGCCGGCGGGCAGCGGGTCGGCTCGGACGAAGAAGCCCCGGGCGGCGTCGAGGTCGGCGGCGGTGGCCGTGGCGTAGGGCACCTGCCGCGCCGGGTTGGGCGTATCGGGGATGAGCAGGACGATGTCGGCGGGGCTGGTCGGACAGGACCCGGTGATCGAGTTGATCCGCGCGGTCGCGAACGGCTGGGTGTCCTCGGTGAGGTCCTCCACGTTCGGCGGGTCGACCAGGGCGAAGTCGTTGAGGTCGCCGCCGTCGTTGTGGAAGGTGATCGTGTAGTCGATCGGGGTGTCCTCGGGCAGTTCCTGCTGGCTGACGGTCTTGGTGCCGGGACCGGACGGTCCGGTTCCCGCGGTGACGGTCAGCAGGCCGCAGGCGCTCGCGGTGGCCGAGGTGGAGCCGTTGCCGGTGTTGACGGCGGTGGCGTCGGCGCAGTTGTTGTAGGGCGAGTTCCCCGGGACGGCGTTGTTGTCGAGGGTGCCGTGGAAGTCCAGCCCGGCGGTGGCGTTGGTGTCGATCGCGGCGGTGCCGGGCGGGCTGGCGTAGACGACCTCGATCGAGGTGACCTTCATGCCCGGATCGTCCGGGCCGACGGCCGGGCAGGTGAAGTCGGCGGGGCGGTTGAGCACCGCGGTCGCCGGCGGCGCGGCGATGTCCTTGACCACTGTGGACCCGTCCGCGCAGGTGACCGTCACGTGCGCGGTGGCGGCGCCGTCGGGGAACCGCAGCCGGATCTGGGTCACGTCGACCACCGTCAGCCCGCTCTCCGGGTCGGTCGTCGAGGGCTCGCGGACCGTCATCGTCTCGACCGGGAACGGCGAGGTGTTGGTGGCGGTCACGACCGCCGACACCGGCCAGCGGCGCTGCGCCGGGGCGCTGGGCGGGTTGTCGGGCTGGAAGTCGCCGTCGGCGTCGGCGAACCAGCTCTTGGACATGTCGATCGAGGCGATGTTGGGCACGATCTGGTAGGTGTCGGTGGCCGGGTCGCCGTCGGTGGTGCCGCCGGCGTTGGTGACCGACGGCGTGGCGGAGTCGGTGATCGTCTGCGTCTGGGTCGGCTCGATCGGCGTGGTGCCGTCGACGCGTTCGGTGTCGCGCAGCTTCAGCGTGAACGCGACGCTGCCGGAGGCGTCGTTGGGGATCGGGCCGCCGGTCGAGCTGGAGAACACGAACCGCACGCCCGTCACCGCGGCCAGGTCCACCCCGGCGTCGGCCTGGATCGGCGATCCGGTCTGCACCGCACCTGCCGTCCACCCGCCGCAGGCCTGCGGGTACGGCAGGGTGCAGTACTGGATCTGCACCTGGTCGGCGCCGGCCGGGTAGGTGACCGCGCCGAAGCCGGTCAGGTCGAAGTAGTTCCACGGGTCCGTCGCCGGGTTCCCGTTGGTCTGGTCCGTGAGCGTCATGCTGGTCACTGCCGCCGCACCGGCCGACGCGTTCGTGATCCCGAGCGTGACCGTGCTGGCCTCCCCCGACCCCGCAAGCGCCGACCCGTCGGCCCAGTCCTTCGTCGCCCGGACATCGGGAACCACCGGAACGTTGACCTCGACGTTCACGCTGTCGCTGGCCGGCGGCGCGTTGTCCGCGGAGACCGTCGCCGTGTTGGGGACGACCGTGCCGTCGGGCACCGTCGTGTCGGCCGGCAGTGTCATGCCGACCTGCACCGAGGTCGACGTGCCCGCCGGGACGGAGGCGACGGTGAAGGTCAGGTCTCCCGTCGTCGCGTCATAGGTATAGGTGTAGGCGGGCACGCCCGGGAAGACGGTTCCGCCGGGCGGCACCGTCTCGGGGCCGCCCGACCAGGTGAACGCACCGGGCACGATGTCCGCCGTGAACTCGGCCGGCAGGGTGTCGGTCACGGTGACGTTCTGGCAGTCCTCCGACAGCGACGTGCAGTCCACCCGGATCGCATACGTGAAGGATCCGCCCGGCTCAAGACCGTCCGCGGGTACGCCGATCGTCGACTTGTCGATCCCCAGCACCGCCGCGAACGCCGGAACCGCAGGCAGCAGCACACCGGCGGCGGCCAGCACCAATGCCGCGAGCACCGTGGCGGGACGGCGGAACCGGGTAGACACTCGCGGCACGGCGACACTCCGACGTAAAGGAATAATTCGGATATTTATCCAATCTTGCCTCATCAGCTCCTCTACCCTCGGTAGTGACACGGCTTCGTATGGTGACGCTGTTCTGTCGGGATTGGAGGAACGATCGTGGTGCGGTCCGTCGACGCCGACGCCGTCACACGCATGACCGGCAGCCTGTTCATCGAACGTTCCTGGACCAGCCGCAGCTCCACCCGGTTCTGGGTGCTGCTCGCCCTCGCCGCGGTCATCGCCTCCGCCGGCGTCGTCGCCGACTCCACCGCCACGGTCATCGGTGCCATGATCGTCGCGCCCCTGATGACGCCCATCCTCGGCAGCGCCCTCGCCCTGGTCCTCGTCGACCGCCGCCCGCTGCTGCACAGCGCCCTGCTGGTCCTGGCCGGCGCCACCGCAGTCGTCGCCATCGGATTCCTTCTCGGCGCCATCGCCGCCCCACCCGACGACTTCGCCAGCAACAGCCAGGTCGCGGCCCGCATCAGCCCCCGCCTCATCGATCTCATCGCCGCGCTCGCCACCGGCACCGTCGGCGCTTTCGCCCTGGTCCGCTCCGACATCTCCGACGCCCTGCCCGGCGTCGCCATCGCCATCTCGCTCGTCCCGCCACTCGCCGTCACCGGACTGCTGCTCCAGGTCCACCGCTACCACGACGCAGGGCAGTCCGCCCTGCTGTTCGCCACCAACGTCGCCGCCATCATCGCCACCGGCACCCTGGTCTTCCTCCTCTACCGCGTACGCGCCGCCGCCCGAACCGCCGGGCACCACGTCGGGCGCCTGCGCGGGACGACCCTCGCCGTCGTCGCCGGGCTCGTCCTGCTCGTCGCCGTCCCGCTGACCGTCGGCACCCTCGCCGTAGCCCGCGACGAGCAACTCGCCGCCTCGACCCGGCCCCTCGCCGCCCAGTGGGCCGCCGACGCCCACTGGCAGATCGCCGCGGTCGCAGCCAAGAACGGCGTCGTCACCGTGACCGCCGTCGGCCTGCCCCCGGACCTCGACCCGCTCGCACTGCGCCGCATGCTCAACGACGCCGGCCTGACCGGAAACGACCTGCGCGTGCACCTCGTCGGCGGCAACTCCCGGCTCTGCCCCGCCGACGGCACCGCCTGCACTGTCACCCCCGGCGGATGATCGAAGCGATCCGCTGACTCGGCTGTCGGCACGAGCAGCCGCCGGCCGGCGTACCCATCCGATACTCCGCCGGAGCGGACGCGAGGCTGGGTCTGTGGGCAGGAGCGCGGGCGGCGGCGGCGATCTCCGCCGCCGGGTGACGGACACCGGCCGGCTCGCCGCCTGCGGCTTCGGACCTATGTCGACCGGTACCGTGGCACGGTGACCCGCGGTCCACCACCGCCCGAGCGAAGGCGTGCAACCTTGCCGACACAGCAGTACACGACCACAGCCGCGTCGGCGCCCAACGGCCGTCTGCTCATCCCGGTGCCGTTCGACCCGGACACCGTGTGGGGCGCCAAACCCCGCCACCACATCGCGGGCACCGTCAACGGCGTACGCGTCCGCGGCGTCATCGAGAAAGCGCGCGGCGGGTTCGGATTCACCCTCGGACCCGCGTGGCTGCGCGACTGCGGCCTGCGCGCCGGCGACACCGTGACCGTCGACATCACCGCCGAAGGACCGCAACGCGGCGACCTCGCCGAAGACATCGCCGCCGCCCTCGACGCCAGCCCTTCCGCTGGCGCCTTCTTCGACTCCCTGGCCCAGTTCTACCGCCGCGCCTACCTCACCTGGATCGACGCCACCAAACGCCGCCCCGAACAGCGACCGCAACGCATCGCCGAGATGATCCGCCTCCTGGAGGCCGGGCACAGACGACGCCCCCAGCCCTGACCGGACGGACGGGTCGGCGGCGCCGCAGCACGATCACGGCAGTGGGACTCGGCCTCAGTCCTCCCGACGCGCCCGCCCCGCCGAGCGCAGCAGCATCTCGAACCGGACGGCGATGTACACGAAGAAGACCGCGAACCCTATCGCCGCGATCCGGAAGAGCGGGTCGTCGTCCGGCAGGCCCCAACCACCGACCGCGCACGCCACGACGAACAGCACCAGCAGCCAGCCGAGCACCCGCCACAGCACCGACACCACCAGGGCCTGCCGGCCGACCTTCCGAAGTGGACGCATGACCACCATGATGCCGCCACGACGCCGCCGACGGTAGAGCACCGATGGCCGCGCGGTCCGTCGATGGCCTTCACGCCGGGCCGCGGTGATACTGATGCGTGGGCGATCGTCCGGTCTGGCGGCCGGCGCCGGCTGGAGGTCGGGTTCTGTGAATCGGGACGAGCTCATCCAGGCACTAAGGTTCCGCATCAGCCAGGTCAGTGCCCCGTACCGCACCGCCGAGGGCGTGCTGGACCCGGCCGGGCTGGTCGAGGCGGCAGAGCTCGCACGAACCGCCGGCCCGGACGACCGCGACGTGTTCTCCACCCTCGGCATGTACCACTGGATTCGGTACCGCCTCCTGCCGGCCGACGAGGCGGAGCCGGACCGCAGCGCGGCCGTACGCTGGTACGCGCGGATCTTCCCCGCAAGCCCCCACGACGTCCCCACCGACCTGTACGCCTGGGTCGCCCCGATGGCCGAGCCGAATGGCGACGCCCCCGAGGACTGGAGCAACGAGGCGGCCGACCTCATGTCGGATCCCCGGACGTCATCGCACCCGCAGGTCGTCGCCCGAGCGGTAAGCCTGCTCGAGCGTACGGTCGCGGCCGTCGCACCGGACCATCCGTACCGCGGCGAGTATCTGGCGAATCTGTGCATGTCGGCGCGCAGCCTCTTCGAGCGCACCGGCGACCGGGACGCCGTCGACCGAGCTGTCGCCGCCGGACGAGCCTCCCTCGGCCTCGCCGCCACGCCGGACGTCCGAGCCCGCTTCCTGTCCAATCTGGTGCACGCCCTCCAGCTCCGATACGAAGCAGGCGACGCCCCCGCCGACCTGGAGGAGGCCCTGCAGGCAGCCCGGGAGGCGGTCGCGCTTACCTCCGGTGCGGGGCCAGTCCAGGCGGTCCCGCTCGTGCGGCTCAGCGGCGTCCTCCAGCAGCGATTCCTGCTACGACATGAGCCGGCCGACGTGGATGAAGCCGTCGACACCGCCGAGCGTGCCGTCCAGGCGGCCTCGGCCGAGGACCCGCGGATCATCGACTACCTGACGAACCTGAGCCGGGCAATGGCACGGCGATTCGCCGAAACGCACGATCAGGAGGACATCGACACCGCGGCCGACCTCACCGCGCTCATCATCGAGACGGCCCACGCCGACGACGCGGCGCGGGCCGACCTGCTGGCGAACCGGGCAATGATCCTGCACGGTCGGTTCGAGGACAGCCACGACCCCGCCGACATCGCCGAGGCGGTGGACCTCTACCGCGAGACGCTGACGCTGGTCGCTCTCGGCGAGCCGAAGGCGGCCGACTACCTGCGCGGTCTGGGTACCTGCCTGCGGGAGCGGGCGAGGTACGGCGGCGGCCACGCCGGTGATGATGTCGATGAATCGCTCCATGTCTGGCGGCTGCTGGTCGACGAGGATCGCACCGACGAACACCTGCTCCAACTCGGTCTGACCCTCTACGAGGCTTTCGAGCGAACCGACGACGCCGACAGGCTGGCCGAGGCCATCGACGTCCTGCGGGAGGCGACTGCAGGCGCGGCCCCGGAATTGGGCGCCCTCGGCCTTCTCGCGGGCGCGCTGGGCGAGCGCTTCCGGCGTACCGGTCTGGCAGAAGACCGCCAGGCGGGCCTGGCGGCCGCTCACCGCGCCGTCGAGCTGGCGGGCCCCGACTCCCGGCGGCGGGCCGACGCCCTGGACTCCCTCTCGATCTGCTTGAGGTACGTCTTCGGACGGGCCGGCGACGCCGCTGACATCGATGCCGCGGTGCTGGCCAGTAGGGAGGCCGTCGCCCTGGCGCCCGAGCGCGCGACCTACCTGTCGCACCTGAGCCTCAGCCTGAGCATGCGCTTCGGCCGAACCGGCGACCTGGCCGACATCGACGCCGCCGTGGAAGCCGGCCGGCGGGCGGTGGCGGCTGTCGGCGCACGCGACTTCCGCCGGGCCGGCCACCTGACCAACCTGTGCACCGCATTGGCGATGCGGCACGACCAGCGGGGCGGATTGCCTGATCTAGACGAGGCGGTCTCGGCGGCCCGCGCGGCAGCCGAGCTGACCCCGGTCGACCACCGTGATCACGCCATCCACCTGCACAACCTGGGCGACGTTCTGGACCGGCGCTTCCTTCAGACGGGGGCGAGCGAAGACCTGGAGGAGGCAGTCCGGGCGGCTCACCAGACGATGGTGTTCACCGCACGCGACCATCCAGAGCGCGAGGCACGCCTATCGGTACTCAGCTCGGTCCTGCTCGAGCGCTCTGAACACCAGGGCGACCCCGATGACCTCGACGATGCGATCCTGGCTCTGCGGCTCGCCGTCGAGTCGACGACGCCAGCGCACCCTCGGCATCGGCTGCGCCTGGTCAGCCTGGGCGCGACACTGCTCGCCCGTTACGGCCGAACCGGGACCGGATCTGACCTCGACGAGGCCATCCAGCTCACGGCGGCCGCGCACGGGGAAACGGAGGCGAGCGACCCCAACCTCCCGATGTACACCGGCATCCTCGCCAACTGCTTCGACTTCCGATTCATGCAGAACCGTCGGCGGGAGGACCTCGACGAGGCCATCCGCTTCGGCCGCGAAGCGACGAGCACGCTCGGCGAAGATCACCCGAAGCGAGCCGCCCTCCTCTACAACCTCGGCAGCCGACTGGTCGACCGCATCGCCGCCGAGGTCCATCCCGAGCTCAAGGCGCAGGACGCCGACGAGGCGGTCGGCGCCTTCCGCGCCGGGACCCGCGCAGGCGGATCGACGCCGGCGTCGCGCGTCCGCTGCGGACGGTCCTGGGCGGAGCTCGCGCCGACAGTCGACGGCTGGCCCGAGGCGGGCGGTGCCTGGCAGGAGGTGCTGGAACTGTTGCCCCTGCTCGTCCAGCACGGTCTTGGTCGAGCCGACCGCCAGCGCCACCTCGGCCTGGTCAGCGGGGCAGCCGCCGAAGCGGCCGCGGCCGCGATGGAACTCGGCGACACAGCCCTTGCCTGGTCGGCGCTGGAGCAGGCCCGCGGCGTGCTGCTGAGCCAGGCACTGGAGACGCGGACGGACACCGCGGAGCTGCACCAGACCCATCCGGAGCTGGCCGCCGAGGTCGACCGGCTCCGCGTGGTTCTCAACATGAGCGACCGCGAAGACCGGCCGGCGGCGGCGACGCGGCCGACTCGGCGCGACGCCGCCCGGGACTGGCAGCGGTTGCTGGCAGAGGTCCGCGAGCGGCCGGGCTTCGAGCGGTTCGCGCTGCCGCCGACGATCGCAGAACTCAGCGAGGCCGTCGGCGACGGCGTGGTCGTGGCCGTCAACGTCGCACGCAGACGGTCCGACGCCCTCGTCCTCAGCCGGACAAAGGCCACGACGATCCCGCTGCCCGGCCTGTCGTACGCCGACGCCGCTGACTTCGCCGCCCGATTCATGTCGGCGGCACATGCACCGACGATGCCGGCCGGGCCGCACCTGTCCGCAGTGCTGGCCTGGATGTGGGACACCATCGCCGAGCCGGTCCTCGACCACCTGGGCTGGAGCGCTCCGCCACGTCCCGGTGACCCGCCGCGCCGCGTCTGGTGGATACCGACCGGCCCGCTCGCGGCGCTACCGTTGCACGCCGCAGGCCACCACGATCCGCGGCAGCCCGATTCCGCCGGGCGGACGGTGCTGGATCGTGTCGTCTCCTCGTACGCACCGACTGTTCGCGCCGTCCACCGCGCCGCCCGTGCCCGCGTCGACCGGCCCGGAGAGACGCTCGTCGTCGGGATCGACACGGTGCCCGGGCACCGGCCGCTGACGAAGGCGGTCGAGGAAGGGCGGCTGGTGCACCGGACGCTCCGAGGCGGCCCTGCCCCGCTGTTCAACGAGGCCGCCAGCCGTGATGCCGTACTGGACGCGTTACCGCGCACCGATCTCGCGCACTTCGCATGCCATGCTGCGGCGGGCGAGGACCCCGCGGACAGCCATCTGGTTCTGCACGACGGGCCGTTGACCGTGCGGGAGCTGTCCGGGCTGCAGCTCCCGACGGGGCACCTGGCGTACCTGTCGGCGTGCACGACCGCCTTCGGCGGCGTCGAGCTGGCCGACGAGTCCATCCACATCGCCTCGGCCTTCCAGCTGGCAGGATTCCGCCACGTCGTCGGTACGTTATGGCCCATCGCCGACACCGTCGCCCTCGACTTCGCTCGGCACATCTACGGGGGCCTGCACCGACCCGACGACGCGGCGCATGCCGTCCACGCGGCGGTCCATGCCGTCCGGGCGGCGTACCCGGCGCATCCGCAGTTGTGGGCTTCGCACGTCCACATAGGTCCGTGACCGTCGGAGCGACGCAGGTCCGAGTCACGTCCACGGGCTCGATCCGGTCTTCGGGACCCGATACGGCGATGGCCGCACGTCGACCGTTGAGCCGACTGGGTCAACCGCAACCCATACCGCCGATCCCAGGACGTGCGCTCGTCCGGTTCGCTCGGCACATCTACGGGGGCCTGCACCGACCCGACGACGCGGCGCATGCCGTCCACGCGGCGGTCCATGCCGTCCGGGCGGCGTACCCGGCGCATCCGCAGTTGTGGGCTTCGCACGTCCACATAGGTCCGTGACCGTCGGAGCGACGCAGGTCCGAGTCACGTCCACGGGCTCGATCCGGTCTTCGGGACCCGATACGGCGATGGCCGCACGTCGACCGTTGAGCCGACTGGGTCAACCGCAACCCATACCGCCGATCCCAGGACGTGCGCTCGTCCGGCAAGTCACATCGCCTAAGCCATCCTAGGATAGATGGCTGCTTGCTCGCGGAGACCGCCTGCCTCGGCGCCGTACGCCGAGGCAGGCGGGCGTGGCTCAGTCGAAGATCGCGATGTCCAGGTCGGTGAGCTGCTGCGGGTCGGCGGTGAGGTGGATGCCGGTGATCCGGCCGTCGGCGACGGTGAAGGAGAGCGCGACACGGACCTTGCCGCGGGGGGCCCAGACGGCGCCGACGATGCCGTCGAGCAGCGCGACGCGGGCATCGCGGGCCTTGCCGTTCCAGTAGTCGGCGAGCGTCGACGCGCCGTGGATCTCGGCGGCCGAGCCCAGCCGCACCGCGGCGGCGTCGGAACGCATCACCACGTCCGGGTCGAGCACGGTCAGCAGCGCCTCGAAGCGGCCTTCACGGGCGGCCGACAGGAACGCCTCGACGACCTCGCGGCGGCGGGCCTGGTCCTCGACGGCACCGTCGGGTGCCTGGCCCTGAACCCGGCGGCGGGCGCGGCTGGCCAACTGCCGGGCGGCGTCGGGCGACTTGCCGATGACGGGCGCCACCTCGTCGAACGGCACCGCGAACATGTCGTGCAGCACGAACGCCAGCCGCTCGGCGGGAGACAGGGTGTCCAGCACGACCATCAGGGCCAGCCCCACCGAGTCGGCCAGCAGCGTCTCCTGCTCGGGATCGGTCCCCGCGACCGTGGCTGCGGGTGCGAGGCCGTCGTCCACCCGGTCGTCGAGGAAGTCCTCGCGCCGGGTGCTGCGCGAACGCAGCATGTCCAGGCAGATCCGGCCGACGACGGTGGTCAGCCAGCCGCTGAGGTTGCCGACCTCGGCGACGTCGGTCCGGCTCAGCCGCAGCCAGGCCTCCTGCACGGCGTCGTCGGCCTCGGCCGACGAGCCGAGCATGCGCAGCGCCACCGCGCGCAGCCGTCCACGGTCCTGCTCGAAGCGCTCGGCCAGCCCGTCCTGATCCCGCATACCTCTCCTACCTCCCCGAATCACCATCAAATGTGATGCAGGCCACATCTGTCACATCTCTTGGAAGCGGCCCGTCATACCGATGACGAACGAGATCGGGCCGATGTGACAGGCCCGGTGAATCCCAAGATCCTAATGGAGGATGCCGTGCAGGCACGCATGAACAACCCCGCAGCTCTGCTCCCCGAGGCCGTGAAGGGCATCAACCTGCTCTACAAGGCCGCGCACTCGGCCGGGCTGGCCAAGTCGACACTGGAGCTGGTCCACCTGCGCGCCAGCCAGATCAACGGCTGCAGCGCCTGCGTCGACTCCGGCGCCCGGTCGATGCGCGCCTCCGGCGAGACCGACGAGCGCCTGTTCGCCGTCGCCGCCTGGCGCGAGACCGACTACTTCACCGACGCCGAACGGGCCGCACTCGAACTCGCCGAGGCCGCCACCCGCCTGGCCGACCGGCCGGACCCGGTGCCCGACCACATCTGGGAGGCCGCGGCCAAGCACTTCAGCGAGTCCGAGCTCGCGGCGCTGGTGCTGTGGATCGCGACGACCAACTTCTTCAACCGCATCAACGCCACCACCCGGCAGCCCGCCGGGCAGAACTGAGGCTGACCGGCGGCGGGCCCGCCGTCAGGGCGGGCCCGGCCGGAAACCGGGCCGCCGTCGGCAGTCGGCCCGCAGGCCCGCGCGCCGCGGCGGCCGCCTGTACGCGCGGCCACGGCTACGCAGGCGGTTCGCCGGGCAGGGCGTTCGCGGCCGGGATCAGCCGAGGACGACGCCGCCGATGTCGGCGCCGGGCGGCAGGTCGCGGATCTGCCGATGCAGCTGGCCGGTGATGTTGACGGCCAGGACGAAGTCGTAGACCTCGATCGCGCCGACGCTGACGCGGCCGGTGAAGATGGGCGGCGGAAGGAACGTGTAGACCTGGCCGGGACCGAGGATCAGGCCGCGGTCGGCGGCTGCCTGCGCGAGCGGCCCGGCGAGGTAGCGGTTCTCGCCTGCCGGGGTGCCCAGTTCGGCGGCGAGCGCAGCGGGGCGGTCCCAGAGCATGCCGAGGGAGCCCTCGACGGTGTCGAGGAACCAGCAGCCGTCGGCGGACTGGAGGAAGACGTCACCGAAGAGGTTGGTGAACAGCGGCGTCTTGCCGGTCAGGTCGAGGAAGGTCCACGAGTCGAGGGCCCGGGCATAGGCATCGTCGGAGAACGTCGCGGTCAGCGGCAGCACCGCGCCAGTATGCGCCCCGACGGCGGGGACGGTGGAACCCGCTGCTAAACCCGTCCGAGCCCGCTCCGGCTACCACCAGGCCAGAAGCCGCGGCTCCGGTTCCGCCTCCAGCCGCGAGGTGAGGTACCGGCGGAGCGCCCGCAGCCCGGCGGTGTCGGGCAGACCCATCCGGTCGAAGGCGGCCAGCACCGAGGCGAGCTCCACCGTCACGCCGCTGTCGCCGTCGAGGATCCGGCAGTACGCCGTCCCGCGCCTGGCCAACGCCGACTCCAACGGGCTCTTCGCCGCCTCCGCGCGTGCGTCAGAGCCTCCTGGAAAGCGGCGCGGGCGGCCGCCACGGAGCCCCTGGCGAGGTGGACCGCGCCGAGGTTGCTGTGGACCTCGGCCTGTCCGAGCGCGTACCCGGCCGCCCGGTGGAGGGCGAGCGCCGCGTGCGGGCCTGCGCCGCCGCCGCGTGATCGCCGGTCCGCAGGTGCAGTGTGCCGAGGAAGTTGTGGGCGTTTGCCGCGCCGGGCTGGTAGCCGGCGTCCCTGGTGCAGGTCCAGGGCCGCGCTCAGCGACACGGCTGCCCGGTCGAAGTGGCCGGTGCGCTGGTCGACGTCACCGGCACATGTGTGGGCGACGACCCTTCCCGCATCGACAGCGTGGACTACCAGCGCGGCATCAGCCAGGGCCAGGCACGCCAGTTCGAGGCCGACCTCATCTTCCAGGCGATACGCCGCGGTGATCTGTGCTTGTCCTGCGGCGGCTCCGAAGCATCGATCGGCCATGCCTCCGACTGCTGGTACGACCAGCCCCCACCGGTTCCCCGCGACTTCGACGAGCCACTGGCACCGCCCACGCGGTAGCGCCGAGGTGGACGGACCGGTGGTGGAGCCGGCGTCGACGTCGCGGTCAGTTCGGGTAGACGTGGCAGGCGACGCCCTCGTCCACGTATCCGAGCCTGGCGACCGCAGTGTCCCGCTCGGCTGCCGAGGCGGTGTAGAAATGGTCCATGCTGCTCGGGTTGTACACGCGCAGCAGCGGCGCGGTGCCCGCCCCGGCCGTCGCGAACACATGGCAGGCGATGCCCTCGTCCACGTAGCCGAACCTGGCGACCGCGGTGTCCCGCTCGGTGACCGAGGCAGTGTAGAGGTGGTCCCCGGAGTCCGGGTTGTACAACCGCAGCAGCGGTGTGGTGCCCGTGGCCGCCGTCGCGGACACGTGGCCCGCGACGCCCTCGTCCGTGTAGCCGAACCTGGCGACCGCGGTATCCCGCTCGGTGACTGAGGTGGTGTAGAGGTGGTCCCCGGAGTCCGGGTTGTACAACCGCAGCAGTGCCGTCGAGGTGGCTCTCGTCGCCGGTGGTGCGCCGTGGGGCGACGCCTGAGTGTCAGCGGCGGCCGGCTCCCCGGACGGTTCAGACCCCATCGCCGAGCTCACGCGTGGCTTCGACGGATACGGCACCGAGGGCATGACTTCTCCTCCACATCGCACTGCATTCACCGTCATACATACGCGAGTGGCCGGGTACCGGCAACGGCTCCCCGGTTCGAATCTGCTGCCGTGCGGCGGCCGAGTCGTCCGCGGCCCTGGGACCCGAGCACCAACCCGGCGCGTATGCGGGCGGTGTAGCTTGCTGGTGCGTACGGTGACGGCCGTCCTGGGAGGCCACATGCAGCGACCCGCGATCTTCTCCGCGCTCGACCCGTGCCGGCGTGTCCTGATCGCGGGCGCGGGCGGCGGCTTCGACGTCTACGCCGGCCTCCCCCTCGCCCTCGCCCTGATGAGCGGCGACAGGCAGGTGTACCTGGCCAACCTGTCGTTCTCCGAACTGCACCTTCTCGACCTCGACGTCTGGCTCGACCAGGACATCGCCGCGATCACGCCGGCCACCACCGGCCTGGACGGCTACTTCCCGGAACGCTCCCTCGCCGTCTGGCTCGCCGCCCACGACCTACCAGCCACCGTGTACGCGTTCCCGCAGACCGGCGTGCAACCACTGCGCACCGCGTACCGGACCCTGACCGGCAGCCTCGGCATCGACGCCGTCGTGCTCGTCGACGGCGGCACCGACATCCTCATGCGCGGCGACGAATCCGGCCTCGGCACGCCCGTCGAGGACATGACCAGCCTCGCCGCAGTCGCCGGACTCCCCCACATCCCCGTACGGCTCGTCGCCTGCCTCGGCTTCGGCATCGACGCCTACCACGGCGTCAACCACGTTCAGGTACTCGAGAACATCGCCGACCTCGACCGCGAAGGCGCCTACCTCGGAGCCTTCTCCATCCCGAGCCGCTCGCAGGAGGCCGAGCTCTACCGCGACGCCGTCGCGCACGCCCAGGCCGCGACGCCGCTACGGCCGAGCATCGTCAACGGGCAGATCGCCGCCGCGCTCGACGGACGCCACGGCGACATCCGCTTCACCCGCCGCACCGCCGACAGCAAGCTGTTCGTCAACCCGCTCATGGGCCTGTACTTCACCTTCGACCTCGCCGGCCTCGCCCAGCAGAACCTCTACCTCGACCTGATCGACGACACGATCGGCATGAACCAGGTCGCCGGCCGCATCGAAGCGTTCCGCCACCAGACATCCACCCGCGTGCCCCGCGCCTACCCGCACTGAGCCGGCGACCCGGGCGGCTACCGCACGCCCGAACGCCTCAGCCGCGGCGGCGGCTCGCGGTCCTCGACGAGGTGATCGTCGTAGGCGCGTCCTCGTGCCGTTCCAGCCCGGCACCACGTCGCCAGACCTGCTACCGCCGAGCCGGTGAGCTGCTGGGAGCATGAGGACCTCAGCCCTGGATGTTTGGAGGCGCAACGATGGAGTACCGCACCTTGGGCGGCACCGGCACGGTGGTGTCCGCACAGTGCCTGGGCACGATGACGTTCGGCAAGGAGAGCAGCGAGGAGGTGTCGCATGCTCAGCTCGATCGGTTCATCGAGCGAGGGGGGAACTTCATCGACACGGCCGACGTGTACTCCCGTGGTCTGTCGGAGGAGATCGTCGGTCGCTGGCTGGCCGCCCGGCAGGGCGTGCGGGATCAGATCGTCGTCGCGACGAAGGGGCGTTTCCCGATGGGAGACGGACCCAATGACGCCGGCCTGACCCGCACCAGCCTGTCCCGGGCGCTGGACGCGAGCCTGCGCCGGCTCGGCGTCGAGACCATCGACCTCTACCAGGCCCACGCCTGGGATCCCCTGACACCGATCGAGGAGACTCTGCGGTTCTTCGACGACGCGGTGCGCGCCGGCAAGATCCGATACGCGGGCGTCAGCAACTTCCTCGGCTGGCAGCTGCAGAAAGCCGCACTGACGGCCCAGTTCCGGGGGCTTGTGCCCGTCGTGACGCTGCAGCCCCAGTACAACCTGCTGGTACGCGATATCGAGTTCGAGCTGGTCGATGTGTGCCGCAATGAGAGCATCGGGATTCTGCCGTGGTCACCGCTGGCAGGCGGCTGGCTGACGGGGAAGTACGCCCGTGATCACACCCCGACGGGCGCGACCCGACTCGGCGAGGATCCGCAGCGCGGCATGGAGGCCTATGCACCGCGCAACGCGCAGGAGCGCACGTGGCAGGTCATCGACGCGGTGCGGCAGGTCGCCGACGGTCGCGGCGTGTCCATGTCGCAGGTGGCGCTGGCCTGGGTCGCGGGCAGGCCGGCGATCACCTCGGTGATCCTCGGCGCACGAACGCTCGAACAGCTCGACGACAACCTCGGCGCCGCCGAGTTGCGCCTGTCCGAGCAGGAGAGGGGTCTGCTCACCGAGGTCAGCTCGCCGATCGTGTCCGACTATCCGTACGGCACGCCGGGCGCTCAGCAGCGCTCGCGCGCCCTGCCTCCGTCAATCGGAGGCTGACCAGAGAACTTCGAGTGCACCAGACCTCTCGCCGCGGCCTGGCTTCGTGACCGGGTCAGGCTGTGGATGCCGTGTCGACGACGCGCCGGACCGCAGTTCCGGCGCGTCGTAGCCCAGCACCTCCACGACGTCAGAGCTGTTGACGGTCAGTTACATTCGGTTGACATCTAATTCACGATGAGTAACTACCGTGAATTCTGTTTAATTTCAACGAGATATATAAATAGATCTATGGTCAGGGTTCGCTCACCGATCACGAAGGAGTTCAGCATCCATGTTGCGCAAGATCGGCTTGATGATCGCGCTGTCCGCCACCCTCATCGGCTCTATGGCGGGGCCGGCCACTGCCGCCCCGGCCTCCCCGCCGGCTGCCGTCGCCGCCGGTGACGGTGCCACAATCCAGTCCCTCCACTACGTCTGCGCACAGGACCTCTTGCTGCGCACGCAGCCCGGAGGCTCGACGTATATCGGCACGCTGCACTACGGGTGGTGGGTCGACTACTCCTACTCCGTCACCGGATGGTCCTACGTGTACTCGTACGACTACAGCCGCTGGGGCTGGGTCCAGAGCGGCTGGCTCGACCCCTGCTGAGTTGATCATCGTTCGGGGCCGCATCGACATAGGTGCGGCCCCCCAACCGGCGGAGCGCCGACAGCGCTGAAGGAGGCGCCACCCGGCCTGCAGGCCGGGTGGCGCCTCCTTCATGCACCGCGCACGCTGCGTATTAGCACTTGTACGGGCTGCCGTTGCTGTAGAGGTGGTCGTCGAAGATCCAGCCGTAGAGGTTCTGACCCCGGACCTTCACATAGGTCCAGGTGTGGTCGTAGGAGTTGGTGACATAGCAGTAGTAGTCCAGCGCCGTCGACCCGGGCAGGGTCTTGAGCGACGTGCAGGACTCGTACGGTCCGGTGCGCAGCGGCGAGGAATCCAGGGTGGGGTCTGCTGCACCGATAGGTGACATTCGAGATGGCTTGCCCTGTGGGCAGGCTGGAAGGATGTCGCTGTGCCCAAGCCCTACCCCCGTGAGTTCCGTGACGATGTCGTGCGGGTCGCGCAAAACCGTGATGCCGGCGTGACGGTTGAGCAGATCGCCAATGACTTCGGCGTGCATCCGATGACGTTGTTCAAGTGGCTGCGCGCCGCCGACGTCGACGCCGGGACCAGACCCGGCGTGAGCAGCACCGAGTCTGCAGAGCTCCGCGAGGCGCGCAAGCGGATCAGGCTCCTCGAACAGGAGAACGAGGTCCTGCGCCGGGCTGCGGCCTACCTGTCGCAGGCGCACCTGCCGGGAAAAGGATCTACCCGCTCGTGAAGGATCTGGCCGCCGACGGCATCCCCGTCGCGGTGACGTGCCGGGTACTGAAGATCTCCCGCCAGCACTACTACCGGTGGCTTGCCGAACCGGTCACCCTGGCTGAGTACACGCAGGCGTGGCGAGCCGACGCGCTGTTCGACGCTCACCGCGACGATCCGGAGTTCGGGTACCGGTTCCTGGCCGACGAGGCCGCCGCGGCCGGGCAGCCGATGGCCGACAGGACCGCGTGGAAGATCTGCTCCAGCGGTGGCTGGTTCAGCGCCTTCGCCCGCAAACGGCGTGGCAAGGGCCGCAAGGTCGGTCCGCCGGTCCACGACGACCTCGTGCGCCGGGACTTCACCGCCGCCGGGCCGAACCGGCTGTGGCTTGCCGACATCACCGAACATCGCACCGGCGAGGGCAAGCTGTACCTGTGCGCGGTCAAGGACGTCTGGTCCAACCGGATCGTCGGCTACTCGATCGACTCGCGCATGAAGTCCCGGCTGGCCGTGAACGCGCTGAACAACGCCGTCGCCCGCCGCAACGGCGTGGCCGGATGCGTTCTGCACACCGACCGCGGCAGCCAATTCCGATCAAGGAAGTTCGTCGGCGCGCTGCACCGGCACCGGATGCTCGGCTCGATGGGCCGGGTCGGAGCCGCCGGCGACAACGCGGCCATGGAGTCGTTCTTCGGCCTGCTGCAGAACAACGTCCTGGACCGCCGCACCTGGGCCACCCGTGAACAGCTGCGCACCGCGATCGTGACCTGGATCGAGCGCACCTACCACCGCCGTCGACGCCAGCGCCCGCTAGGCAAGTTGACCCCTATCGAGTTCGAGACCATCATGACCCCACAGGCCAGTCAGGCCGCGTGACTACACCTGTCACCTATCGGTGCAGCAGACCCGTGTACTCGCCGGCACCAGACGGGTCCTTGTTGGTCCCAGCGCTGCCGCAGCCGGCAGCGCTGGCCGGTGAGCCGACGGCGAACACGCCGGCGGCGACGGTGACCGCCACCACGGCCAAGCCCGCGCGGGCTTTGTTGATGAGCATCGCTCCTCCTCGTCAGGTCGTGCGTACCCCGACAAGGCTTGCGGTTGGCTCTATATACGGCCTACATGCAAGATACATATGGGCATGTGTGATGCATGCATCCGTCGTCGGGGAGGGAATCGCTCTTGTCCGGGCTGCGCTTTCGGATTCTCGGACCGACGGCGGCATGCCGGGATGGAGTCGATCTCGACCTGGGCAGCCCCAAGCAGCGAACGCTCCTCGTCGCCCTGCTGCTGGAGCCCGGCCGCGTCCTGCCGATGCGGCGCCTGCTGGAGCTTCTCTGGGGCGATCCGCCGGCATCGGCGACCGCCAACACCCGCACCTATGCCCATGGACTCCGGAAGGTGCTGGGTCCGGTCCTGCATGCGCGCGACGGCGGCTACGTCCTCGACGTGCCGGCCGCCGATTCCGACCTGGGGCAGTTCACCGCTGAGGTCGCGGCGGCCCGGCTGGGCCGGTCTGCCGGTGATCTCGCCGAAGCCGGGCGCCACTACGAGAAGGCGCTGGGGATGTGGCGCGGCGCCTGCGGCGAGGACCTGCCGGACGACACTCCACTCTCCTTTCAGCTCGCATCGGTCACAGACCGGCGCGCGATCGTGATGGAGGAGTACGCCGACCTGCGGCTGTGCCGGGGTCCCGATCCGGGGCTGGCCGAGGAGCTGCACCGGATGGTGGCCGAACACCCGACCCGGGAGAGTCTGTGGGCGCTGCTGATGCGGACGCTGGCGGCCACCGGAGACACGGCGGGTGCGCTGGAGGCGTACCACCGGGCTCGGGAGGTGCTGGCCGAGCGCCTCGGCGTCGACCCCGGTGCGGAACTGGTCGACCTGCAACGGTCGATCCTCGCGCGGGAGTCCGCGGTCCTCGCCCCTCCCCCGGCTCCGTCCCAGCCTGCCGTTCCGCACGAGCTGCCCGCCCGGCCGGCGGTCTTCGTCGGGCGCACGGAAGACGTCGAGGCGCTGCTGCTGGCGGCCGAGAAGCACGACCGCCGCTGCCCGCTGGTGCTGGCGATCGACGGTCCGGGCGGTATCGGCAAGTCGGCTCTCGCCGTCGAACTCGCCCACCGGCTCAGCGAGGGCAGCGGCGAGCAGGCCGACGGCGAGATCTACGTCGACCTGCAGGGCGGGCGCAGCGGGCTGAGGACGCCCACCCCGGACGAGGTCCTGCTCCGGCTGCTGCGGTCGCTGGGCGAGTCGGAGCTGGGCCAGCAGGAGGTGGAGGGCTTGTCGGCCCGCTGGCGCAGCCTCACCCACGCCCGCAGCCTGGTGGTCGTGCTCGACAACGTCCTCGATGCGGAGCAGGTCCGACCGCTGCTGCCCAACGGCGCCGCTTGCACGGTCGTCATCACCTCCCGGCGGCGCCTGGTCGACCTGGACCTGACCGCCCGCCGGACCCTGCCGACCTTGGACGCCGACGACGCGCTCGAGCTGCTCAGAGCACTCATCGACGCCGGGGAGGGCCCACTGCGGCAGATCGCGGAGCTGTGCGGCGGGCTGCCGCTGGCCCTGCGGATGGCGGCCGCACGCCTGGCCAGCCGCACCGACCTGACCGTCGAGGACCTCGCCCTGCGGCTAGGCGACGACCGGCTGCGGTTGAACGAGCTCGGCTATCGCGACACCGGGGTCCGTGCGACGTTCATGTCGAGCTTCGTCGCCCTGTCCGGCAGCGACGACCCGGTGGACCGCGACGCCGCGACCCTGTTCTGCCTGCTGGGCCTGCTGCCCGTGTCGGTATGCGCCGTCGAAGCCGCCTACGCGCTCATCGACACCGGCAGCGACGACGCCTGCGTGGGCCGCCTGGTCGAGCTCCAGCTCGTGACCAGCGACCAGGGGTGCCTGCGGCTGCATGACCTGCTGCGCCTGTTCGCCCGGGAACTCGCCGCCGAGCTGCCCCCGGCCGAGACCGAGGCGGCGATCTACCGGGCCGCCTGGTTCTACGCCGAGTCGGCGCGGCTGGCCTGGCAGCGCGTACGCCCCCTGATCGGGCGGCCGCTGCCGCCCAGCCCGCTGAAGCGGGCGACGGCTGTCGATCCGCCGTCGCGGGCCGACGGGCTGCGCTGGCTGGCCGACACGTCCGGGTCGATGCGGGAGCTGCTGTTCGCGCTGCCCACGCTTCCGGCCGTTCCGGCAGCGGTCGGCGTGGCGATGCTGCGTACCCTCACCAGCCACGACGGCATCGCCGGGACCTTCCGCGACACCGTGGCGGTGGCGGGCCGGGTGGTCGAGCACGCCAGAGACCGCCACGATCCGATGGCCGAGCTGATAGCGCGGCGGCTCGTCGCGATCAACCTCCAGCGGCTGCGCCGGTATCCGGAGGCGCGTGCCTGCATCGAGCCGGCGATCGAGCTGCTGCCCATGGTGAGCGATCCCGTGGAGCGCATCACGACACTGAACACCTTCGGCATCTTCCGGACCGAGTGGGGCGACCTCGACGCCGCCGAGGAGTCATTGCGGGCCGGGCTCGACCTCGCCCGCGAGTACGGCGATCCGCCCTGGACCGCGTTGCTGCTGCACAGCCTCGGCATGCACCAGCGGGTCCGGGGTGAGCTGGCCGAGGCGATCGAGCTGCTGCGGGAGGCTTTCGACCTCCGGCTGGACCTGGCCGATGAGATCGGCGAGACCTATACCCGGATGCAGCTCGGCAAGGCCCTGTCCGCGTTCGGCGGATTGGCCGAAGGGCTGGGGCATCTGGACCACGCGCTGCGGGCGGCGGAGCGGATGAACTCCGCGGAGCTCGCCCGCGAGATCAGGATCGACCGGATGGAGGTGCTGTCGAAGGCCGGCCGGGTCGGCGAGGCGACCGGAGAGCTCCGGGCTGCCTTGGAGATCTGCCATCGGATGGACGACGAAGGGCTCAAGGCCGAGGTCCTTCGCGAGGCCGAGCGGCTGCGAGTGCCGGCCTGAGGCGGAATCCTGGAAGTGCCGAATTCGTGACAAGCCCTGCCCTGCCCTGCCGGTGCTCGTGAAGTGACGCCCCGCTTCCACGCGCACCGTGCGACTCTTTTTGCGCGCTTCGCGTCTTCAATCGACAGCGACTCCATGACGCTGAAGTGCACCCGATCCGGACTCCAATAGCGGGCCGCTACCGCCCTGCCCTG
Source organism: Allocatelliglobosispora scoriae (assembly GCF_014204945.1). Lineage (NCBI taxonomy): Bacteria > Bacillati > Actinomycetota > Actinomycetes > Micromonosporales > Micromonosporaceae > Allocatelliglobosispora > Allocatelliglobosispora scoriae. The sequence goes on from NZ_JACHMN010000002.1 coordinate 795,256, forward strand.
ACACACGGCCGACGAGCGCAACGGGTGATCGACGCGCTCGCCGAACCGACCGAAGCCCGCACGCAGCTGGGACAGCCTCGGCTACATCCACCACTTCCATGACCGTGGACGCGCCGTGGCCTGCGACGAACACGCGATCCGCCTGTTCCGAGAGAACGGCAACCGGTACCACGAAGCCGAAACCCTCACCCACCTCGGCGGCACTCACCGCGTCGCAGGCGTCCCGACGCCGTCCGCACCGCCTGGCACCCGGCCCGCGACATCCTCGACGACCTGCACCATCCCGACAACAGACGAGTCCATGCTCTGCTCAAGAGGCTTTACGCCCACAATTCGCCTCGGTAGCGGCTCGGCACTGCACCGCCTCACCCGATCTTGACTCTGGCCGGGCCGGGACGCCGGTCATGCGGGCCGCAGCATCGGCGGGTGCAGCAGCTGGGCGGACCCGCGCCGGAAGAGCTGAGCGGGCCGTCCCCGGTCCGCGGTGACCGACCGGCCGACCGGTTCGACGAAGCCGGGCGTGGTGGTCACCTTGCGGTGGAAGTTGCGCGGGTCCAGGTGCGCGTCCCAGACGGTCTGATAGACCTCGCGCAGCTCGGTGACGGTGAACTCGGCCGGGCAGAACGCCGTGGCCAGCGGCGTGTACTCCAGCTTGGCGCGGGCACGCTCCACACCGTCGGCGAGGATCCGCCCGTGGTCGAAGGCAAGCTCCGGGGCCGGCAGCGCGAGCCAGGCCGCGGAGGCCGCGTCGCCGCCGGCCACCGGGACCGGCTGGTCGGGCAGCAGGGCGAGGTAGGCAACGGTCACCACCCGGCCGCGCGGGTCGCGGTCGGGCGCGCCGTAGCTGGCCAGCTGCTCCAGGTGCCCCAGCGGCGCGGTCAGTCCGGTCTCCTCGCGCAGCTCGCGGGCTGCGGCACCGTCGAGGTCCTCGTCCGGCCGCACGAAGCCGCCGGGTAGCGCCCATCCGTCCAGGTACGGTGCCACGCCGCGCCGGACCAGCAGGACGTGCAGCCGATCGGACCGCACGGTGAGCATCACAAGGTCAACGGTGACGGAGAACACGGGGTATTCGGACATCTTATTTATCACCACCTTGACGAGAATCTATCACGCCGTTTATCGTCGACATGACGAAAAATGGATCTGGGGTTTAGCGAGAGGAACGATCACCATGGCCGACGTTTCGAGACGGCTCTTCCTGCGCCACCTGCGCAGCAACCCGACCAGCTGGGTGCGCCACAGCGTCAAGGGCACAGCCCAGCGGGAGGGCGTCGGCCTCGCCTTCTGGTACCGGCCGCTCACCGCAGTACTGAGCGAGGTGCCCGTCGACGACCGCGAGCTGCCGCTGCTCTTCCACGCCCGCACCAGCGACTTCACCGACGTCACCGTGCAGGCCACCGTGACCTACCGGGTCGCCGAGCCGGCGCTGGCCGTCGCCCGGCTCGACTTCTCCATCGACCCCTACCAGGGTGCCGCCCGGGGACGGCCGCTCGACCAGATCGCCACCCTGCTGGCCGAGCTCGCCCAGCAGCCCGCACTGGACCTGCTGGCCCGGCTGCCGCTGGCTGAGGCGCTGACCGAGGTCGCAGCCGTCCGCGAGGCGGTGTCATCGGCGCTGAGCGGCGAGCCACGCCTGACCGACCTCGGCGTACAGGTCGTCAGCGCCAGGGTCGTCGCGATCCGGCCCGAACCCGAGCTGGAGCGGGCCCTGCAGACCCCCACCCGTGAAGCCGTGCAGGCCGAGGCGGACCGGGCCACCTTCGCCCGGCGCGCCCAGGCCGTCGAGCAGGAGCGCGGCATCGCCGAGAACGAGCTGCAGAACAAGATCGAGCTTGCCCGGCGCGAGCAGCAGCTCGTCGAGCAGAACGGTGCCAACGCGCGCCGCGCTGCAGAACTCGATGCCAACGCCCAGCTCGCCGCCACCCAGGGCAAGGCCGAACGCGGCCGGCTTCTCACCGCCGCCGAGGCGGAGAAGGACCAGCTCCTGGCCGAGGCGAAGGCCGCCGGGGTCCGGGCGCTCGGCGTCGCGCAGGGCGAGGCCGAGGCCGCGAAGCTCGCTGCCTACCGGGAAATTCCGCCGGCCGTGCTGCACGCCCTGGCGCTGCGCGAACTGGCCGGTCAACTGCCCCAGATCGGCCAGCTGACGGTCACGCCGGACGTGGTCACCGGACTACTGGCCCGGTTCGGGGCGGAGAACCCCGGACGATGAGCGCGACACTGGCTCCGAGGGCCGTCGTGGTGTCCCGGCGCAGCGAGCTCGACGAGCTGCTCGGGCGCCACGGCACCCGCGCCGCGGCGGCCTACTTCCTGCACCAGCGGGGCCGCGACATCGCCGAGGTCGATCAGCGGCACGCCGCACTGCACCAGGCCCTCAACGCGGTCGGCGCCGCCCTGCCGTCAGGCTGGCGGCGCGGCCACGTCGACCGCGACGACCTGTCCCGGTTCCTCTTCGCGCGGGAGGACATCGTCATCACCGTCGGGCAGGACGGCCTCGTCGCCAACGCGGCCAAATACCTCGACGGGCAGCCCGTCATCGGGGTCGACCCCGAGCCGTCGCGCAACCCCGGCGTGCTGGCCCGCTTCCCGGCGGCGGCGATGGCGAAACTGCTGCCCTCCGTCGCCTCCGGGACCGCTGGCACGCAACTGCGGGCGATGGCGGTCGCCACTCTCGACGACGGCCAGCGGCTCGCCGGACTCAACGAGATCTACATCGGACATGAGACCCACCAGTCGGCCCGCTACGTCGTGTCCACCCCGGACGGGCGGCGGGAGCGGCACTCCTCGTCCGGCGTACTCGTCGGGACGGGGACCGGGGCGAGCGGCTGGTGCGCGTCGGTGGCCCTGGGCCGCGGCCTGGCCGCGAACCTCCCCGCACCACAGGCCGGCGAGCTGTGCTGGTTCGTCCGGGAGGCCTGGCCCTCCCCCGCGACCGGCGCGGAGCTGACCGCGGGGCGCCTCGGTGCGGGCGAGCAGCTCACCCTGACCAGCGAAAGCGAGCGGCTGGTGGTCTTCGCCGACGGTGTCGAGGCCGACCACCTGGTGCTCGCGTGGGGGCAGCGGGTCACCGTCGGCATCGGACCCAGGCAGTTGCGGCTGGTCACGGACTGAGCAGGAAAGCGACAGAGCCCCGGCACGCGGGAATTCGCGAATGTACCCCCTACCAGGTCACTGACTTCTCCACGAACCGGCCCGCGATCTCGCCCCGGTAGGCGGTCACCCGGATCGGGTAGGTCTTGCCGGCGCCGCAGGTCTGGTTCGTCAATTTCCTGGTGCCGTTGGCGGTGTCGGGAAAGGTGTTTCCGTTGACGAGGATGCGTACGCCGCTAGCGCCCTGTGATTTCCATGCCACCGTGATGTCGCCGAGGCCGATGACGCAGCTGCCTCGGGTCACAGTAAGCGCCGTGGTTCGGGGCAAGTTAGGCCATTTGCCGTGGTAGTCGCGTCGCGTGCCTGACGTTGCCCCTTTCTGCGGGACAGCACTGATGAGGAACGACGTATTCGGCTCGCAGGTGAGCTGGAAGGTGGCGGAGATGCTGCTGGCAGCGTCGTAGCCGCCGAGGAAGTCGGCGGACTTCGGGCCGTAGAGCTGAACGTTGTCGCCGCGGGCGATGCTCCACTTGACGTCGACGTAGCCGATCCAGCCGCCGGCGTCGGTTGACTCGTCGCACCGAATGTTGGTCACCGCCAGGGTGGTGACGGTCGGCCCGGCCGTCGGTGAGGGCAGCGTCTTGACGGTCGGCTGCGGCGAGGCGACAGCCGGGGTCTGCGTGGATGCCGGTACCTCGTCGGGTGCGGCGGAGGGGTCGAGCGTGGTCTGCACCTGGGAACTCCTCGCCACCGGGGCATTGACGCTCCTATATCTGTCAAGTTATGGCTGTGGTGGTGGTGTTCGTGCTGCGTAGGGGGCGCAGGAGTGCCCAGATTTCGCGAGCGAGTAGGCGTTTTAGGCAGCGGATGATCTCTGCTTTGGTCTTGCCTTCGCTGGTTCGGCGGGTGACGTAGGCGCGGGTGGGCTGGTGGTGTTGCATGCGGACGATGACGGAGCGGTAGAGCGCGGCGTTGGCCTGGCGGTGGCCGCCGCGGTTGAGTCGGTGGCGGGTGGTCAGGCCGGACGAGGCCGGGATCGGTGCGACGCCGCAGAGTCGGGCCCATGCTGCTTCGGAGCGAACGCGGTCGATGTTGTCGCCGGCGACGATGAGTAGCTCTGCGGCGGTGTCCGCGCCGACGCCGAACGCGGCGACGAGTTGCGGAACGAGCTGGGTGGTGAGCTCGGTCAGGAGTTTCTCGTGGGTTTTGATCTCGTCGTTGAGCTGCTGCCAGCGGCGTGCGATCGACCGCAGCGTGTGCTTGGTCGCCGCTGCTACGGTGGTGATGCTGCCGGGGCGCAGGGCTGCGCATCGGTTGATCAGGGCCATCTTCGACAAGGGCTGCAGCTGTTCGCGGAGTTCGGGTGCGGCGGTGACGATCACCGCTTTGAGAGTGATCATGGCTGAGGTCCGGGCCTTGACAGCGACGTCTTTGGCGACCTTGATCTGGCGGATCATCTCGACGGTGCCGTCGTTGGTCTTGGGGACCGAGGTGGCGTTGCCAGACAGGGCTGCGCGGGCGGCGTTCTCGGCGTCGAGGGTGTCGCTCTTGCCGCGTAGGCGCCGGTCGCGGCGGTCTGTCCGCAGGACCTCGACCACGCCGATGCCGCGCCTGCGCACGGCCGAGGTCAGCCCGACGCCGTAGGAGCCGGTCCCTTCGATCGCGAAGATCAGTCTGCGGGCGCCGAGGTCGGCCGCCCAGTCGATGAGCTGTTCGTATCCTGCCCGGTCGGCGGGGAAGGAGCGGTCGTCCAGGCGGCCGCCGATGTCGTCGAGGGCGACCGCGACGTGGACGTACTTGTGGGTGTCGACGCCGATGACGACTCGACGCAGTCGCGGGTCGGGGTTCATGCTTGTCACAGCTACCTCCAGCTCAGGCCTGGGCGCGGGTGGCGACGCTGGCCGGCCGGGTGGACGGGACTGTGACGAGACTGAGTTGCCTTCAGGCTCCTATGAGGTCACTGCCCGCCCGGCCAGCACCGCGGGGTGGTGCGCCGGCAGGCGGACGACAGATCAACAGCAAGGACACCCAGACTGCGGGGTCAGTCGTAAGCAAGAGTCAGGCCGCCTACCGGCAACCACCAGTCTCACAGTCGAGGGCGTCGCCGACCGTTCCGATGGAGGCGTCGATGCCGGCGGTGACGAGGTGGGTGGTGAAGCGGAAACTGGTGTATTGCGACCCGGCGTCGCTGTGATGTATCAGTCCTGTCGGACGGTGCGGCCGTCGCGGTCGCGTCGCCACAGGCCCATGTCGAGGGCGTCGAGGACGAGCGGGGTGCGTTTGTTCGTCGCCGCCGACCAGCCCACGATCGCCCGGGAGTACACGTCGACGACGAACGCGACGTAGACGACCCCGGCGAACGTGGCGACGTGGGTGAAGTCCGCGACCCAGCAGCGGTTCGGCCGCTGCGCGGTGAAGTCCCGGGCGACGAGGTCCCTCGCCCGTTCGTGGCCCGCCCTGGACCCGTTGCGCGCCATCGACGGCGACGATCCGGCCGCCGTGCTGCTGGCGTCTTTCCTGCTGATCGCTCATCGCCTAGCCGAAGCCGTGGCCGTCGAGGTCGACAAACGCGTCCGCAGTGCCTACGCCCGCGCGCACCGGCCCGCGCCGGAGGTTCGCCTGATCCAGTTACGGCCCACCGCCAGGCCACACGATTCCGCATCGCCCACGGACGGGAGCCAGCCGTCGGCCCGCCGCGAGCCCGATCACCGCTGGTGGGTGTCACCGTTCACCCGTCTCCAGCCGTGCGGGCCTGGCCGCTCTCAGCGTGAGACCGTCCTGATCCTCCCGTTCGTCAACGGGCCGCGCGGCAAACCGCTTCGCGCCAGCACCACGGTGGGGCTTCTCGCCGCACCGAAATCTACGACCCCGTCAGGAAATCCGATCGCTCAGTCGCATGTGGACGGTGAGCAGTGATGGAAGCCTTCGACCGATACGGCGAACTGATTATCTCCGGCCCCTACGTTCCAGACCTCCTCGCCCGATGTGTCGCGTGCCACCAGAACGTCGAATTCGATCCCCGCCGAGGCACCTACCTCACCGCCTGGCGGCAGCGCTGCACCCCCGAAGCCCGCCGACCACGGTGTGTCTGGGAAGGCGTGCAGCAGTTCGGGCTCAACCCCCGCTACTACCCAGGCCACCACCTGATGTGCCAGTGCCAGACCACCATCAGCCGCGACGTGCGCGGCAGCCGCCCCTATCCGTTCCCGCAGCGCGTACCCTGGCACTGCCGCCAGCCGGCTCAGCTCGCCCGCGATCGGTGGCTGTGCTGATCGCGGCATTGCCGATGGCAGGTACCTGTCGGGCCCACCGGTGCACCGCAACCCGAGGCAGGCCGCCCATGACCGCCAGCGTCTTCCTCTCGGTCGGCATGGGTCTGTACCAATTTGGGAGTGTTGTGACAGGCTACTTATGTCGGTCATGGTTGGATCACGAGTTGTGACGGCACGTGGCGGGCCTGCCTGTCTGCCGGCTGCATTGGCGGGAACCCGATCATCGTTCACTTTGGAGTGGTGACGATCCGGTGCTCCTCGACCTGGCACCGATTCATATCTTTGCCGATCAGCGCGAGGAGTTTCTAGTCCGCTTGATCTGCTAGAGCACGTTACATGAATTTCGCGATATTTGCCCAGTTCTACTCACTGCCGATCAGTGCCACCAATCCGCGACCCAGAAACGGGAGAACGGTGTCTTGTCAGAATTGCCGCCGCGATGGCCTTCACCACCGAACGCCAGCTCCTGACCATTGAGGAGGCGGAAGCAGCTGTCACGGCATACGTTGGGCCATACGCCGCCGAAGGCGATCACCTCATCTGGCAAGAGTTTCAATACAATCTTGCCTTCGGCGTGGTTCTGGTTGGGGTTGACCAGACCTTCCGGGGACTCGGGGTCGGGGATGAAGAAGTTGTCCGCTCCTTCATCCTGCTCATAGGGGACGAATTCTTCACCCTCGCGCAGATTCCCCTTCCAAGAAGGAGGCGCGGAAGTCCCAAAGCCATTGATGGCGATAAGGGTTCTCGAAGTACGGGTCCGTTTGTTGAACACTCCCACGACGACGGTGGCGCCATTCTTGTCCGCGTTGGGATAGTCGTTGCGGATGGCTTGCAGTTCTTCGGCCCGGTCCTGTGCCAAAATGCCGTCATACTCGGACGGTCCGCTGGGGTCTTGGAAAAAGGGTGCCGCGGATTGACCGGCCGTCGGCTGTGCCAGTCCGTCGACGATGGTGAACCCGGTGATGATGCGTTTCTCACGGCCCACCACCACGTAGGCTCGGCCGCCGTCGCTGATGGTGTCGATGAACGCCTTCTGCTCCGGCGTCAGCACATTTTGGGGATCTCGGACGAGTAGCGCCTGATAGGTTTTGTCGTCGTTGCGGGCGGTGCCATCGACCTTCAAGCTGGGCGGGAGGATCCCTGCCTTATCCGTGGGAACCTTGGACAAGGCATCAGGAGAGAGCTTGATCTCGAACTGCCGTTTGTCGATCTCACGATGGGTCTGCTGTTGATAACGGGCAAGAGCAGCACGGCGGGGGGAGCTGGAAACGGGATCACCACCATCCACAGCGGAGCCCGGCCCTGTTGGGCTTGACATCCGCGGGGCATCTCCGCCGGACGCTGAGGCAATCGCGGACATCGCCCGCACGAGATCGTCAGGAACTGCTGCTATTAGCTGCCCCAGATGCCGGCGCTCGGTGGACAACTCTTCGCTCTCACGATCCAATGTGTCGACTTTCCCTTGGATCTCCTGCTGTTGGTCGGCAATTGCCTGCGCTTCCTGCTGGACCGCTTCAGCCTGGGCAAACAGTCGCTGCTTCTCGGCGTTGAGTTGGTCGGCTTCGGCATTGAGCCGGGCCGCGACCGTGGGCGGCGCACCGTTGGGATAGCCCGCTACCACCGCGTTGTGCGCATCGATCTTCTGCTTGTTGGCGTCGAGCTGCGAACGCACGCTCTGTCCTCGCTCGTCATAGGCGTCACGCCGTCGGACAACCGCTGCCTTCTTCGCATCGACCGCAGCCTGGCTGCGCCCATGCGCCGCCAGCCGCTGATCAAACGAAGCGATCTTTGCGTTGAGCGCAGCGCCATAGGTACTTCTGGGTTCCAAAGGTGCTAGCTCACCGCCTGCCGCAGGATTAGCCACGGCCATCGCTGGATAGGCAAGGACCGACAGACTGAGCGTCGTCGCCAGGATCCTCTGTGACATCTTCACCGCTCTACCCCTTGACCTTGTCGGCGAACCGGGCAGCAATCTTCGCTGTGGCCGATGTCGCATCGCCGGCCTCGCACACCACCGCTTGCAGGACTGCGACACCTTTCACTTGTGCATGCCGGTAGCAGGTCCAGCCGTCGCCGCCGTCTTGGATCGCCTTCCAGGCCAACACGTCAGATGTTGCCGAGTCGACCTCGTAGCTCCATTGTGAGTTGGTACCGTTCGCATCCTTGCGCACCGCGTGGGTGCATGCCTTTATGCCATTGGTCAGGATGCCAAACGCCCTACCGGCCAGGTCATTGCTCGCGTACAGGGCGACAACCTGTGTGACCACGTGATCAGCTACCTCCGTCGTATCCTGATGGCTAACCGCCAGAAACGCGGTCCAGGATCGTCCGTACACGGTCCGTGTGGCAGACCCAACAGCTACCGAACAACTGGGGGGGTCCGCCGCCAACGCAGGCGGAGGTTCGTTCGAGCGGGCCTCAGCATTGAGAGTCACGCCAATCAATCTGCTGACCTCATCAGAGCTCAACACCATGGCCTGCACCGTTCCCGGTACCACTCGCGGCTGGGCATTCGGCCATATCCACCACAACACACCGGCCACCAAGACCAGTGTGGTCCCCACCGCACCGGCCCAAATCCATCGCCTTGACCATCGCGCAGAGATCAGCGACCTTAACCGCCGGGCCACCTCTAACGCGTTGATCAGGCCCTTATGTCTGGCCTCCAGTCCCCGGATCGCTGAGCTCCACTGCGCACGCAGCGTGAGGAAGGCGCTAGTCAGCGTGAGTCGATTCCAGGAGAATCTCCGGGCAGAGACCGCTAGGTGGGGTGTAGGGGCTGGCTGCGGCAATAGTGCCGCGCTTTGCGTGGGCTCGGTCCCTACAAGCGGCGGTGGCGTTTGGTCCATCGATGGCACCTCCAGGAATAACGACGGTGATTACACGTGCGGCGCTGCATGTGCACGCTGTGAGAACGGCGGTGTGGGTATCGCTGGCCGGGCTGCGAGAGGCGGGGGTTTGGTCGTCGTTACGGCTACCGTGCGGCCCGCGTTAGACCACCGCCTGGCGAGCACCTGGGACAAATGGGGTGTGGCTCGGTTAACGGCGACACAGCGCCACGAGAACGAGCAGCACAATCACTGCACCGATCACCTTCAGGCAGCCGTTGCCGGTATCGAGACTGGGGCTCGGGCTCTCCTGGCCGATCTCGACCTGTCCCCCGGGCGGAATCCCGGGGTGCCGCTGGGCGTAGTGATAGAGCTGATGCTGCGCGCCTTGAAACTCGGTGAGCCACGCTGTCTTGAACTCGCACTCTCCACACCGGTAGCGGTATGCCACTTTCTGCCTCCTGAAGGTTCCGCTCACCAGTTGCCGGACCTCTCCCGCCCTGCGGCCAAGGCCCGACAGGTGCCAAATCGGCTGGGCCGAAACCCTGATCTCGCCGTCGGCTGACCGCGGTTGCTGCACTTGATGGTGTGCTTGTGCCCCTTGCCGGGACAGGCCAACGCACCGGCCATATATGGCCGGGCGTCAGATAGGCTCCATCGACGGTGGTAAAGCCAGGGGAGGGCGCCGACGTGCCGGATCAACTCGGTGTTCTCTTGCGACGGCTGCGGGATCAGGCGGGGGCGACGCAGGAAGAGCTAGCGCAGCGGTCCGGGGTAAGCGTTCGTACCATCCGTCGCCTGGAGAGCGGGAAGTCCGCCGATTTCCGGCTAGGAACGATGAAGCTGCTGGCGGATGCGCTAGAAGTCGGCCCCGATGACCACCAACTGCTGGTAGCCATGTTGACCAAAACTATGCCTCCTGCGGCAACGCCCGAGCCGGCTGCCGTACCGACTGTGGCACCGCCACGAGTGCAGGGTGTGTTAGCCGAGGCTGCCGGGGAGCTGGCGCGGGAAGTCAGGCGCCGCTGGCAGCACGAGGAGGAGCAGCGCCGCGTTCATGACCCGTTTCCGCTGCCCGTGCGATGGAATCAGGTACCGGCGTCCCTCACGGATCACCCGGACAGCATTCTGAGGCTGGGACCAGGGGCTGCCTCGCCACCTGTGGACCTCAGCGGCGACCTGCGCAGCGTGGCCGAGGTCTACCGGCGAATCCCATCCGGGCGGCTAGTGATTCTCGGCAGGGCAGGTTCGGGTAAGTTGTCAACGCTTCGGGAAAGTTGAGCAGTCCTGAGTCCGGGAAAATTGACCCCCTGCGGGTGGTCAGTTGTTGGTGGCGCGGTTTTCTTTGGCGAGGAGTTCGCGGCGTTGGCGGGTGCGGTAGGAGTCGCCGGTCAGGGTGAGGACTTCGGCGTGGTGGACGAGTCGGTCGATCATGGCTGCGGCGACGACGTCGTCGGAGAATGTTTCTCCCCAGCGGCCGAAGGGGAGGTTCGAGGTGACCATGACGGAGCCGGTTTCGTAGCGTGAGGCGATGAGCTGGAAGAACAGGTTCGCGGCGTCCTGGTCGAAGGGGATGTATCCGACTTCGTCGATGATGATGAGTCGGTAGCGGCGGATCTTCTTGAGTTCGGCTTCGAGGCGGTTCTGCTGGTGGGCGGCGGCGAGGCGGGCGATCCAGTTGCTGGCGGTGTCGAACAGGACGGAGTAGCCGGACTGGCAGGCCTTCATTCCGAGGCCGATGGCGAGGTGTGTTTTGCCGAGGCCGGGCGGGCCGAGCAGGATCACGTTCTCGGCTTTGGCGACGAAGGTGCTGGTGGCGAGGTGGGCCAGGACGTCGCGGCGCAGGGACGGGAGGTGGTCGAGGTTGAAGTCTTCGAGGGTTTTGAGTTGGGGGAAGTGGGCGGTGCGCACGCGCATGACGGTGCCTTTGGACTCCCGGTCGGCGACTTGGCGCTGCAGGAGTGCGGCGAGGTATTCCTCGTGGGACCAGTTCTGATCGCGTGCCTGCTCGGCCAGCTCCTCCCAGAACGCGTTGATGGTGGGGGTCTTCAGGACCCGGGTCAGGTAGGCGATCATGGACGGCATGCCGTCCTTGGTTCCGCCTGCTGGTGGTTTCGGTTTGACGGCTGTGCTCATTCGTTGCTCACTTTCATCGATGGGCTGGTGAAGTCGACGCCGAACAGGGCGTCGTAGTCCGGCAGCGCCCGCATGGCGACGGGGTGCCCGTCGTGGTGGTGGCGGGTGGCTGCCTGACGGCGTTGGCGGTCCTCGGCCAGGGCCTGGCGCATGCGTTCGGCGGTGGCCTTGTGGGCCGGGTCGGTGACCAGGCCTTGCTTGGCCCAGGACCGGTCGTGGCGGGCGGCGACCTGCCCGTCGCAGAACACCGTCACCGTGTTCAGGGACGCGGTGACGTCGACGAACCGGCCGATCATGCGCGGGTCGACGGAGTAGTCGACGGTGTCGACCCGCACGTAGTAATCGCGGCTCAGCCGGATCCGGGTGTTGAGCCCGATCGGCGGGTCGACCGGCGGCAGCGGGACCATCGCCTGGTAGTCGGTCTCCAGCAGGTCCACCGGCCGGCCCTGGACCGACCGGACCGTCCGCGTGTTGGCGCGCGCGAGCCAGTCGGCCAGCTGGGCGTTGAAGTCGGCCGGAGACGTGAACAGCCGGCCGGGCAGGAACGACGTCTCCAGGAACCCGTTGGCGCGTTCGACCATCCCCTTGAACTCCGGATCCCGGCGCGGTGCAAGGCGGATCTGGGTGGCCAGGGTTCCGGCGAACGCCGCCGCCGGCGCCGATACCCGCCCCGTGCCGCCGATCGCGGACTCCCGGTCCCAGACCAGGGTCCGGGGCACCCGCCCGATCCCGCTGACCAGCTGCCACATCCCGGACAGGATGTCGCCGGCCTGCCGCGACGGGATCATCACCGCGGACATGAACCGGGAGAACCCCAACGTCATGACGAGGACCGGCAGCTTCGACCGCGACTGGCCCGACCCGACCGGGACCTTCACCCCGTCCTCGGGGAACCACAGGTCGCACTGGGCGATCTGCCCGGGCTCGTAGACCGTCCGGTCCACCGGATCGATCCCCACGTACTCCGGCCGGATGACCGCCAGCCGCTTACGCAACGGCGCGATCGAGTACGGCCACCTGATCCGCTCCGCGACCACCGGACCCGGCATCCGCGGCCACTCCGCCAGCAAAGCCCGGATCTGCGGCTCGAACGGATCCACCACCGACCCACGCGGCGCACGCTCGTACTTCGGCGGCCGGTCCGACGACAACGCCGCCCGCACCGTGTTCCGAGCGATCCCCAACCGCCGGGCGATCTCCTTGATCGGCACACCCTCCGCCCGACGCAGACGGCGGATCTCAGCCCAGTCCTCCACTTTCAGCACCCTCCAAGATCAGCAGAGGGTCAATTTTCAGCGACTCTCAGGGGGTTAGCTTTCCCGAAGCGGCGACATAAGTCGATCCTGACGATCCGGTTCCTACTCGACGTGCTGGACGCCCCTGCCCTATCGCCCCGAGTTCCGGTGATCGTCGGCCTCGGACCGTGGGATCCCACGGTCACTGCATTGCGTGACTGGCTGGTCGATCGCCTCTTGGTCGATCATCCATACCTTGCCCGCAAAGTCCTCAGTGGTACGACGATGGCTGGCGCTCTGCTCGACTCTGACCTTATTCTGCCGGTCCTGGACGGGTTCGACGAGATCGCAGAAGGCCTCAGGTGCGCAGCACTTGAGGCCATCAACGACACTGCATTTCCGTTGGTGATGACTAGCCGCCGTGACGAGTTCGCCGAGGCGGTACAGGCGTCCGGCTCGCCGCTGGCCTGGGCTGCTGGTATCGAACTGATCGACCTAACCTTGGATGATCTGCAGGCTTACCTGCCGCGCACCGTCCGCACGCCCGTTCGCAACGCGACAGCAACGGTATGGGATGCAGTCCTGCGCGGGCTTCAAACCCAGGAGACCCCAGCCAGCGTGAGTCTGGCCGGGGTCCTGACTACCCCGCTGATGGTTGTTCTGGCGCGCACGATGTACAGCGAAGCCCGCGATAGGGATCCGGCGGAGCTGCTGGACGCTGTGCGGTTTCCTGACGAGCATGCTCTGGAAGAGCATCTTCTAGCGGGTTTCGTACCGGCCGTCTACCGGCGTCGCGTTCGCGAGCGGATCGCCGTAGGCCACCAGCAGCGGCACCACTGGGATGCGACACACGCGCAGCGCTGGCTCGGCTATCTTGCCCACCACCTGGCTCAGGCGGACCACAGTCGTCAGGACCTGGCCTGGTGGCAGATCTGCGGCTCGCTGCCGCGCTCGACGCGCATCATGACGGTGGCGATAGCATCCGCACTGTGTATCGGCGGGTCCAACTGGCTCATCGCTCTGCTCGTATCTGACCTGGCGATCGGTGCGATCTTCATGCAGTGCGCACTGATTGCGGCAGCCGCCGGAATTGCCTTCGGATCCGTGTACGCGATGATGACTGCATTTGGCGGCGGGGTCTTCGAGCCGTCCCGCGTCCGGTTAAGCCTGCCCGGCAGACACAGCATGGGGCGCCAGGCTATCCGGGCTTTCACCACCAGGTTTGCCGTGGTGATGCTGGGCGGTTTCGTCATGGGAGCCGGTTGCGCGTGCGCCCTCGCCCTCCAACATGTGCTGTACCAAGGGACCTCGCTCACCAACCCTGACTTGATCCAAGACGTGCTCATCAACGTGCTGGCCTTCGGCTTGATCTTCGGCTCGGCAGTCGGGCCAGTATTCGGGCTCATGGCTGCACTCGAAGCACCGTTAGATGTCGCCTCCGCGGCAACCCCTGCCGCCCTTCTCGCCTCCAACCGTGCCACCGTGCGCCGACAGATCCTTATCGTCGCGCCGACGATCACTCTCGCAATCGCATTCGGCGGCCCTCTGATCGTCGGCTTGCTGCATGGGTCCATCGGCCCGATGGCCTGGCCGCTGACCGACGGGCTAGCTATCGCTGCGGTAGGCGGGATCGGCTGCGCCCTAGCCTACGCGTTCGGCTTCACCGCATGGGGAAACTGGGTCATCCAATCACGCATCTGGATGCCACTGACCGGCAAACTCCCCTGGAACATGATCAATTTCCTAGACGACGCATACAAGCGGGGAGTGCTACGCCAAAACGGCGCCGTCTACCAATTCCGCCACGCCCGACTGCAGCACCACCTGGGTTATACATTCCGCCAGCGGCAAGCTACATATGTACCAGCCCAATTCGCCACATCCACCTCCACACTCGTCATTTCGGCAACTCAAGACACCTCAGACTGATGGCCGAGCGGGCCGCAATGTCGGAGGCGTTCCACGTCCACCTGATCCTGTTGGCCCGTTATGAAACATGCGCGGGACAGAGCAATGGTTCTGCCACTGCACCCACGCTGCCGGTCATCTACCGCTAACGCCTCGCCGAACGACAGAAACAAGCCAGCTTTGTCGACAAACGGGACCGCCTTCAGTTTGCGGTAGTTCGCGGGCAGCCGGTCGGGGTGCCCGGCCGGCGCCCACCCGGACCCGGGCTGCGGGCGGATGACCAGGGGTCCGAACTCGTCGAACGCGAACACCCGCCACGGCATCGTGGCGGTGACGTACTCGATCCGGGCGAGTTTGGCGTCGCGGTCGGGGTCGGTGGACTCCTTCCACGTCTTGGTCCGCTGGAACGTGATCCGGTGCCGGTGCAGGATCTGCCGCAGCCGTTCCCTGCCCACGCGCACCCGCCGGGCGGAGTGCGTCAGCAGGTGGTCGGCGAGCTTGCGGATACTCCACCGGGTGAAGGGGCGCCCCAGCTTCTCGGGGCGGGTCGTGGCCGTCGCGACGATGAACTGCTCGTCGTCGGTACTGATCAGGCGGGGACGCCCCACCCGCCCACCGAGGGTCCAGGCTGGCCATCCCCATCTGATTGAACCGGTGGATGACCTGCCGGACCGTGTCCTCGTCAGCGGCCACGAGCCGGGCGATCGCCGGGACCGTGTTCCCGCCGGCCGAGGCCAGGACGACAATCGCCCGCCGTAATCGGATCGCCGAACCGGTCCCCCGGCGGGTTATCCGCAGCAGCTGCTGACCCTCCACGTCGCTGAGCCGCCGCACGCGTACAAGATCTGCCACCGCCACAGCATGCCCGCCACAACACCACCCGACCGACAAGACAGACGGCGAGTCATCCAACACCGTGAACGTTCATGGCCACAGCACTAGCTGCCGGCGGGCTCAACCGGTGGTTGCAACAGTCATTAGCTGGGCCATCTTCTCACCAGGGGTGGCCCAGCCGAGTGTCTGGCGTGGTCGGCCGTTGAGTTCGTCGGCGACGGTGTTCAGGTCGGTCTGGGTGGTGGTGCGGAAGTCGTGGGTGCCTTTGGGGAAGTACTGGCGTAGCAGGCCGTTGGTGTTTTCGTTGCTGCCGCGCTGCCATGGGCTGTGGGGGTCGCAGAAGTAGACCGGGCAGTGCGTGGCGAGGCTGAACTCGGCGTGCTGGGCCATCTCGGTGCCCTGGTCCCAGGTCAGCGACCGGCGCAGGTGTGCCGGAAGCCCGGCCATCGCGGTAGTGAGCTGGGCGATGACGTGCTCGCTGACCCGGCTGTCGGGCAACGCGACCAAGACCACGAACCGGGTGGCGCGCTCGACCAGGGTCGCTATCGCCGACCCGCCCCGCGCCCCGATCAGCAGATCGCCTTCCCAGTGCCCCGGTACCGCCCGGTCGGCGGCCTCGGCCGGGCGCTGGCTGATCCTCAACCCCAGCCACGGCCTGCTAGAACGGACCGCCCCGGCCGCCGCCGCCCGCGCCCGCCGGTGCAACCGCCCGCTGCGCAACGCCTTCTGCTCGGCCAGCTCCGCCCGCAGGTTCCCCCGCGACTGCAGATACACCGCCTGATAGATCGTCTCGTGCGACACCCGCAACTCCGGTCGGTCGGCGTACTCCACGGCCAGCCGCCCCGCGATCTGCCGCGGCGACCACCGCGACCGCAGCAGATCCACCACCAACGACCGCAACGGCCCCGCCACCGCCAACCGCGCGACCCGCCCAGGCCGATTGGGCCGCAGAAACGACGCCCACTGCGCATCCGAAGGCCGATAACGCTGCCCGTAACGCTCGAACCGACCCGCCTCCCGACTCACCGTCGAAGGCGACCGACCCAACCGCCGCGCAATCGACCGAAACGACTCACCCGCCGCCCTACCCAAACCGATCTCTTCCCGCTCCAGCGGGCTCAACCTCAACGCCACAACACCCCAACGAAGACCAACAACAAGGGGTGTTGCAACCACCGGTTGAGCCCGCCGCCGGATGTCGTCGAGACAAAGATCGAATACTCGCTGACTCTTCCAGCGCTACTGCTGGCAGGTGAACGGACGTCGTTCGACAAGGCACTGCCGATCTGGATGGAGGACAACGACCGGATGCGTCCTTCACCGTCCAGCGGGACGACCGGCTCCGCGACGCGTTGACTAGGGCGACAGCACCGCACCTATGAGGAGTCCTGACTGTTGTTCAGACAGCCAGGACTCCTCTACTGGTCGAATAGTGCTAGACCTTGAACGTCTATCGCGTCAGCTTAAGGTCGTGCTTTCGCGGAGGTTCCCGATCGAGTATCCGCGCCAATCCGTCGGCGAGTTCAGTGAACTCCCGATCAGATATTTGCAGAGGGAACGATATTCGGGACTCTCTGACCTCAAATATCTGAGCAGCGATCTCCGAAAACGACAGCAGAAGGCGATCGCGATTTAGAAAACATTCGACGACGCCGCCGGTGCTTGTCCTATGTCCCTCATCGGTGACGCTATAGATGTAGTCGTCACCTTCGTCGGGCAACGCGTCGGTAAGGATTCCGAAGATGACCGAACGCCCGCCTCCATCCGAATTCTCGGCGATTCCGACAGAGAACGAATAGCCGCCGGACTCATCGACTACGCCGACGCATTTTACTTCGAAGGGCGTCATCTCAACCTGCCAGTTTGAGTGTAAGTTTTCGCACCTAGATGAACCAGGCCGACGACGCAACGGATTGCGCAATGGTGCCCGCATCGTACTCGGTACCGATCATGTGAATCGTGTTATCGGCGCCTGGCCCGTCGATCTGTAGTTGAAAATCCTTTGACGTTGTCGCTATCCACTCGGCTAGCGCATCTCCTATTTTCGGGCAATCGTCGATCGAGTCAAGTCCAAGAACTATACGGGAAGCATCGCTGTCTGCATTTCTGATTAGATGGCCCGCGCCGTGCAATGTCATCAGGTCAAATATGGCCTGTTCAAACACTGCCGAGCCTCCTGTCAGTGTCACCGTTACGACTATTTCGCCCATCTCATCCGCTCCTGGGTTGACTATCTCGGGTTGGCCTGGCGGTTGATCAGTCGGGCCAGTTTCGCGCCGCTGGCTCGTGGTGCCGCCATCCAGATCCGCCCGTCCCATCTGTATACGATGACGCGGTTTCCCCTCTGGGCTGCTTGGCGCATGTCACTTTTGCAGCTTGTGCAGGGGTCGTAGCTGCCTTCGATGACGATGTAGGCCGCGTTCTGCGGAACTACCCTAACCGCACGCGTCTCCGTATGGGTGATGAGGGTGTTCTGTGGGAACTTCAGCCCTAGCGCCCTCTCTTGCGCTGTGATGTTACCGCTCTTGATCGTCCTCGACAGAATGACGTTGCCATTTTTGTCGAAGTAGGTCACAACCGCGGTGTGGGGCGGCTTTCCTGGAGTTCCGAATTGCTGGTATCCAACGTTTCCGACCCCGGCAACAAGGATACCCATACTGATTTCAGGGTTTTTGCACCATGACGGATGGTTATCGCAAACCTCATGATAAATAGTTGATTCAACAAGGTCGCCGGTCTTGGGGCAGGTGCCGCCGCAGTATTTGTCGACAGCGGCTTGCAGGGCTTCTTTGAGCTCCTCCTCGCTCGGGGCCGCGATAAACGAGCCGCCGAGGATGATGAGGTAGGTCGGCTTGGCCTTCTCGCAGAATTCGGTCCGGCCGGTGCTGCAGTAGGTGGTCTGGCTTCCAGGCGCGTTGTCGTCTGAGCCGCCCCCGTCGTCCTTGGGCTTGGGACCTGGGTCGTAGTCGCCGGGGTCGCCCTTGCATGACTTCTGGCCGTCTTCGAGCATGCAGGTGCCGGTGGCGTCGCTGCCTGTAGTCGGGCTGTTGTTGGCGTATGCGTACCCGTTCCAGGACTGCGGGTCTTCGGCCATGAAGACGGGGTCGACGCTGATGAAGCGGCCGGTGGCGGGGTCGTATTCGCGGGCGCCGAGGTGGATCAGGCCGGTCGGGTCTGTGGTGCCCCCGACGAACCCCTTGGTACCGAACCCGGTGGGCTGCGCGCCCCGTTCCTGGCCGTAGGGCAGGCTCCGCCGGCGTTGGCACACCATGGTGCCTGCGTCGATGGTGACGGTTCCTGTGGCGTGGTGGTCGCTGATCGTCCAGGTGAGTTTATTGCCGTTGGTCGGGTTGCCCGCGCCGTCGGTGTTGACGGCTCGGACCGCTGTTCCGGCGTAGTACCGGATTCCGGCTACGGCTCCGGTGGAGTTGGCTCGTAGTTCGGTGCCGTCGGGGAGGGTGAGAGTTGCCCAGGAGCCGGGGTCTTTGCGGAGGAGCCGAGCGCCGCCGGCGTCGTAGATGAAGGTGGTGACGTTGCCGTTGACGGTGGCCTTGTCGAGGTGGCCTTCGGTGTCCCAGTCGAGGTTTTGCGTGCCCGTCACTGGCGCGGGGCGGGTCTTGGTGTTTCCGGCCGCGTCGTAGGTGTATGACGCGGTTCCAGCACCGGCACCGGTGGTGGTGACCTGGCCCAGGGTGTGTGGTCCGGCTCCGGGTGCGGGGTAGGTGTAGGTGGACTTGGAGTATTCGGTGCCGTTGGTGTTGTAGGTGGTCTGCGACTTGCGGTTGCCGGTGACGTCGAAGGACCAAGCCATCCAGTACGGGTCAGCGCCGGTCTTCTGCGGCGTGGTGCAGGCCCCGGATACCTGAGTCCAGGCCTTGTCGAGCCGCCGCAGGTGGTCGTAGCCGAAGCACTCTTCTTGGTCCGCCGTCCCGTTCGTCTTGCCAGCGATCGATTTAAGGTTCCCGGCGAGGTCGAAGCTGTAGTCGTCGGTGGTCTGGTTCACCCAGGCACCGGGACTGGACTGATCCTCGGTCTCGAGCTGCGATCTCGAAAGACGCCTCGACGCCGCCTCATAGGTGAACGTCTGACGGACGGACTTGCCGGCGTTGCCGAGGATTCTCTGGTACGCCTGCCCGTCATATTCGTAGGTCGTGTCAGCCGCGTACGTCTGCGATCCGCCGACCCAGGTGCTGGCCATCGATTTCTGCTGGCCGACAGCGTTGTAGATGTAGGTGATCGTTTCGGCTGGGAGGCCGCCGACCGCCGGAAGCACCGTTGTTGCCGGCGCACCGTTGACCTTGTATGTGGCCGAGGAGAGGTAGGTTCCGGCGAGTGCGTTCTCCGCTGTGGTTCCACCGAAGATCGTGGGAATGGTCAGCTCGGTCGACAGCGGCAGGTACGAATCGTCGTATGCGGTGACTCTGCTTGTGTATGCCGCACCCGCCGCACCTCCCACATAGCGTGTCGATGTGGCGAGCTGGCCTTTCGCACCGACGGGGTCGTAGGTGTACCCCGTGAGCTGGTTGGCAGGCGCCAACGACCCGGCATAGGTACCCTTCGTGCGGCCCAGCACGTCGTAGTCGCTGACGACGACCTGGGTCAGGCTGTCCTTGGTAGATACCACCTGTCCTGCATTGTCGTATTCGGTTGTCGAAGTGCCCGAGTCCGGGTCGACCGTCGTCGTGTTGCGGCCGAGCAGGTCATATGTGTAGTCCCAGTGGTTGCCGGCTGCGTCGGTGATCTTCGTTCGCTGGCCGAGCTCGTCGTAGTCGTACGTGGTGGTGTCGGCGGGACCGGTCGGAGCGGTGCCCTGATACTGCAGAGTGCTTGTGGTCCTGCCGAGGGCATCGACGATCACGGTCGTATCTGTGCCTCCGGTAGGTTGGTCGGCCGTGACGCGGTCACCGTCGAAGGTGTTGGAGGTCCTGGACTGCTCAATGTTGAGCGACCACAGTTGCTCGGTGAGTTGCCGACCGGTTCCGTCGTAGGTGAACCGCTGTTGGATCTCGATCGTCGTATCCGCTGCCGCCGTGGCGAGCGTTGAGGACGGTGCGGACGCCGAGTTGGGGTAGGCGGACGATTTGACCACCAGGCCGCGTCCGTCGTAACTGGTCTCGGTGACGACCCGCTTGCCGTTAAGGGTCGGGTTGGGTGACTGGGTCTGGCGGGACCGTAGTAGGCCATCGAGGATCTCGTAGGAGGAGATCTGTTGCCCATCAGGGCCCAGCGCCTTGGTGAGGATGTATGGTGCAGCGGCTCCCCCGGCAACCCCGTAGGCGTATTCGACGTCGGGCGTACCGGAGGTCAGGTGGCCCGGCTGCCAGACTTTCAGCAGCCGGCCCAGGGCGTCGTACTGGCCGGTGGTGACCTTGCCGTTGGGGTCTGTGACGGTTACTGGCAGCGATCGTCCTGGGTTCAGTACCGACGTGACTCGGTGGGAAACACCCAGAGCGTTGTCGACCTCAAGTTTCGTCGTCAAGCCGGATGTCTCTGTGTAGGTCATCTTGGTCGAGTGGTCCAGAGCGTCCTTGACCTCGGTGGACCTGCCGAAGGCGTCGTAGCTGAAGACCGTGCCAGTCTTGATCCAGTTCGGGGTGAGGCCTGTGTAGTCACGGACCTGGTCGGTCTGCGTCACTACCCCCTTCGTCGGCGCAGTGGCTAGGACCGGGCTTGCTGCTCCCGCCTGGTCGTAGTAGTACCGGGTGTCGGCGCGGGCGTCAGCGGGATACGCCGGGGTGGTGGTGCAGGCGACGCCTAAGGTTTCGGCTCGCTGCGGGAACGAGACCAGGTAGTACGCGGCCCCGCCATATGTGCTGCCAGTGGTCTTATGGTTGTAGGTGGTCTTCAGGCAGGAGTCGTCGCTGGCGGTGGAGATGTCACCGAGGCGGTCTTGGGAGGTGATGTTGCCATACTGGTCGTAGGTGTACTGGGTCGCAGCGGTCCGCCACGATGCTGACCCGGCCAACCAGGTCAGGTTGCGTTCTTGTGAGGTGTCGACCATGTACGCGGCCTTGGGGTATGACACCGCCCATGCTGTGGTCAGCGTACGGGTACCGGTCTGTACGGCCACCGGGTCGAAGATCGTTTTGCTGAGAATGGTGTCGGTGTTGCCGTCGTAGGTCAGCTTCTCCCTTGTCCGACCGCCGGACCAGGCCGAGTCGGTCGAGACAGTGCCGAGGCTGTCGGTGATGCTTGCTGTACGGGTGTTGTCGCCGGAATCTGTGCGCCCGCCGTGCAGACCGCGGAAGTACAGGGTGCGGACCTTGGACTGAGTACCGCCGACAGGGCCGGTGACCTCGGTGACTACGGGGTAGCCGCGCCACTCCGACCAGGAGCGGTAGGCAGTTGCCCCGCCGAATGCGTTAAGCCCGTAATGCCACAGGATGTCCTGTGAAGTGCCGCTGGTCGTACCACCAACGGTCTGGCCGGCGGTGGTGACCCGTACGGCGTAATCGTAGGAGTGCAGGATGTCCGGGCTGCCACCGACAAGGTCCTTCTCCACGACGCTGGTCACGAGATACTTGTGCCACCAGGACCAGCCCGCCGGGGCTTGCTGCGGGCTGTAGTACTGCGGGAAGCAGCGCCGGGTGTTGTTGTCAGGGTCGGGAAAGGATCCGCCGAACTGGCAGTTGGCATCCTGCGCGCTGTAGGTGACGTCGATCTGGCCACCGGTCTCCGTGGCGATGTGGTCGATGCGGTACTTGCGGGGTGCAGCCATCCCGCCGTTGGGATCATAGTCGGCGCGGTTCATCTTGTAGGTGCCGGTGAACGACACCGCAGGCAGAGTGATGTTTGCCCCGGTGACGCCGACGCCTGTACCCGATCCGGTCCGGGTGATCCCAGTCAGCCACAACACCGGTTTCGTGCCGTTGTTCGTGGTCGGGAACTGCCCGCCCAGTGCCCAAGAGTCGACGGTGTTGTAGGTGGTGCCGGTCCCGGACCAGATCTGGGCTGAGATAGTCGCCAGCCGCTTCTTCGTCCAGAAGGTGGGATTCGGGTTGTTGGGGCAGGTGGTTCCTGACTGGCAGTCAAGGTCCCACGGTGTGTCCGGCCAGTTCGTCCCGTCGTGGGTGCCGCAGGAGGCGGTAAAGCAACGGTCGCCCATGCCGAAGACGATCTTCGCTGGCGGAGTCGCATTGGCCAGCTCAGTTCCGGCGCGCATGCCGTACTCGATGTGGTCGAGCCAGCCTCCGTGGTCGTACCACGTCTTCGTGGCGTTGTTACGCAGACCGGTATATCCCTGGTCCTTGGTGTAGAAATACGCCATCGAGTTACCGTGGCGATCCACTACGTAGTCGAGGTTCCAGCGCCAGATCTGCGAGCACCAGGAGGACGTCCAGGTCGTGGCGTTGAAGCACGGCTCGCCGGTGTGGTTCGCGAAGACCGGCACGCCCCACGCTGATTGGGTTTCCCGCTTCCCCGACGTCCAGCCCGGCAGTTGGTTCAACCCGAAGTAGTACTGTGTGCCGTCCTGCGTCGTGACCCGCCAGTACTCCTTGTCATTGTCATAGTTGGTGCGGCCATCTGTGAGCTTCAGCCACTCCACCCGCACACCGGGATCGTTTGCGAGGTGCCACACCGTCGGGTTGGCCGAATTCGGGGCAGCGCTGGCATCGTCTGGTACAAGGTCCGTCGCGACGCCATTCCACACGATCGACGCGTTCGGCAGCCGCCAGCAATTGTCGAAGAGCGGATCCATCTGGGTGGCCCACGCAGGTGAGTTCGCGGTGTCATCGTTGCATGGCCGGTAGGTCCGTTCAATGAACCCCGGCTCGTACGACCAACCCTCGCCGATGGCGCCCGGTTGCACGTTCTTACCGGCAGTCTGCCCATCGACAGAGCCCGAGCTGTAATCCAGACTCACCGCAGGTGCAAGGCCGCCAGGAACTGGCGGTGCCAGGATGGGGTACGACCAGCTGAAGTCACCGCCCGATCCACCCGCCTGCCACGAGAACGACTGCGACAGCGGCGTCTGACGGAAATCCCCGGAGTCGGACGCCCCTGCTGCGGCCAAGGCCACTATCAGTCCGAGATCATCGAACTCCGGGTTCTCGCTTACCGATGCATCGGCAGGCTGTACGGAGGTGGCCGAGGTCCGAATTCCGGCAGCATCGATGTAGACATCAGCCGACACCGTTCCGGTGTCCGCCCGGTTCACCGACGACAACCACGTCCGTTGCTGGCACTCGGCAAGTTCAGGTGTAGTCGCAACACATGAAGGCAGCAGCACGAGCCCGAGGCGGTTGTCCCAGTCTGCTCCGTAGGCGTCGCGGAATGCGTTGTAGTCCAGCGTCACCCGTACCTGACCTGCCTCAGGCTCACCATCGGCACGAGCCAGGCGCACGGCCACCGCCGCTCCAGCCGCTGTGAACAATCGACGGTTGAGCACGTCCACTCGGACGCTCGCCGGCTTCGTAAGCTTTGCTGCCGCAGAAGTCTTACTCGCGCGCTCCTGATCGGCATCGACGGACAGCTCCACCGTCACCGGCAAGCCTCCGACCCGAACCGTTGCGGCCCGCCTAGCACCGCTACCGATCGCAGATGGCACAGCTATCGTTGCCGACGCAGGCATCGGCCAGACTACCGGCCGGGCTTTCCAATCCGGGGCATGCTTCCCGCTTGCGGGTTTAGGTTTCACTGCCTTCATCGGCACCGAGCTGTCACGTGCGGCAGCGGCACTCACCCCCACCGGTGGTGCCGCTGCGGCGGCCTGTACCCAGCCCAGCAACGGCGTGATCAGTGCGACCGAAAGCAACCCGATCCAGGGCAGCCTGCGGCTATGGCTGGTTTTGGCTAAAACAGCGGCGTTGGCCGATGTTCGATTCACGAGGTCCCCCAACTCTGACGTGCAATGTTCCACGGACAGTAGAGATCCACATATGCGGAGCACAAGAGATTTGCATACATATTCGAACGTACGTTCGATGGATTGCGTGTGGATGTATCCCGCCAGCTAGACGCCGACCACGCTCTGACGATCGAAGCTTGGACTCATTCGGACGCCCGCTCGATGATCAAGGCTCGGCTGGCCCACTGGCGCACCGTGCAGGGGAACGGCGCCAGGAACGAGTGTGCGCACTTGCATCCCTCACAGAAGCCGGTGCCGTCGTCCACATGGAGCAGAAGAGTGGCGCGGGTGTGGCCAATAGCCGGCGACTCGATCGGATTGGTTGGCTCGGTCCTCTCCGGATGCGCGCCCACGCCTACGCCAACGACCGACGGCTGCCTACGTAGCCGCGGACGTCGTCGCCCGCCGACTCATACTCGACCCTGACCCGCAGCAGCCGTGAACGACGACCTGAACCAATCCGGAAACGGAAGTAGACAGCCATGACCACGGTATCCCCGCAATGGCTCGCGAAGGTGTTCGTCGAGATCGCCGACACCCTCGTCGGCGGGTTCGACCTGATCTAGTTCCTCCAGCTGCTCGCCGGCCGCATCGCAGACCTCCTCGACGACTCACCCGTCGGTCCGCTCCTATCCGACCACCAAGGCCGCCTGGAGTTCATGGCCGCGTCGGACGAGAACGTCAAACTGCTGAAGCTGCTCCAGGTCCAGAACCAGGAAGGGCCCTGCACGGGCGCGTTCCGCACCGGCATCCCGGTCGTCAATGCCGACCTGCGACACGCCGCCGACCGGTGGCCGCTGTTCGCGCCCCGCGCGGGGGCGGCTACGGCGGGGTCATCCTGCTCCGGCGCGGCGCGGCGGCAGGAGCGGGCATCCCGCCCAACCCGCCAATGGGTCAACCCGTACCCGCCGCACCTCGCGTGCCGGGGGTACCCAAGCAGTCCGACTTCGTTCTGGTGAGCTGAGTGTCAACCAATAAGGTGGTCGAAGTGAGTGAAGAAAACCTTGACCTGCCGAATCTCGACGCCCTTGAGCAAGTACCCGCAGGCCCTATAGCCAAGACCGTGGCTTCAGTGTTCTTCGGCTCCATGGTGATCGAACGATTCGGACCGGCCCAGATCTCCGTCTGCGTCGACGACTCTCAGGTCGAAGCCGACATCGTCTACTGGCAAGGTCCCGGACTCGCCGCGACCCCTGAAATCTTCTGGGTCTGGTCCACAGTCGGAGCCGACGGCTCACACTGGGGGCAGGGACTCGACCTCGACCATCAGCTCAAGGTCGCAGAAGTCGATCCCCTAGCCCAGGGGCGCCGTGCGGTGCCCGGGCCACCCCTCGACGCGTCATTTGCCGGTGCGAACCTGGTACTGATGAGCGATGTCGTCGTCATCGAAAGCCGTGAGCCTGGAATCGTTACCTTCCAGTCCTACCACCTCGATGAAAAACCGGGCTCGGAATCTGTTAGAAGCATCCGCTTGAACGACCGTGCGACGGCGGCACGGTGAGCCGTCGGGATAGCCAACGCCTCATCCCATGCCGTTCGTGAGAACACTAGACCGTAGAACCAACAGCGGTATGCGCGAAATGGATTGATCGCGCATACCGCTGGCTACTGTTTGTCCGAGTGCAGGATCTGGCTTCACGGCATTTGGGGCTTGCTGCCTCTGACTCGGAGTTGCGAACGGCACGCGCCGGCTACATCGAACGCCGATACGTGAGCTGCCGGGACGACCAGGCGGGTACGCACAACAACACCATCAAGACCGGCGATCAGTGCTGGCGCTCCGACAACGCCACCCTGAGCATGAGCGGCCAGGGCGGTGAAATGGTCTTCGAGACGGGCAAGGGCTGGCACCTGCGCAACGACAACGGCTCCCGCATCGAGAAGACCACCTGCACCGGCAACGGCGACGGCGACGGCGACGCTGAGTGCTGGAAGCTCATCGGGACCGACGGCACCCAGTACTTCTTCGGCCTCAACACCCTGCCCGGGCAGGTGCCCGCGACAGATGCCGTGCGGCGGCGAACGGGGCACAACTCCCACGTGGCCCAACGGCAAGGGCTTCGGCGGCGGTGACATCGACCCCACCGGGCTCGTCCATGTCGGCGCCCGTGAGTACGACCCGGCCACTGGTCGGTTCATCTCCGTGGGCCCGATCTTCGATCTGAAGAACTGCCAGACTTGGAACGCGTATACCTACTCGAACTCCAGCCCGGTCACCCACAGCGACCCGTCGGGGTTGAAGATGGTCGACCCTGATGACGGCCGCCTACCAGGCAAGACCCTCGTGCACATCACCGCCGTCGCATTGCGCATGCACGCCCTCAAGATGACCTGCCCGGGCGCGCACATCACCGGGGAGATGTGGGGCAACGCAGGCGGCCCCGACCTCGTGGGCTGGAACTGCTCAGCCATCGCAGGCGGACCCGATGTCGTCTGGGTCTGGGAGGTCAAAGCCATCGGAAGGGTCACACAGCCGGCCCAGAAGATCGCCGCGGCGACCGAGATCGCCAAGCACGTCGCTCAGGTCAACGCCGATCCCCGAGCCGAGGGCCGCGCACCGCTGTCGCCAATCCATCGGAGATGGTCCTCGTGGCCAGCTCACCCGACGTCCCCGGCCTCGAGATCTACGGGGTGGAGAATCAGGACAAGAAGTCGGCGAAGCCAAGATGAACAAGCAGTACACCTACACTGCCGTCGACGGGGCCGACGACATGAACAAGTACTCGGAGCGCCAGGCTCAACTATCTGCGCAACCCGACCTCGGACGCCGTGTACGCGGAACCGGGAGGCGAAGACCCGATCACCTGGGTCGTCGTCGCTGTCATCTCCGGCGGAGCCGGTATACGGTGGCTGCTCCGACGCCGTGCGGTGCTGTACACGCCCTCGGGCCGGGCGCGCCCATCCGTTACAAGTGTGACTACGCGCTGTGCGCTAGCTCGGCAATCCGAAGGGAAGAAGTGGATGACCGACGACCACCACGATGTCGACCTGACATCGCTCGGCCCGCGCGTTGACGGCGGCGACATGGCCAAGATCACCGCGGCGATCCTGTTCGGCTCCGCGGTGCTCGCACGATACGAGGGTTCCCTCGTGTCGGTGCGCACGAACCCGGAGGTGGACGAACCCGACGTGGTCTGCTGGGACGGCTCGTCAAGGTCCGGCGGCCATGACGTGATCTGGGTCTGGCGTGTCCAACCCCAGCACGGGTCCCATAACTGGAGCCCTCCGCTGGAACAGCAGATCCGGATGGCCGAACTCGACGTGCTGGCTCACGGTCGAACGGCGGTTCCGGGACCGCCGGTCCCCGGCACGCCGGCAGGAGTGAACATCGCCATACCCTCGCAGGTGGTACTCGTGGAATCGCCCGCACCGGGAACCGTCACGTTCGAATCATTCGAATGCGACAAGAAGTCCCCGGCGGGCACGAGATTCAAGAAGACCTCTGACGAGGCGACCTACGCGGTATCCGACGCCGCCGACCTGGTCAGTGCCAGCCGTCAGGCGTCCGGACGATGATCGCTCCGCTGGCCGCCTGATCGGCGAGACCGACTGGCGAACTGCGTAATCGAATGGGAGCGGCACTACCTGCCGCTCCCACTCACAGCGTGATCCTTGCCATCAGTCATGGTGCTCCTCTTGGGCAGGTCGTGGCTGGTGATTTGACCGGCGCGCCGAGCGGCAGTGGACAGAGCGCTGCTGCCGATGTCCGGGTGCAGGCGCGGCGACCGGCTCCGTAATCACCTTTCGGTGACGTTCTGGCATCCTGGCGAACCGACCGCCTGACCGGATCGCAGCGACGGAGGGACATTATGGGCCTGCTAGATGACGTAGCAGCGGCATTACCGCAACGGTTGGACGGTATGCCCATCATGCCGACAGAAGAGGCGACTAATCGTTAATGGAGAACGCGGCGACTGTATCGTCGTCGGCTTGCAGCGTTCTACTGGCAGCACAAAAGAACGCTCGGCCTTCTTCGTCAATATCACTCTCAACCCGGTTCCGTGGGTTGCCTGGACTCGGCGGACATCATTATCCGAAGTCCGGGCAACCCCGCCGGCTGAGAACGAAGGCGTGTGGGATGGGCGACTGGCCTCGACGTCGAACTGGCATGGGGTGTGGGAGGTGACGGCGGCGACGCTGGACGACGTCTGCGAGCAGCTGGCAGGCGCACTGCGAACGGAGCTGGCCGAGAAGTGGATTCCGCTGCTGCCGAGAGACGCTTTCAGGGCACTCCTGCGGGAACGCCGGAATGCTCCCGGCATTGTGGGAAGCCCTCGTATCGCAGATCTTCTATGCAGGATTGAGGATGTCAGCGAGGCGGACCGCAAAGAACTCATCTCCCTGTTCGAGCGCCGAGGTCGAGAAGGCGACCAAACACTGGGGGAGCTCGCAGAATGGATGCGAAGGGCGTTTTGAACATGGCGGACGGATACTTGATCAACGATCTGCCTGTCCGAGGTCCGAAGGAAGATCGCTATTTTGTTCCCCATGCGTCGCGTCGGGATAGTCGTGGTGGCCCGCGGCGGTTTGGCTTGCGGGTTGTGACTTGGTCACGCCTGCCGGGCCAAACGGCGTACTGATCGAGAGTGCATCCGCACTCGGCGCTGGGCTGCTGCCCGCTGGAGAGGTGGATCTCGTCGATCGCCGTCGTCCTCGGAGAAACCGGACCGTGATCGTTGCGCCGCCGATCAGGATTCGGGTCTGTGGTTCATGGAGACGCCCAGTGCGCCCGACCAGGAGTGGCAGCGGATGCTTGGAACGGGGGCATCGCCGCAGGGTAGAGCCGCGGTATTGAATCGAGTCCGAGACGCTAGGTTCGTCAAATGTTGTGGATGTCAAGGTGACGCGCCAGGCGCAGGACCACCTGCCGACCGTTGCGGCCGAGTTCGAGTTCCTGGTAGCTGAATACGGCTACACCGCAGGCGATCAGCGGCGCGAACTCGGTGGATTCACGCTGTACTACTCTCGCGGCGAGGTGGGCGTCGCGGTCGACTGGCACCCCCGAGATCCGCTGTCGGTATGGCTCGTCAGACTGGTTGACGGGGCGTTCCCTCCAAAGGGTCAGACCGTCATGCGCGCGGACGCGACGCTCCACTACTTCGACCTGGGTCACCTTGAGGCTTTCTCCGGGGATGCGAAAACAGGGCAGCTCGGGCCGCACTCGCCCAGCGTCGAGAACGCCCAGCTTCTCGCGCGCAGCCTACGAACCTGCGGCGCCGCTATCCTGTCGGGATACACCGGGCATTTCGACGCCCTGCAGGAATACACCAAGGAACGCGCTCGCCAGGTGACGATCGCTCGCTACGGGGCGGAGTACGCCAGAACCCTCGGGTGGTGACCTCGCTGAGCACCGTGCCGTGCGCGATGATCCGTCGCAGCGGCCACGAGCGTGGTCCTCGGCGACCTCGCGCCGACCCGCAGCGACGACCTCGCTTCGGTGGACGCCCCTACTCGTGAAGCAGGCGGGGATGTGTGCCAGGCGAAGGGCACTGGGCCCGCTGCCGGCACGAGCACCCCGCGGCCACCGAGGTGTGAAGCGGCATCACCGCGATGCCCGCGGCGGCATAGCGCAACGCTAACCACCAAACCCTTATCCATGACCGATTCCACCGCCCTCCTCCCACCGAATTCTTGCCTCGGCGGGGCCGGAGCGGAACCCAAATACGACATGTGTCCGTGGCGGCCCTACTACTCCTTGCGGACGTGGTAGCGCAGATGGGTGACCTCCGTACCCTGGACCACGGTGAAGGGCCCCGCGAGCTGTGCGGGGACGGCGCCGAGGCCGGCGAAGAGCGGCGTACCCGAGCCCAGCAGGACCGGGGCCAGATCGATGCCGACCTCGTCGAGCAGCCAGGCCTCCAGGCACTGTCGGGCGATCTGACCGCCGTTGAACACTACGTTCTTCTCACCGGCGATCTGCCTGGCTTTGGCGACGGCCGCTTCGATGCCGTCGGTGACGAACACGAAGTCGTCATCGTCGTCGGGCCGGTCGACGGGGCGCTGGTGGGTGAGGACTACGGTCGTGACGTCCAGCGGGTGGTGGCCGCCCCAGGCGTTGGTGAGGTCGTAGAGGTGCCGGCCGACCACCAGGCAGCCGATCGAGGCGTACTCCCTGGTGACCAGTTCGGCGCTGGCGGCCGAGACGTGGCTCGGCGGGACGGTGGGGCTCGCCGACGGCAGCTCGACTCCGCCGTTGCCGTACCACTGGAACAGCAGGTCGAATCCGCTTTCGTTCGGTCCGGCAATGTAGCCGTCCAGCGACATGGTGGCGCCGGTGATGACCTTGCCCATGATGTTCCCTTCGCTCGGACTTGCTTACCTGTGCGTCGAACGCAGAGCCGCCGGTTCGACAGAAGCCCTGCAGGATTCTTCCACCGTCGTGCGAGGGTAGGGCGGCAATCGCGATCATGGCCCACGTCGCTCACAGCAGGCGGCGGACGCATCTTCCCCGCCGTGAAGTGACCGATCCCTGACAGAGTGTCAACAGCCCTGGTGACAAGCGTTCGCCGTGACCGTACGATCGTGGGTTCGGTCGGCGGCGGGGAGGTATGCGTGGAGTTCGACGATCTGGAGGCACTCCACCGCAACAGTGCGGCGTGGCGGCTCCTGCGCGCAGACAACGCGCCCATGATCTTGTCGTTCCTCGCCTCGGTGTTCCTGGACACCAATACCGGAGCCGTCGCAGCCCCGGAGATCACCGGCCGCCTCGACGACACGCTGGCCGTGCTCAACGAGCGCCACCCCGTCGCCCGCTACCCGCGTACCGCCAAGGAGTACCTGGACGAGTGGTCCAAACCGGAGGTCGGCTGGCTGCGTCGCTACTACCCGCCCGGCTCCGACGTCGTTCACTTCGATGCCACACCGGCCGTCGTCAAGGCGTTGGGCTGGGCGTCGTCGCTGGTCGCTCAGCCGTTCGTCGGTACCGAGTCCCGGCTCTACATCGCCGTGGACCTGCTGCGGCAGATGGCGTTCGGCGCGGAGGAGGACGCCGAGGCCCGGCTCGGGGAGCTGTACCGGCGGCGCTCCGAGATCGACGCGGAGATCGCCCGGGTCCAGTCCGGCGATATCGCCGTCATGGACCCCGCCGCGCAGCGCGACCGCTACCAGCAGTTCTCCACCACCGCGCGCGGCCTGCTCGTGGACTTCCGCGAGGTCGAGGCGAACTTCCGCGCCCTGGACCGGCAGTTGCGCGAGCGGGTCGCGCTGTGGGACGGGTCGAAGGGCGCCCTGCTCGACGAGGTGCTGGGGGACCGGTCGTCGATCGCGGACTCCGACGAGGGGCGCAGCTTCCACGCCTTCTACGACTTCCTGCTGTCCGAGCGCCGCCAGCGCGAGTTCGCGGAGCTCCTGGCCGCGGTGCAGGCGCTGCCGGCGATCGCCGAAACCGATCCGCGGATGCGCCGCGTGCACTACGACTGGCTCGACGCGGCCGCCCGCACCCAGGCGACGGTGCGGCAGCTGTCGGAACAGCTGCGCCGCTTCCTCGACGACCAGGTGTGGCTGGAGAACCGGCGGGTAATGGACATCCTGCGCAGCATCGAAACCCATGCCCTGCGCCTGCGCGGCCGCAGCGATGTCGATATCGTCACGGCGATCGACGGGGTGGTTCCGGCGATCGCGCTGCCGATGGAGCGGCCTCTGTACCGGCTGCGGGCCAAGGCCGCCCTGGACAGCACGCCGACCGGCACCGGCGGTGCCGACGTCGACGTGTCGGCGCTGTTCGAACAGGTCTACGTCGACCCGGCGCCGCTGCGCGAGCACGTGGTGCGGGCTTTGGCCCGCCGGTCGCAGGTGATGCTGGGCGATCTGCTCGCCGAGCGTCCGGTCGAACGCGGCCTGGCCGAGCTCGTCGCGTACCTGTCGCTGCACGGCCCGGAGTTCGAGATCGTCTTCGACGAGGCCTACCAGGAGCACGTCGAGTGGGTGGACGAGGGCGGGGTCCGGCGGCTGGCGACCCTGCCCAGGGTGACGTTCCTGCGCAGCGCCGAGCTGGCGGCCCGGTGAGCGCCCGCCCGCACGAGACCGCCCCGGACCTCTCGGTGGCGGTGACGCAGCTGATGAAGGGCGTCGTCTACCGCGACACGCACGAGGTGGCGTGGCGGCACCTGCTGGCGCTGCAGCCGCAGGTCCGCGACCACGTCGCGGTGGTCGGGCTGCAGGTCGTCGTCGACGATGCGGAGGGGTACGCGTTCCTGCGCTCGCGGCCTGACAGCGGCGACGGCGACGAGCCCGCGATTCCCCGGCTGATCGCCCGCCGTCAGCTGTCGCTGCACCTGAGCATCCTGCTGGCCCTGCTGCGCAAGCGCCTGGCCGAGTTCGACGCCCGGGCCGCCGACACCCGGCTGGTGCTCACCCGGGCACAGATCATCGACACGGTGACGGTGTTCATGTCGAACACGAAGTCCGACGCCCGCGTCGTCGACCAGATCGATGCCAACATCGCCAAGGCGGTGGATCTGGGTTTCCTGCGCCGGATGGGCGACGCCGAGGGCTCGGTCGAGGTGCGGCGCATCCTCAAGGCGTTCGTCGACGCGCAGTGGCTGTCGGACTTCGACGCCCGGCTGGCCGCGTACGCGCAGGAGTTCGCGGACCCGGACGGAGGCGGCGGGAATGAGTAGCGGCGTCGAGCCGGCAGACCGGCAGCTCGGGTGGCGGCTGCACCGCCTGGAGGTGCGCAACTGGGGGACGTTCGACGAGCGGGTCTGGTCGCTGGCCCTCGACGGCGCCAGCGGCCTGCTGACCGGGGACATCGGGTCGGGCAAGTCGACCCTCGTCGACGCGGTCACCACCCTGCTGCTCCCGGCGCACCGGATCTCCTATAACAAGGCCGCCGGGGCCGAGACCCGCGAGCGCAACCTTCGCTCGTATGTGCTGGGCTTCCATAAGTCCGAGCGCAACGAAGACACCGGGACGTCGCGGCCGGTGGCGCTGCGCAGGGCCAGCACCTTCTCGGTGATCCTGGGGGTGTTCGCGCGGGGCGGGGCCTCGGTGTCGGTGGCGCAGGTGTTCTGGCTGCACGACGGCAACACCGGCCAGCCTGACCGGCTCTACCTGGTGGCTGACCGGCCGCTGGGCATCGAGGCCGACTTCATGGAGTTCGGCACGGACATCGGTGCCCTCCGCAAGCGCCTGCGGGCGGGCGGGGCGCGGGTCCACGACCACTTCCCCGACTACGGCCGCGACTACCGCAAACGCCTGGGCATCGCCTCGGAGCAGGCGATGGAGCTGTTCCACCAGACGGTGTCGATGAAGGCGGTGGAGAACCTCAACGAGTTCGTGCGCAGCCACATGCTCGAGCCGTTCGATTCCGACAGCTGGATCCGGCAGCTCATCGACCACTTCGACGACTTGAGCCGGGCCCATGAGGCGGTCGTCGCGGCTCGCGCCCAGCTGGAGGCGCTGCAACCGCTGCTGCGGCTATGTGCCGACTACGACAAGCACGGCGACCTGGTCGCGCGGGCCGAGCGTCGCCTGGCCGCGCTGCCGTATTTCTGCGCGCAGGGCCGGGCGCAGGCGTGGTCGGGGCTGATCGGCGGCCACCGCCAGGACCTGGAGGCTGCGCAGGCGCGGTTGGGGGAGGTGGCAGCGGAGCTGGTGGCGCTGCGTACGGAGCAGCGGCGGCTCGATCTGGAACGCGCCGGGCACGGCGGGAACCGCCTGGCCGAGATCGACCGCGAGGTCGTCGACGCCGAGCAGTCGCGCCAGGAGCGCCGCCGGTCCTTCGACCGGTACCACACGCTCCTGAAGGAGGTCGAGCTGGCGGCGGTGGGCTCGAGCGAAGCGTTCGCCGCGCGCCGACGGCAGATCGACGACTACGGCCGGGCGGTGGAGGCCGGCCTCGCCGAGAACGCGGCCCGGCAGGGCGATGCGGTTGGTGCTTTGAAGGAGGTAGAGGGCGAGATCAAGGAGGTCAACGCCGACCTGATGAGCCTGCGGGCCAGGCCGACCAACCTCCCGCGGCAGAGCCTGGAGCTACGCGGACGCTTGTGCGCGGAGTTGAAACTGGACGAGGACCTGCTGCCGTTCGTGGGGGAGCTGATCCAGGTACGGCCCGACGCGCTGGAGTGGGAGGGCGCCGCCGAGCGGGTCCTGGGCGGGTTCGCCCTGTCGATGCTGGTGCCGCAGGCGCACTACGGCGCGGTCTCCGACTGGATCGACAGCCGCCACCTGGGCGGCCGGCTGGTGTACTACCGGATCCCGCCCCGGGTCAGCACCGTACCCGCCGTTCCCGCCGACCCGCGGCTACTGCTGGCTAAGCTTGACCTGCGCGAGGGCCCGATGCGGGACTGGCTGTCGGCGGAACTCGGCCGGTGGGCGACCTACGAGTGCGTCGACTCGATGGAGGAGTTCCGGCGGGCCGAGCGCGCGGTCACCCGCGCCGGCCAGGTCAAAGGCGACCGGGGCCGCCATGTGAAGGACGACCGGCGCCGCATCGACGACCGCAGCACCTTCGTGCTCGGGTGGACCAACCAGCAGAAGATCGACCTCCTGCTGGCGCGAGCGGTACGGCTCACCGAGGAGGTGAAGACCGCCCGGGCGGAAGCGGTTCGGCTGGCGGAGGTCGGCCGGCAGCTGGTCGGCCGCAGCAACCAGGTCGCCCGGCTCCAGGAGTACGGCGATTTCACCGCACTGGACTGGCAGTCCATGGTGAACCGGATCAACGACCTGGAAGCCGAACGTGCCGCCCTCGTCGCCAAGGACGGCGAACTGCGACGGCTGTCGGACCGCCTCGACGAGATCGGAGCCAAGATCACCGAGTGCGAACAGGAGAAGAGCCGCTGCGACCGTGCCCGCGGCTCCGCCGGACAGGCCCTGGCGCAGGCCGAGCAGGCCCTCGCCCGGGAACAGGAACTCCTCGCCGATCCTGTGTCCGCCACCGCGCAGGACACCTTCGCCGACCTGGCGGAGCTCACGGACGGCGACCCAGCGACGGTTGAGGACTTCACCCGCCTCGAAACCCACCTGCGCGATCTCCTCAGCCGGGCCAGGGACACCGCAGCCAGAGCCCGCAGCAGCGCCGAGACCAGAGCCGTCACCGCCATGACCCGGTTCCGCGCCGCCTACCCACTGCTGACCAGGGACGTCGACGACGACATCGAATCGGCCGCCGAGTACCGCACGCTGCACAGCCGGCTCACCGCCGACGACCTGCCCCGGTTCGAACGCGAGTTCAAGCAGTACCTCAACACCAACACCATCCGCGACATCGCCACGTTCCACTCCAAGCTCAACGAGCAGCGTGACCTCATCCGCGACCGCATCGACGTCATCAACACCTCCCTCGTCGACATCGACTACAGCCCCGGCCGCTACATCCGCTTGCAATGCGACCCCAGTCCCAGCACTGACATCCGCGACTTCCGCACCGACCTGCGAGCCTGCACCGACGGTGCCCTGCAGCCCGACGACAGCGACACCTACTCCGAACAGAAGTTCCTCCAGGTCAAAGCCCTCATCGAACGCTTCCGGGGGCGAGAGGGGTTCAGTGAGGCCGACCGGGCCTGGTCGCGCAAGGTCACCGACGTCCGCAACTGGTTCGTGTTCACCGCCTCCGAGCGCTACCGCGAGGACGACACCGAGTACGAGACCTACAGCGACTCCGGTGGAAAATCCGGCGGCCAGAAGGAGAAACTCGCCTACACGATCCTCGCCGCTTCGCTGGCGTACCAGTTCCGCCTCGACAGCGGCCCCCGCCGGCGAAGACACGTTCCGCTTCGTCGTCATCGACGAAGCGTTCGGCCGCGGCTCGGAAGAATCCGCACGGTTCGCCCTGCGGCTGTTCCAACGCCTCGGCATGCAGATGCTCATCGTCACCCCTCTGCAGAAGATCCACGTCATCGAGCCGTTCGTCGCCGCCGTCGGATTCGTCGACAACCCCGACGGGTCCAGCTCTCGCCTGCAGAGCCTCACCATCGAGCAGTACCACGCCCGGCGCATCGCCCACCAGCAGACCCGCCACATCGCCGACCAGGTCCTCACATGAGCGCCACCCGGCAGTGGACGACCTACAGCGACGTCGTCGCTGCCCTGCGCAAACGGTGGACCACAGGAGACCTGTTGCGGCGCATCGCCGAAGGTACCCCGTGGGAGGCTGTCTGCATCCCTGTGCGCGGACCGTCGGCGGCTGAAATCGGCGCCGACTTCAGCCGAGCCCAGGACTGGGTCGCGCGGTGGGCCGCCAACCAGCGCCAGCTTCGGGTCGAATACCGCGCCGTGGGCGGACGCGCCATCGGCACCAACCGCATACCGCACCAAGCCTGGATCGACACACCCGAACAGGCATGGGCACTGCTCGACGTGGCCCGCCAAGCCGACCGGTTCCAGGAACTCGTCGAACTCACCGCCCGGCGGGCGCCCGCACTGGTCGCCCGGATGTCGGCCCACCCTCACCGGGTGCTCGACAACGAGCGGTGGTGGGCCCAACTGCTCGATACCGCCACCTGGATCAGCGAGCACGGCACACCTGACACCTACCCGCGGCAGGTCGACGTGCCCGGCGTCGACACCAAGTTCATCGAAGCCCACCGCACGGTGCTGTGCGACCTGCTCGACGCGTACCTGCCCGCCGACCGGGTCGACACGAGCCGGCCCCCGGCCGACTTCGCCGGACGCTACCGGCTGCGCCGCAAACCCTCCTACGTCCGGCTGCGCTACCTCGACCCGCGCCATCCTGGTCCGTACACCGAGATGACCGTCCGACTCGATGAACTCGCCGCCCACCCGCCGACCCAGATTCGGGTGTTCGTGGTGGAGAACGAGACCACCTACCTCGCCTTCCCCGCCGTCGGCGACGCGATAGCCGTCCTCGGTGGCGGATACGCGGCGTCAACCCTGCGCGCCCTCACATGGCTGCGCGACCGTGAACTGATCTACTGGGGCGACATCGACACCCACGGAATGCGAATCCTCCACCGGGTACGTGAGATCTTCCCGCACAGCCGGTCCATGCTCATGGACCGGGCCACGCTGCTCGCGCACCGCGATCACTGGGTCGTCGAGGACGTTCCGACGGCAGAGGCACTGCCGCATCTTGACGGCGACGAGGCGCGCCTCTATCAGGATCTTGTCGAGGATGCGTTCGGCGCGTCGATACGGCTGGAACAGGAACGAGTACGGTACTCAGCTCTCGCGGCAGCGGTCCGTCAGTGACGGATGTCGCCGCGCGCGTGGTATTTCACCGGTGTAGCTGGCCGCCCGCTACGAATACGTCGTCTCCGTTGCTTCGTCCGGCCGGTGCCGTCGCATGATGCTGCCTGGACCAGATCGGAGCATGCCACTATGGCAATA
This sequence comes from Allocatelliglobosispora scoriae, assembly GCF_014204945.1. Taxonomy (NCBI): domain Bacteria; kingdom Bacillati; phylum Actinomycetota; class Actinomycetes; order Micromonosporales; family Micromonosporaceae; genus Allocatelliglobosispora; species Allocatelliglobosispora scoriae. Next base: position 832,691 of record NZ_JACHMN010000002.1, read on the forward strand.
GTGTGGGGGGAATGCGAAGTTCGCGCCCTGGGCTCTGGTTCTATCCAAGTCTGACTTCTATTGTCGAGCGGTGCCGTCTGACCTGGGCCGTGACGGGTCGTGAAGTACCTATCGTCTCGGGGCATACGCGGGCTGTGGAGTTGCGGCATGATCGTCACCGTGATGCGACCCGCCGCCGACGATGCCGAACGACTCGAACTCCTGGCCCTGCGGGTTTGCGGGACAGCGCAGACCGCAGCATTGCCCCCTGATCTCCGGGTCGCGATCGCTGACCTGGCAGCGTTCCTGGCGCAAAACGACCAAGCTGCATCACCGCAGGTAGATCTGCCCGACAGGGTCAGTATCGACCTGCTCTTCGAAGCCGCGATGCGGACACCGGACCTGCTGCGCAGCTCCGCCCTTGCCCCCCTGCTGCCTTACTCGACTCCGCAGCAAGTCGCCGATCTGCTGGATCATGCGCGAGGGCTCGCCGATACCGACGCGCGTAGCCGGCTCCTCAGCGTTCTGGCGCCGTACCTCGACGCAGATCAGGCAGGCCAAGGGCTCGCTATGACCGCCGACATCGTCGTCCGCGGACAGCTCATCCACTGTTTGACGGCTCTCCTGCCCCGCCTGGCACCCGCACCCAGGTCGGAGGCGATGGCCAGAATGCTGCATCTCCTGAGCGAACTGCTACACCTGATGAGAGAAGTCGGAACCCACGACTCGCAGCTGTTCTGGACACTCGCACCCCACCTGCGCTTGCCGGAGATGGAGGCGGCACTGGTCGTCGTCCACGACATGACCACACCGGTTGAGCGGGTGTCGATGCTGGCCCTGGTCGGAGAGCACCTCACCCCGGCGCAGCGCGACCACGTACTTTCCGACATGAACCACGTCGACGACGGCAACCTGATCGCACATAGGCTGTCCAGCTTGGCCCCATGGCTCGACGAGCGTCAGATGACCACAGCCCGCAGCATCGCCGAAGGAATCAGCGACCCCGGCTGCCGGGTGAGAGCACTGACAGGGTTGGTCCCGCACCTTCCACCGCAGCAGCAGTCAGGCGCCATCGCGTCGGCCGCTGCCGCAGCCCGGACGGCTGGCGCCGACGACAGCATCGCCATCATCGCGTTGCCGCAGCTGGTGGAGATGCTCGATCACGAGCAGCTGGGAGTGCTGTTGTCCGCCGTTCCCTCTGCCCGCTGGGAGAACACCCAGGCTTACCAGATCGGGCTGCTCGCGCCGCATCTGGCGCCCCGGCAACTCGACACCGCGCTCGCCATCGCAGGAGGCCTCGGCGATCCTTCGTGCCGGGTCACAGCGTTGGCCAGCCTGCTGCCGCACCTGGCAGCCGAACACCGCGAGCCGGCCGCAGCTGCGGCCCTCGCTGCGGTGACAGCGGTCTCCTTCCCATGGGACTCCCTCATCGGCATCGCGGCCTGGCTCACCCGAGACCAACTCGACACCGCCACCGACATCGTTGCGGGCATGGACGACGCGTACCGCGGCACCGCGCTCGCCGGACTCATCGCGCACCTGGACGCTGCGCAATCGGACAGGGCGCTCGGCATGGCGATGAGTATCAACGATGAACACTCCCGGGCTGAGGCCTTCGTCGCCCTCGCGGGACACGTTCATTCCGATTCTCTGGTCCTGATCACAGCAGCGGCTGCCGAACTCGAGGACCTGGAGCTGCGAATCGACACCACCATCGCGATAGCGCCTCACATCGCGCCGGCCGCGCGGGACGAGGCTATATCCAGCGCCGTCAGCTGGGCGCGCACCGTCAACGATCCGGGTACGCGGGCCAAGGCCCTCATCCTGCTGGCAGAGCACCTTCGCGACGATCACCGGCGAACGACTCTCGTCGACGCGTTCGTCACGGCGGACGCCGTTGAGGAAGATCTTGAGCGCTTGATGCTGCTCAAGGGGATCATTCCGCGAGTCCTCACGGACTGAGGTGAGTAGGGTCGTGCGGCGGTAGTGCATATGTGCCCGGGGCGTGTCGGGCGATCGGGCAACCGCTGCCACACATGGAATCGACCGTGACGTAGACGGCCTGTGGCTGCTGCAGCCCCATGGGCCCGTCGCCGACCCGGGCGGTAGGTGTGCGCCGAGGTAGGCGATGGGGCACCACAAATCGAACGTGCGTACGAATCAAGCCGAATTGCTCTTGCGGCGAACCGTAGTGGATCACTAGCGTACGTGCCGCGGAGCCACCACCTGCTCCGAGTCGAGTCCGATGTGGCTTCCTGTCGCCTCGGTTAGCGGGGAGAACCATTTCATGGATTTTGCGCTGCGCCATGCCCTTTTTCAGGCTCCGTGGTCTCTGTTAGGTGGCTCGTTGTAGCTAACCTCGGTGTCTCGATCTTGCTCTTGCCGGGTCTACCTTGTCGGCACGGGGAGTTTGGGTGTCTGGTCGTCTTACTACTGCGCGTCGTGTGCTTTCTGGCCACCGTGTGGTTGTGTCGTTTGTCGCGGTGGCGCTCCTGGCCGGTGTGGTGCGGAGGAGGGCCTGAACATAGGCAAGAGCGTCCTTGGTGCAGCGGGAGTGAATTTCGGATGAGCGGCTTTCGTGAACTAGTCGAGACTGACCTAGCGTCGCTCGTGGCATGGCTTAATTCTGATTGTGCTCAAGTTGCCCAGTTCCAGCCAAGTCAATGGCTTGCACTGGTGGAGCTGGTTACTGCGAAAATGACAGATGTAGTAGTGCATCCCGATGTCGATTGGCGTCACCTATCTGATGCCTACTATCGTAGTCTTTCCATGGCGAAGGAATCGGGCGTTTTAAGTGACTCTGATTCGGTAGTCAGATCGCTGAATTTGACTTCAGTTCTACTGAGGCGAGCGGGTGCCGAAGAATCCGTGCGAATTCTCAATCCGAAAACGGCCATCGAGTTGTTCTTCCAATATGTTCCTCTAACCTTGGTCGAGGCAAGGAGATTGGCAGATGATTGGCGAGGAATAGACATGCAGTATATTCGCGTTCTCAGGGTGGTGAAGAATCTGCTGACCCCCACTTTGAGAATCCGGCTCTTCGTCGGCGATGAACAAGTCCTTTCCGTGTTGAGTGACTGGGAAGCCGTATATCTAAAGCTCCCGTAAGATCGGTTTTGCTTCCTTTCACATACCCGCCCGTGCCATCATGGTTGGTTGATTCACCTAAATGTATGACAGCGACATCGGCAACTGGTTCCCTATCTTGCAGGATGTGTGAGTCGAAGGAGATTAGTTCGGTATGAGCGAAGGTTACGTGCCGCCCATTCGCCTTGGCCCCGACGTCGCGCGGGCGTGGAGCTTGGGGCCGACTGGTGATGCAATCTGGGATGAGTTCCCCGAGGTGCGTCCCGCGATGAAACAGCTCATCTGCGAGGGAATCGAATATTCAATCAATGCCAATAAGGCGTTGGCACCAGTGGAACCGTATGCGTTCTTAGTCCACTGTTTGGGGCCCTATCTGGATTCGCATACTGGTGGGCCGTCCTATTGGGGAGCTCTCGCGCGGATGCTCTGGCGATGTCTTCGATACGAGGGGCCGGCAAACGAGTCGGAACGTTATAACATGCAGGTGTATGTGCTTGATCGGTTTGACCCGGGAGTGCTGCGTGAGAATCTGAGAAAGGTTGATCCTGCAGTGGCGGACTACGTCGATTACATCTTCCCAGAATGGTGGACCGCAGAGTAAAGGACAACCAACTACGGGGTCATGCGGTTGTGGCGGCCTGAAGTGGGCTTAATGCTCTGCCTGCGAAGGCCGCGCAGAGGCGTGCATCGGCTGACGTTGTGTAGCCGGGTGGTGATGAGGTGGGAGCGGATGCGGGAGCGTCGTTCAGGAGTCGAAATTCCGAACTGATGACTCCAGCAGCTGCAGGGTCAGCAGCAGGGTGGGGACGCTCTTGCCCGCGCAGGGTGCGTCGAGGACTCGTCCCGCCACTGCTGCCCCATGGCGGAGGCCAACCGGTCGAGCAGCGGACCAGGCGGGCTTCGCCGATTTCGACGGGGTTCTGCGTCCGTAGACGCCGGTACTCGGCGAGTTCGACCACCATGATCGGAACGGCCAGCACCGGCGCGGTCAAACACCCAGCCGCGGACCTCAACCCATGAACGTCGGTAGGTGCCAGCACCGATGTCGTCGCGACCTTGGCTGCCTAGAGTTCGGCATGCCGATGAGGGGCGTAGGGGAGTGCAGATGAGACCGCGGTACGATCGGCGGCTACGGCCGGGGTGTGATGTGGCCGGATCCCGGCCGGGCAACCGAGACGTCACGTCCGGGCCGCGTCGGCTCGGTCCGCTGGAACTCGTCTCGGCCGCCGTGCTGACGCTGATGCTCGGCGCCTGCTCCGACTGTGAGACTGGTGGTTGCCGGTAGGCGGCCTGACTCTTGCTTACGACTGACCCCGCAGTCTGGGTGTCCTTGCTGTTGATCTGTCGTCCGCCTGCCGGCGCACCACCCCGCGGTGCTGGCCGGGCGGGCAGTGACCTCATAGGAGCCTGAAGGCAACTCAGTCTCGTCACAGTCCCGTCCACCCGGCCGGCCAGCGTCGCCACCCGCGCCCAGGCCTGAGCTGGAGGTAGCTGTGACAAGCATGAACCCCGACCCGCGACTGCGTCGAGTCGTCATCGGCGTCGACACCCACAAGTACGTCCACGTCGCGGTCGCCCTCGACGACATCGGCGGCCGCCTGGACGACCGCTCCTTCCCCGCCGACCGGGCAGGATACGAACAGCTCATCGACTGGGCGGCCGACCTCGGCGCCCGCAGACTGATCTTCGCGATCGAAGGGACCGGCTCCTACGGCGTCGGGCTGACCTCGGCCGTGCGCAGGCGCGGCATCGGCGTGGTCGAGGTCCTGCGGACAGACCGCCGCGACCGGCGCCTACGCGGCAAGAGCGACACCCTCGACGCCGAGAACGCCGCCCGCGCAGCCCTGTCTGGCAACGCCACCTCGGTCCCCAAGACCAACGACGGCACCGTCGAGATGATCCGCCAGATCAAGGTCGCCAAAGACGTCGCTGTCAAGGCCCGGACCTCAGCCATGATCACTCTCAAAGCGGTGATCGTCACCGCCGCACCCGAACTCCGCGAACAGCTGCAGCCCTTGTCGAAGATGGCCCTGATCAACCGATGCGCAGCCCTGCGCCCCGGCAGCATCACCACCGTAGCAGCGGCGACCAAGCACACGCTGCGGTCGATCGCACGCCGCTGGCAGCAGCTCAACGACGAGATCAAAACCCACGAGAAACTCCTGACCGAGCTCACCACCCAGCTCGTTCCGCAACTCGTCGCCGCGTTCGGCGTCGGCGCGGACACCGCCGCAGAGCTACTCATCGTCGCCGGCGACAACATCGACCGCGTTCGCTCCGAAGCAGCATGGGCCCGACTCTGCGGCGTCGCACCGATCCCGGCCTCGTCCGGCCTGACCACCCGCCACCGACTCAACCGCGGCGGCCACCGCCAGGCCAACGCCGCGCTCTACCGCTCCGTCATCGTCCGCATGCAACACCACCAGCCCACCCGCGCCTACGTCACCCGCCGAACCAGCGAAGGCAAGACCAAAGCAGAGATCATCCGCTGCCTAAAACGCCTACTCGCTCGCGAAATCTGGGCACTCCTGCGCCCCCTACGCAGCACGAACACCACCACCACAGCCATAACTTGACAGATATAGGAGCGTCAACGCGTTGATGGAGTCCACGATCGGCCTCTACAAGACCGAACTGATCAAACCCCGACGACCGTGGCGGACCCTGGCCCAGGTCGAACTGGCCACCGCGGAATGGGTCGACTGGTACAACCACAGCCAGCTGCATTCGACCATCGGGCACCTGCCACCCGCCGAATACGAATCGATGTTCTACGCTCACACCACCCCCGACACCAGCGGGCCTGTAACGATTTCCGTGTTTGAACCTTGATGTGATCGATGATTGTTAGTGGGTGATCCGATCGCCGTAGGCGAGGATCAGGGCGTTGAGTGCTTTGGCCCAGCCGTAGATCCGGCCGGTGATGCTGCCGCCGTTGCGCTTTTCTCGGACAACGAGGTAGAGCACCTTCATGGCGGCCTGTTCGGACGGGAAGTGCCCTCGTCGGCGGGACGCCTGCCGGAACCGGGCGTTGAGCGACTCGATGGTGTTGGTCGTGTACAGGACCTTCCTGACCTCGGCGTCGTAGTCGAGGAACGGCACGAACTGCGGCCAGGCCTGCCGCCATAGCCGGATCACGGCCGGGTACTGGGCGCCGAAGTCGTCGGCGAACCGTTCGAAGCGTTCCTCGGCCGCCGCGACCGTCGGAGCGGTGTAGATCTCCGGCAACGCCGGGGTGATCTTCTGCCAGTCCTTGCGGTTGGTGTACCGCAGCGACGCCCGGACGAGGTGGACGACGCACTGCTGGTGGACCGCGAGGGGCCAGACCTGTTCGATCGCGTCGGTCATGCCTTTCAACTCGTCGGAGCAGACCATGAACACGTCCTGCACGCCGCGGTTGCGCAGCTCGGTCAGGTACGCCGCCCACTGCTTGGCGCCTTCACCGCCGGTCCCGGCCCACATGCTCAGGACGCCGCGTTCGCCGTCGAGGCTGACCCCGACCGCGACGTAGACCGGTCGGTTCGCGACCTGACCGTCCCTGATCTTCATGATCAGCGCGTCGACGAACACGGTGGCGTAGACCACGTCTAGGGGCCGCTGCCGCCACGCCTCCATCTCGCCGAGGACCGCGTCGGTGACCTTGCTGATCAGCTCCCGCGACACGGTCGCGTCGTAGACGTCGGCCAGATGCGCCTCGATCTCGCCCGTGGTGAGCCCTTTCGCGTACAGCGACACGATCGTGTCGTTGAACCCGGTCAACCGGCGGGCGTGCTTGGGCACGATTCGCGGCTCGAACGTGCCGGCCCGATCCCGCGGGACCTGGATACGAACGGGCCCGACATCGGTCTGCACCGTTTTCTCGCCGTGCCCGTTGCGGATGTCGGCCCGCCGACTCGTTCCGGGATCGACGCCATCGGCGTCGTCGAGGTGCTCGTCGAGTTCGGCGTCCAACGCCGACTCGAGGACCGTCCGGGTGATCCCGGCGAGCAGGCCCCCTGGCCCTACCAGCGACAACCCCTCCGCGCGGGCCTTGTCGACCAGTTGCCGGGCGAAGTCCGGCTCCGCCTGCGACGCGGGCTCCACCCGAGCCGGCACCGTTTTCCTCGCTGCCATGAACATGATCCTTTCCAACCGGGCAACGCCCGGTTCAACGGATCACATCCAGGTCAAACACGGAAATCTACACACTCCCGAATTCGCCGATGCGGGGGATTCGAAGGGCCTGCTCATTTGCTACATATCGGACAGTATTCGAGCCGCTCAGCGACGAGGACGAAGCCTCGTGCGCATCCGGTGGCGCCGCAGGAGCCATTTGCACCGTCCAGCGGATTGCTTATACGTGGCTCGGCTTCGGGCTCAGGGCTGCGGCAACGAGCGCAGCGAGGTTGCCCGTCGCGACGCCGCCTTCGACTGTTGCCGTGCGAGCACCTGCCGCTCGTGTTCGACGTGAGATCATCGGTCGTTTTCGTGGTGGGGTCGTCGCGGCCGCTCGCGCGCGTAACGGTGACGGCCGTACGGAAAGCACCCCTTCTCTCCTGTGATAGCTCCTCCCGTGGTTCCTCTTGGTTCCTAGGGTGGACTCCGACGGTCCCCCTCTCGTGCCTGCCGGTGTCCCCCTGAGGGGGACCGATGGTGTCCGTCTCAGGGGGACCGCCACGGTCCGGCCGGTCCGGGCTTTCCACACGGGAGCGGTCGGTGCCGGGTCGGCGGTCGAGGGTGAGCTGGTAGACCTGGTTGCTGCCAGCGCGGGCGGTGTTCACGCGGTGGACGGCTCCTTGGCGGATCAGCTCGGCGACGGCCCGTTGGACGGTTTTGAGGCGCGACTGCGGGGTGCCGCCGGGCGCGATCACGGTGGCGAGCAGGTCGTGGCCGCCGAAGTACCGTCCGGCGGGGGTGGTGGGTGCGTTGTTGTCCAGGGCGGTGTGGGCCATGCGGATGAGGACGCGGAAGGCACGGTCGGTCAGGTGCGTCCAGCTCATCAGTGCTTCGGTGACCAGGCGTGCTCCCACGGTGTCTCCAATCTGTCGGCGGGTGGGCGAGGGTGTGAACAGGGGCGGGGTCATGCTGGGTGGCTCCCACTGGTCAGGAGTCGTCGTGGTCAGGGTCGCGGCTGGGCAGCTCACTGAGCCGCAGTCGTGGACCCTGTCGGCCGTGGAGCCACCACACCTGGTCGGCGACGGTGAGCCGGGTGCCGGCGATGTGGTCGGCGGCGGTGGTCGCGACGATTGCTTCGAGGGGTTGGGTGTCTGCGAGCCGCTGGCGGAGGGCCTGTTCGCGGCGCAGGGTGGGCAGGTAGAACAGGACTGGCCAGGACCGGTTGGTGAGCGTCGCGACGGCGGTGTACCGCCCGATCTTGCCGATGAGGATGGGCAGCTTCTCGGTGCCGGTGTCGTATTCGAGGAAGAACGGAACGGTGCGGTCGTGTTCGACCCAGATGCCGTGGCCGTCGGGGCGCGGCAGCGGGGCGATCATGATCTGCGGGTCGTCTCCGTCCTGGTAGAAGACGCCGCGGTCGCGGAAGGCCGATTCGGGCCACCAGCGCTGTAGTTCGGTGCCGGGGTGGGTGCGCTGGTGTCCGGCGAGGTCGGTGAAGAACTGGTTGGTGCCGAGCAGATGCGGCAGGTTGGCCCGGGACAGCAGGTGCAGGCGCCGGGTGCGGGCCTGATCGCGGCGCGGCATGGGGTCGCGGCGTTGGGCTGCAACGAGTTCGGTGCCGAGCTGGTCGAGCAGGTAGTGGTACGGGTAGGAGCCGCCGTCGGGTTTGAGGGGCCGGAACCGGGTGATGACCTGCAGCGCCGTGAGCCTGCGCAGGCGTCGCTGGGCGTAGTCGGCGGACGGGAACAGGGCGTGGGCGATCTGGGCGCTGGTGAGGACGCCGTGGTCGTAGAGCCAGGACAGCAGTTGGTGGTCGCGTGGGGTGATGGCTGATTCGAGGCGCAGGAGCGGGTCGAGGCGTGGGCTGATCATGCCGCCGGCCCCTGTTGGGGAAGACCCCTTGGGTCTGTCGGGGCGGGCCCGGTGCGGGGCGTCTGGTCCTTGGCCTGCTGGTTCGTCGAAGTGTGGGGGTCCGGTTGCGGGTGCGGTTCAAGGCGGACCCGCAACAGGATCCCGATCCGGCTACCGAAGCGGACCCCGATTCCGGGTCGGCGGTCAGCGTCGGCACCGACTCTGCTTTGGATGTCCACGAGCGGGGTCGCGGAGCCGGCGGTGTCCCCGACCCGCGGTGAGGTGTCGCGGTCCGGTGACGGAGTGGGCGATGAGCTGGCAGGGGCGGTGTCGGTCATGGCGGTGCTCCTTCTGTCGGAGGCGGTGCCGGTGCGGTTCACGGTGCGGACCGTGACGGCTCGGCAGGGGTGCCCTGGTCTGCCGGGTGGTCTCCGTCCGTCGCGGTGGCGGGGTCCGGGCCGTCGCGGAGGTGGGCGAGCAGCCGGGACGCCGTGGCGTTGGACATCTGGTATCCGTGCCGGCGCATCGCGGTGGCGAGCGCGTGCCGGGTGAGCGGTGTGCCCTCGTCGTGGAGTTCTCGTGCGGCCGCGGCGGCCGCGGGCAGGAGCTGGTCGAGGTGGGTGGCGCGGTGTGCGGTGTGGCGGGTGGTCCGGGACCGGTCCCGGACCACACGGCGGGTTCCGGCAGGTGGGGCCGTTGCCGGGTGCGCGTGGTCTGCGGGTTCGGGGGTGTCGGGTCCGGGACCAGTCCGGGACCGTCCCCGCGGACCGCTGGTGGTGCCGACTGTGTCGGTGCGGCCGAGGGCGATCTTCACCATGGCGAGGAACCCTGCGGCCGGTAGCGCGGCGGCGATCCAGCCGATGGTGGACCGTTCGGCTTCGACGACCTGCGCGGCGAGCGACAGCACGACTGCGGTGCCGAGGACCCAGGCGGGGAATCCGGCCTGTCCGTGCAGGCGCCGCCGGCGGCGCAGTTCGAGCCCGGACGCGATGGACATCAGCTCCAGGACGACGGCGTCGGCCCACGCCAACCAGCCGGCCTGGCCGTGGGCGACGGCCACGTTGTGGACGTGGGTGAACGACGCCGCCCCCGCAGCGACGCCGATGGTGAGCATGATCGCGACCTGGACCGCGCCTTCGACCCGGCCGACCCGTTCAGCCCGCCCGACGCGCCCGGCGCTCACGGACAGCCCCGCAGAAGCCGCCCGGTGGTGCGCATGCCGCCGCGCGGCGGTCGGCCATGGCTCCGAAAAGGTGCTGACAGACGCCCACGACGGCGCCTCAGGTCGGGCCGGCCACCGGCTGTCAGGTGAAAGCCGGGTCTGTGAGCAGGCCTGTCAGGCGCTGTCAGGCGCTGACAGGTCGTGTCAGGTCGCGACCTCTTGTATTTGTGGCTGGACCAGGAAAAATAGACGGTGAACGACACGGATCGACTCCCTCCCAACAAGTACCGGGCCTCCGGCTGTCGCTTCTGGACCGACCGCGACCGGATACCGGACGAGCGGAGACCCGCTCACCTATGGGATAGGTGCCTTGATCGATGGATCTGGACAGCCTGTGTCGTACGTCATATCCCCGTCGCGTCCGGCGACAGGGCCGCACACGGGGAAAGGCAGGCCGCATGCGACCACGACCCGACAGCACCGAGCCGCTGTTCACCGGGCCCGGAGCGTTGCTGGACTGGTACCCGCAGCGGTTCGCCGCCCTCCCCTGGGTCGTCGCCGCGGGCGAGTTCGCGCCGGACCTCCCCCACCGGGACATGTCGGTCCGCGCCCTGGAGATGTACCTGCTGAACCAGGCCGGGTACGCAGAACGGGACCTGATCTGGGCCGGTATCGCCGGTGGCGCCCGCCGCTCCGCCACCGCCGCCCGGTGCCAGGTCATCGCGGTCGGGGCGGCCGTCAAAGGCCTGCTCGGCTGGCGCAACCGGCTGCATCTGCGCAGCCCCGACGACCGGGCCGATGTCGACGCCGACCTCGCCTACGGTCTACTGCGCCACCTCCACGACATCGACCTCGGGCGCCGCAACATCGCCGGACGGCTCATCGGCAGCGCCACCGGCTACGCCCAACGCCGCTGGAACCAACACCTGCACCGGCCCGACCCCGTCGACCTCACCACCGACACATCCCCAGAGGAAGCCGGCCCCGACGGCGGCCTGCAGGCGGCGCTTCACGCCCTCGCGCTGCGGCTGCAGCAGGACACCGGGACCAGCACCGACCGCACCGACCTGGAACTGCTCGCGGCGACACGACTGGACGGGCAGAACATGGCCGACGTCGCGGCGCGCCACGGACTGACCGTCGAGGCCGCCTACAAGCGCCGCCGACGCCTCGAGTCGCGGCTCGCCGCGCTCACCGGCCGGGTGCCGGCACCGGCGGAGCAGCCGACGACGCCGGTCAGTCCTTGTGCCACGGCATCCGCGGCGGCGGCGGGAGGGAGTTCTCGTCGAACGGCGGACGACCCAGCGCGTTGTCGACCAGGTCTGCCACCAAACCCACGACCTCGAAACGATGCCCTTCGTCATTCTGGTCCACCAGCAGAATCCCGGCGAAGCGCTCCGACATGACCAGCATCGGGCCGCCGCCGGAACGCACCACCACCGACCAGTCCGAGCCCTCCGCGAGGACCACCGCGCCCGCCGTCCCGGGACGGACCGTCACGTGGACCCACGGCTCGCGGACCCGGTTGTCACACCACACGTCCGAAATTACTTCGGCGATCTCTGTGCTGTCATCGAAGCGTCCCAGGTGCGACATCGCGGCACCCCTGGACCGCAACAGCCATACCGAAGCTGGCATGGTGCACAGCTCCTCGGCGAACAGCTTGGCCAACGCACGGCGCCGCTCCGGCGCCGACGGTGCCAGAGCGGCGACCTCTCCACGGCGGGCAGCATCGGCAGTCACCCTTACAGGATCCCATTGGCAGGCCGCCAGCGCGACGTTCCCTGCCTATCAGAAACGCGCCCCCAGACGCGGGCGGCAACGCGCATCGGTCTCACGGAGCGCTCAGATGCGAGATCATGCAGCCAATACGAGTCGGCGCTATCCTCGTCGACGGGCTCGTCTACCACGTAAATCAGCCCATGACGGAGGAGGTAGTCGGCCTTGAGCACGCCCCCGGTCCCCCTCGATGGGGAGAACGCCCGCGTCGCCCTTCGAGCGGCTTGCTCCGTCGTCGGCATGGATCCAGATGACGCGGAACTGATTCGTATCGGCGAGAACGCGGTGTTCCGACTGACCGGCTCTCGGGTAGTTGTCCGGATCGGACGAGACGATCGGCACCATTCGACGGCCGAAGTCGAGGTTCGCACATCGCGTTGGCTGGCCGATGAGGGAGTTCCAGCGGTCCGGGCATTGGAATTCGACCAGCCAGTCTCAGCCTGCGGCCGCGTGGTGACCTTCTGGGAGTCCGTCGGGGATCGCGCAGAGTACGGAACGCCGGCCGAGCTCGGGACGCTGTTACGGCAGTTGCATGCCTTGAACGCGCCACCATGGCTACCGAGCTTCGACCCATTCACCCAGAACCGCGATCGCTTAGCAGCGTCAACCGGTTTGGGCGACGCTGACCATAGCCTTCTCCTATCCGAACTGGAACTCCTGCACGATGAGTACAAGCTATTGAATTTTGCACTAGCGCCAGGGGTCGTCCATGGAGACGCCAGCGTGGGCAACGCGTTCCGCACGAGGAACGGCGCGGTGGTACTTGGTGATCTTGACGGATTTGCGGTCGGGAACCGCGAGTGGGATCTAGTTCAGACAGCCATGTATGCGGACTCGTTCGGTTGGCACACCGAGGCCGAGTACGGCGCATTCGTGGAGGCCTACGGGTTTGACGTGAGGTCGTGGTCGGGCTACCTCGTGATGCGTAACGCACGTGAGTTGATGATGGTGATCTGGTTGGCGCAAAATGCCGCCGATCCGTCCGTGGCGGCTGAACTGGCGAAGCGGCTTCATGCAGTGCGGACGGGCGCGAGCCGACGAGATTGGGTGCCTTTCTAAGGCTGCACCGAACTGCTGGCGATCCATAGCCGGTGTTCGGCGGCCCATTCGTCGAGTGCCGCGACTAGACCCGGGCTGTCGGCTTCCGCCAGGGCTGCTCTGAACGTGCGGAGGTACTCGACGCAGCGGACTGACTGTACTTGCTCACCGATGGTGAGCGCCGATTGCACGACATGGCAGGCCTGCTCGATCTCACCTTGCTGCAAGTGGCCGGTGGCGAGGACCATCGTGACGAAGAAGTCGCTCCGAGGCGAGGTGCCGACGTTTGCCAGTGCCCGTTGCGCGTAGGTCACCGTATCTTTCGCCCGCCCGATGTCGCGGAAGCAGTGGCTGAACTCGGCGGCAAGTTCGGCGTCATCGAAATAGCTGATCCAGTTGGGGTCGTCGCCAGGGCTTCGGCGTTCGAACGCCCGAACGGCTTCGCCGAGGGCACGTTGCGTGGCGACGGAGTCCCCGCCTACCGCCGTCGCCCTCGCCTCCATGGCGTGGAAATGAGCAGTCAGTGTCGCCGTGGCCAGTCCTCGTGTTCCGGCTCGCGCAGCTCGGGCTAAGTTCGCGGCTTGGTGCCATTGACCGAGATATGTGGCTTGGTGGCTCATAGCGTCCAGAACGCTACCGGCGAGAAGTACATCACCGCTGATCTGGGCTAGTTGTAGAGCCTGGATGAAGTATCGCTGCGCAAGACCCTGGATGCCCGCGTCATACGACATCCAAGCTGCCAGAAGAGTCGCCTCAGCGGCCGCTCCGAAGAGTCCTCGTCCCGATTCTGCAGTGTAGTTCCCAGCCAGCAGCGTACTAACCTCGGTCTCGAGGTATTGAACGAGCGAGCGTCTGGAGTGCACCCCTCCGAACCGGTTGTCGAGCTGGGCGAACAGCTCGGTTGTGGCACGTAAGCGCAGGACATCGGAGGCCCCCACACGCTGGGTACCCCCGAGCTTCGGCAGTGGGTCCGTGTCATCCCGGACGAGCCAGTTTAAGGAGGCTTCAGTCCACGCCGCACTGTTCGCGGGAGCCGTGATGACGGCACGTACGGCATCGAGGTCAGCACGCCACAGCCTTCCTACGGCGCCGATCACGGCCTCGGCATCAGCACCGTACTCGATACCGGTTCTGGCATCAGGAACCTCTGTGGATGTGAAACCAGCTTCAACGAGGCCCACGGTCCTCCCCAATATTTGGCCGAGGATCTGAACAACCATCCGGGCTGTGTCATGCCGTGGATGGACGCCGGCAAGCCACCGCGAGACCGAGGTGTGATCGCAACTGACCTGGCCTTTGGAAAGATCGCGGACCAATCGCGCGAGGGCCTTCCGCGAGATACCTGCTCGCCTTATCAGCTCGGCAAGCCGTTCGTTCGGCTGCGTGCTTGGCACAACTTCCCCCGTTCTCACTGGTAGCGCGTGTCAGTGCACATCTGCGCCCCCATATGCGCCCTCCCCAGAGCGCAACTCCAGAGCGAAGCTGAACTCCTCAGCGACGCACAGATCGATTATCGCAACTGCGGTCTGAGCGCCGAATAGAGACCCGCCGAGCATTCAGATTGCCGACTGCGATTTGCCTTAGCTCTGGGCCGAGTGGTTGCTCCCCAGGGCAGACGCCATGCACAGCAACGACTCCGCACAGAAGGACGGGCGATGTCTATACAGGACCTTGAATCGACGCCCGCCGAGGCCCGACGACACCACAGCCGTCAGGCTGAAGTGGCCACCTGCCCGGTCAGGGACCGAGCCGGGATCACCCGGCTCGCCTTCATCGAAGCTTCGCCGACTGAGCACGCGGCGCAGGGGCCTTTATCCTCCTCATTCGCCAATCCGAGGAATTCTGCCGTTCGGCAAAGGGCGTTCGTCCAACTTGTCCACGTCGAGCCGAAACCGAATCCCGTTATACAGGTGCATGAGGCAGGCGCGCCGATTTCCCAGGTCGATATCCTCGGCGTTCTTCCAACGGCTTCCGGCACGGTCGCGCCGCATGTGGTTGCAGTGCAGCGATGAGCGCCTCGAACGACTACCTGCTCGACGGGTTGCTGGTGTGTCTCGAAGGAACACCAATGGTCCCGGTCGTTCGGACTTCCCGCAGGTACCAGTGCCCCACCTGCTTGGTCGAGATCGACGCCGAGTTTGCGGAAAGCACTGTCTGGGAACAGCTGAGGCGACTCCGTCCCACGCTCCTACCTGAGCACATACCAGTAGCTGACCGTGGTGATGTCATGCGCGGTGTTGTCCGCTCGATGACGTTCATGCCGCAGTCCATGACCTTCCGAACCACCTGGCTCCCCCACGCCGCATCCCGGGCGCTCCGCGCCGATCCCGCCGCAGGAGCACCGGATGCTTGACCAGACCGGATTCGTCGGACGCGTCAGCATCCACCCGCCACCCGCCGCCTACACACGCCGAGCCGGGGAGCTGGCCGTCGCCGACGACCTGTTCCTGGTCGCCCTCGACGACCGCACCGGCCACCACCTCGCCGACCCTGGACTGCTCGCACTCGGTCTGGCCGCCGGGCTGCTGGCGGAGCTGGTCAACGTCGGCGCCGTGATCGTCGACGGCAACGACCACGTGGTCCCGACCGGCGGCCTGCTTGCCGCCGCAGACGACACCGGGCGGGTGGTCGCGAGCCTCGTCATCCGGGAACGCGCCCACGACCTGCCGACGTGGCTGTCCTACCTCGCCCGCGACGCAGTGAAGGCCGTCGCCCGGCGCCTCCGATCCCAGGGCCTCGTCACCGTTCACCGCCACCGGCGCCTCATCGGGTCCGCCACCACCCGCTACGAGGCGACCAATGCCAACACGGTGGCGTACCGGGCGGTCCGCCTGACCGCCATGCTCACCGCCCACGCCCACGTCCCCGGTGACGACGTCGACGCCAGGGCGCTGCTGATGATCGCCCACGCGCTCGGGCTCACCCCGCACCTGACCCGCGATTTCCGCGACCACCACGAGCGCGCTCGCGACCGCGTCGACCAGATCCATCTCGAAGCCCTGATCACGCAGCCGTCCCTGCACCGCCTCGCGGTGGCTCTGGGCCGGCTCGTCGGCGCCCACGCCACCGCACCGCGCCGGTAAACCCAGCGCCCCTTCCACACACCTGTCTGGAGTACCCCCATGCCTGACCGACCGTCCGTCGTGACCGCGACCCTCGCCCGGGACAAGCTCGGCGCACCCGCCGTCACCCAGTTCGTCCTCACCGCCGCCACCCCGCTGATGGTCGGCGCGGGCCTGGTCCCCGCCGGTCTCGCCCTCACCGGCGTCGTCGCGATCCCGGTCGCGTTCATCGTCTTCGGGGTGGTCCTCGCCGTGTTCTCCGCCGGGTACACAGCGATGTCGCGCGAGGTCACCAACGCCGGCGCCCTCTACACCTACATCACCCACGGCCTGGGCCGCCCCGCCGGAGTCGCCGCCGCCGTCACCGCCCTGTGGTCGTACAACCTGCTGCAGATCGGCCTCTACGGCATCACCGGCGCCCTCGCCTCGTCCCTGGTCGAGCAGGCCACCGGCACCGCCCGCCCGTGGTGGTGGTTCGCGCTGCTCGCCTGGCTGCTCACCGCCGCCCTCGGCCACCGCCGCGTCGACGTCAACGGCCGGGTCCTCGCGGTCCTGCTCACCGGCGAACTCGCCGTCATCACCGCCGTCGACGTCGTCGGCTTCCTGCACCCCGCCGGCGGACACGTGCAGCTCGACGCCCTGGACCCGGCCGGGCTGCTCACCGGCGCCGCCGGGGCGGTGTTCGCGGTCGTCGCGACCGCGTTCGTCGGGTTCGAGCTCGCTCCCGTCTACGCCGAGGAGTCCCGCACCCCGTCGCGCACGGTGCCCCGCGCCACCTACCTGGGCCTGGCCCTGATGACCGCCGTCTACACCGCCACCAGCCTCGCCACCACCGTCGCCGCCGGGCCCGGCCATGTCGTCGACGCCGCCCGCGAGCAGGGCATCGGCCTGCTGTTCGGCATCACCGACCCGGTCCTGGGCCCCAGGTTCACCACCACCGCGCAGGTCCTGTTCCTCACCAGCATCGTGGCCGGGCTGATCAGCTACCACAACGCCGTCGCCCGCTACACCTTCGCCCTGGCCCGCGAAGGCGTCCTGCCCCGGGCCCTGGCCCGGACCTCCGTCGCCACCGGTGCGCCCGCCGCCGCGTCGCGGGCCCAGAGCGCCGTCGGGCTCGCCGTCATCGCCGTCTACGCCGCCGCTGGCTGGGACCCGCTGTACCGGCTGTTCTTCTGGCTCGGGACCCTCGGCGGCATCGGCATCCTGCTGCTCACCGCCGCCACCTCCGTCAGCGTCACCGTCTACTTCGCCCGCCGCCGCCGCACCCGCATGGACCCCGCCTGGTCGACCGCGGTCGCTCCCGCGACCGCCGCGGTCCTGCTCACCGGCGCCGTCGCCCTGTGTCTGACCCACATCCCCGAGCTCCTCGGCATCGACCCGGGCAGCCCGTGGGCGATCGTCTGGCCGTGCACCTACCCGGCGCTCGCCGCCGCCGGGATCGTCTGGGCCCTAGTGCTCCGCCGCAGCGACCCGGCCACGTACCGCCGGATCGGCCTCGGCGGCACCGTCTCCCCCGCCGACCGCGCCACCCAGTCCGCCGGGGTGGCGTCATGACCGGCCCGGCGGCGACCGGCACCGGCGCGGTCCCCGGCGTGGACGTCGTCGAGCAGGCCGCGGGGATCATCGGCGTCGCGTTCGCCGACCTGCCCCTGAGCGGCTACCTGATGCCGGGCACCGACCGGATCACCAAGGTCGGGATCCTCGCCGGGCACCTGCGGCTCGCCGTGGCCCACGCCCACCGGCACGGCAGCGTGCAGACCGACCCGGGCGGCGTCGCGGCCGCCGCGTGGATGGACCTCTACCCCGTTCCCCCGCCCGAGATCGCCGGCTACGCCGCGAAACGCGCAGCGGTCTGCGGCGTGTTCACCGACCGGTTCGCCCGGTTCGAGGACGCGATGCACGCCCACCACCAGCGCTACGTCGGCGCCACCGCGCATTCCCACCTGGCGCTACTCGGCGTCGTCCCCGCCCGCCAGGGCCGCGGCCTCGGCTCGGCGCTGATCCGGCAGCGGCTGCTCCACCTCGACATCGCCGCCACCGGGTGCTTCGTCGAAGCGTCGAGCACGCGCAGCCGCGACCTCTACCACCGCCACGGCTTCCGCGCCCTCGGCGACCCGTACCCCGTCGGACCCGACGGTCCGCTCATGCACCCGCTCTGGCGCGACCCCGGCGCACCCGCCCAGCCGCCCGCCACACGGCGGCTGCCATGACGATGACCGCGGCGCTCGGCGAGCCCGCAGGCCCGCCGGTGCTCCCGGCGCGGCTGCCGCAACGCCGCCACCACCCCCGCCCCGTCGGCGAATCGACCCGGTCCGACCGGGTGACACCGCGCATCGACACAGTCAGCGCCTGCGCCGGATGCGATGACCTCGTCGTCTACGACGAGGTCATCGGCTGGATCCACACCGGAGCCTCCACGGCCGGCGACGAAGCCGACCTCGCCGAGACCTCCACCGGCACCACGGTCACGCCACCCGCCGCCTGCAGATAGGCGGCCGTGGCGCGCCCGGCACACAGGCCGGCCTTCCGAGGTGAGGGACCCCGGGAGGAAGCGGTCCTGCGCTGTCCAGGTCTTGCTCGCTCTTTCACCCCAAGGAGACACACATGACGTACGCGCAGCAGCCCACCACCATCCCCACCTCCTACACCGACTTGCTGTGGTGCGGGCTGTGCCGACGGCACCTCGTACCCGCCACCGTCGGCACCGCGCAGGTCTACCAGTGCACCCCCGGCTGCCGGCCGCCGATCCACACCGAACGGGTCGACGCCCAGGTCCGGGCCGCGCTGGGTACAAAGGTCCCCCTCGACAGGGCGTTCCACGTCCTCAACGCGGTCACCGTCCGCGAAGGCACCCAGGTCTGGCTCGCCTGGTACAGCCCGCCCCGCCCCTACCAGCCCCCGGCGACGACGCCGCCGGCCGAGGGCTTCCAACGCCCGCGGACAGCGACGGCCACAGCCCGATGACGACGCCGGCGAGGGCCCGCGCACCGACGAGACGACCGCACGCCCGCGATCAGCGGCGCGCAGACGCCGCACCTCAGGACGGCCGCCGCCGACGTTCTAGGGCCTTGTCCACACAGGCGACACCCGGCCAATCATCACCGGCAGCGCCAGCACCGTCATAGACGCCCGCGCATTCGTCGACAACGGCGGCCGACTCAGCCCCGACTGGGGGGCGCCTGCCACAGCCCGCGCCGTGGTGCCCGGCAGCCGCCTCGCTGACAGGCAGCGCCACTCAATCCCGCCTAACCGCCAGACCGCCGTCACCTCCACGACTACAGCACGCGACGCTCCCGAGCCGGGAACCAGCGCCACACCGACCAGAAGGCCCTCATGACACGCCCTCGCCTGTTCGCCACCGCCACGCTCACCGCACCGTTCCCCATCCTGCTGCTCACCGCGGCCCTCCAGCACGCGCCGCACCTCCGACCCACGGCGCTGCTCGCGGCGATCCTGCTGACCGCGCTCGGTGCCGCGTTCGTCTACCGGCACCGCACCGACGCCGCCGACCGGACCGTGGCCCGACTGGGCGCGACCAGCCCCGCGCTCGGGGTCGCCTTCACCGCGGTCACGTGCGGCGCGTTCCTCGCCCTGGAGCTCGCCACGCTCGCGCTGGCCGACCGGGTCCTACGCGAACTCAGCACCTCCCCGACGCCGCCGCGGTGGCCGATCGCCGCGCTGTGGCTGACCGCCGTGGTGCTCGGCTGGTCGCGGTGGCGGACCGGGGTATGGCCCCTGGCCCGGCTGCTGCTGCCCGCGCTCGGCGTCGCACTGTGGCTGTGGGCGCAGGCAGCCGTCGGCGACCGGCTCGCCGTCGGGCTGCTCGGCGACCGGTGGCCGGTACGGGCAGGGATCGGCGGCCTGCTGCTGCTCGTGCTGCTCGCCGGCACGCTCGCCTACAGCGGCGGCGAGCCGCAGCGGCGGATCACCAACCAGATCACCACCGGCGCCTGCGCCGTCATCCTCGCCCTCGGCTACCTCGGCGCGGTCCTCGAGTCGTTCCGCCGCCTCGGCCCAGGACCGGTGCTCCCCGCCCACCAGATGGCCGAAGGCGAATCGTGGACCACCGCCGGCCCTACCGGGTTCGACGCCGCCGAGGCCGCGGTCTCCGGCGTCTACCGGGTCTTCGGCACCGGCATCGTGCACACGACCACCGACCTGTGGCTGTGGCCGGTCCTCGCCGCCTTCACAGCCGCCGTGGTCCTGTTCGGACGCGCCGCGACCGACCGGATCGACGCTCTCGGCCTCGCCGCGACACCCGCCCGGCACCCCGAGGACCTCGTGCGGGTGCACTCGCACCGGGTCTCGCGCCTCGCGCACACCCTGCTCAGCGGAGGTCTCCTCCTGCTGGTCGTCACCCGCCCCGAATCCCTGCACCTGGCCTACCTGGCGTTCGCGGTCGGCACGGTCGGCATCGCGTTCATGGCAAGCCTCACCCTGATCGCGGTCGGCGTCGCCCGGCTCGACGACACCGGCACCCTGCCCCGCACGCAGTGCGGGGCGCTCCTGGGCGCCGCCGCGGTTCCGGCCGGCGCCGCGGTCTGCCTCCTGCCGCAGGTCCTCGGCTGGTCGTGGTCTACGCCGCGGCTGTGGGCCGTCTCCGGCGGCTACCTGGCCGTGGCCGCAGCGGCCGCCCTCGGCAGCCGGTGGCTGCCCAACCACGCAGCACACATCAGCCGGGCCCTCGCCGGACCGCAGGAAGACGTCTACCACTGGGCGCCCCAGGTGGTAGCAGCCCGGTGGGAGACCCGCGACGGGTACACGGTCGGCATCGGCGACGAGATCAGCGTCACCGAACCGAGCGGCGAAACCCTGTCCGGCGTCATCGAGGCCGTCGACCACTGCCACGGCTGGCCGGTCATGCGCACCCGCCAGGGACCCGAACCTCTGCGCGCGGTGCAACCCCGCGACATCCTCACCCCGACCCGCACACCGGCTGGAGCCCAGGCATGACCGACCCGGCCTCCGCCACCGCAGCACCGCACCTGGCATTCCCCGCGGTCGACGTCACCGCTTCGCGGCACCGCAACACGCGGCGACGACGGATCCGCGCCACCGCCGCCATCGCGGCGACCACCGCAGCCGTGCTGCTCGCCGCGAACGCCGTGATCTCAGAGTCCACGGCGGCACCCGCCCCGGTGTTCCAGCCAGGAGCCGTCGGGATGCGGTCCGCGCCCGACCCGGGCCTCATGGCGCTCGCCGACACCGTCCAGGCCGGACCCGCCGACCGCGCGTCCGGCCGGTACGCCTACGTCACCGCCGTACGCCTGACCCGCCACCAACCGGAACAGATCCTCGTCGAGGACCTCCAGCGATGGACCGCCGCCGACGAATCCGGTGCCACCTTCTCCCGCCGGTACACGGTCCCGGCCTGGACCGTCACCGAGGACACCGCACCGCCCACCGACTTCAACGCCGTCCCCGCCACGGTCACCACGAACTCCGGGTGGCCGCAGCACCTCCCCCGCACTGAATCCACCTGCCCGCCAGGCTCCGTCCTGCGCGACCGGCTGCAGGGCCCACGACCGGAGAAGGAGCCCTCCGCGAGGGTCCTCGAATCGGTCGCCAACACGCAACTCCGCACCGGGCTCACCCTCGCCTGCCGCAAAGCCGCGCTACGCACCCTCGCCATCACCGCCGGCACCGTACTCACCGGACCCGTCCGCGACCCGATCGGCCGCCCCGGCACCGGGATCGACACCACCGGAGACGGGATCCGGCACCGGCTGATCGTCGACACCCTCACCGGAACCCCGCTCGCCTACACCGCATGGCACGACGGCACCGGCCCCGACACAGGCCTCCTCACATGGACCGTCGTGACCAGCAGCACCCGCACCGACCAGACCTGGCCAGTCACCGCCCCGACCGCCCAGCCGCGTCCTGCCACGGGGTAGCAGAGCCGGTTGACAGCGACGACGCCCCGCCACGCGCGATGGACCGCTACGGGTCGGCAGGAAGCCCGGCCGGTCCGGTATCCGCGACGCAGCGGTGCGGTGCGGTTCGGGCGCCCCCGATGGTGTGCCCGCACGGCACACGCTCAGCGGTACTTGCAGACCTTCCCTACCGGCCGGCCCATGAGCTCCGCGATCTCCCCAGCCGAGGTATCCAAGCCGTCGACCCGCTCGTTGACGGCGGCTGCCAGATACTCCGGCATCCCGGTGTGGCCGTGTCATCCCCGCTCTCACCGCGGTCCTGATTGTCGAACAGGAACGATTCCGCTTCCGGCTAGGGACACCAAACCCACGAAAGCTCGCGCGACGCCGCCGCAGGACACGCCGCGACCCGCAGACACAGAACCCGCAGGACACGCCGTGCTCGCCGTAGCGGCATCCGCAGGACACGCCGTGTCCGCACCGCAGGACACGCCATGCCACCCCACCTACCAATGACCGGTTCACAACACCTACCCCCCAACGATGACTGGGGTTGTCGATCAGCTTGCGGTTACGCGCGCGAGCGGCTCGCCGACCGCCGATGTCGTTCTGGGAACCTGCCCGGCAGGTTCCGCTACCGCCGGCAGGAAGCCCTGGGGCGAAGCGGCTCGCCATGCGGGACATCCTCGCCGCGACGACGCGCCGTCCGTGTTCCGGCGGCTGACGCTTACGGCCACCGCTGATGCCGTTGACGACGCGACAGGAGCCGCAGCACCGCAGGACCGCTGGTGCAACCGCCACAGCTTCGGCCATTCGGTGTCGCAGATCGAGGGATCCCAGGAGCACCTCAGGAGCGGTGGACGCAAGGTAGCGTCTCATCGGTCGTAGGACCTCAGGCCTCGTCGGGAGTGCAGGGTGTCGGCGTGATCGGCGCCCAGTACGCGGGCCCGGTCGGCGACCAGTTCCTGGTAGAGCCGTACCGCCTCCGCCGCGGCGCCACACCCGCATCGGTGACGGCTTGTCCTCAGTCGCTCCCAGCGGTGTGGCGTCGGCGGCTCGGAGTCGGGCTGAGGTGACCGCCGACCACGGTGTATTGCACATCCTTCGATCGCGTCAACCGCCCGGGCGAAGCGCCACCGACGCGTCCGTACCGGCCCGGCACATCCTTGCGGCAACCCGGCGTCAGCGGGTCATCTGCTCCAGGAACGCCTGGGTCTCCGGGTCGGTGGAGTACACGACCACGCCGCGCATGCCGCGCGTGAGCAGCACCCGGTAGGTGTTGCGGATCAGCTCGGTGAAGGAGCCGCCGTCGGCGCGCCTCACCGCAGGATCCTTGCAATGCGACAGCTGCGCCACCCAGGCGTCACCGCGGCGCACGAAGTCAGGGCCGAAGATGACACCGGCCCAGTCGTACTCGAAGCCCTGCGCGGTGTAGATGCAGCCGACCTGCCCGAACCCCCGCGTGTCGGTCGCCCAGAAGTACGAAGCCGGCGCGTCGGGAACCTTCTCCTCCGGTTTGACGTTCCACGGCCGGGCCCAGTCGCCGATGACCACGTCGGCGACGAGGACCTTGCGACCCTCGCGCAGCACCGGGTCGCTCCAAGGCCAGCAGTACCCCGCCGCGATACGCGCGGTGGTTCCGTCGTGGCCGGACTGCTGGTGCAGCAGCCACGACTCGAGCTCGACCGGAGAAGCAGCGGACCGGACGAGGAAACGCCCATCGTCACCGGAAGCCGACACAGACCAGGGCTCGGGCGGATCCGGGTGCAGACCCAGCAGGCGGACCGACCAGGCGTCGTAGGCGTCCGAGCCACCGGAACGGTACTGCCCCTGCAGGCGCACGGTCTCCACCTTGCACCCCAGCGCCTGCGCCGCATGCCGGATCGCGACCTCCGAGCCCATCTCCCCCGGACGCACGATCTGCTTGTCGTCGAGCAGGAACACCGGCACCTGCGCGACGTCGATCAGCTCGTCGACCTGCTGGCGGGCCGCAGCCCGCCGGTCCTTGGGCGTGAACCTGTTGACACTGGTCTCGCGCAACCGGTGCGCCTCGTCGCACAGCAGCACGTCCAGCGAGCGCGGCTTGGCGCCGATGAAGTTGTTGAAGTAGACGAACATCTTCTGCACCGCGGTGTTGCGGGTGCCGGCGACCTTGCGCATGGTGTTGGTGAAGGCGCTGGACCCGGTCGCGTGCAGCACCCGCAGGCCCCGGCGGCTGAGCTCGCCCAGCAGGCTCAACGCGATCACGCTCTTGCCCGAACCCGGGCCGCCCACGACGATGACGACGGTCTGCTGCCGGGCCGTGCGGGAGCGCTCGACAGCCGCCCTGACGGTGGCGAACGCCACCTGCTGCTCGTCGAGCAGGACGAACTGCTGGCGCTCGCGCAGCTCGCCGGCGGCGACCGCGAGCAGCTTGCGCGACGGGGCGAGCTCCGCGTTGAGCAGCGTCTCGGCCGCGGCGCGGGCCGGGCCCCGGCCGGCCGCGGGGTCGAGACGGGCACGCAGCCTGTCGACCAAGGCCGCCTTGCTGTCGAGGGTGTAGAGGCTGCCCCAGTCGTCGGTGCGGTACTGGCGGATGTTCCACACGCCGGCGTCGCGGGCGTTGTGCAGGTAGGCGAGGCCGTGCACCGCGTCGGGCTGCTCGGCCAGCACCGGAGTGAAGTCCACGAGCTGCTGGCAGTACCGGCGCACCTGCTCTGCCGGGTGCAGCACCGGCTGGGTGTAGCGGTCGATCTGGACCAGGTCCTCGTCGACGGGCTCGGCGTGGCTCCACTGCTTGAGCTCGACCATGACGAACGAAGGCGCCCCGGTACGCGGGTGGGCGCCGCAGAGGATCAGATCGGCTCGCTTCGGGCTGTAGGGCAGCTGGTGCTCCAGCAGGACCTCGACATCACCCAGCCCGGCATCGGCCATGTCGGCGAGGAAGGCCGGCAGACTACGGTCCCAGGACCGGATCTCCGGGGCGCCGACACCGCTGTTGAGCGCGAATCGCGCCTGCTCTGCGAGCACGGCGACGAGCCTGCCTGCGCGGGCGTCCTCCAGCAATACCGCAGCAGAATTGCGCACAAGCGCCACTGATTTCGTCTCCCACCTGGGCACGTGTCATCACGTGCGGGTGGGGGCATCAACGCTGTGGCAGCGGTGCCCGGCGGGCCGCTCACACAGCGTAGCGGCCGCGATGCTGGCGCCCGGATCCGGCTATCGATCGAACCAGCGCACGCTGATGCTCGTCGCCTCAGACGCGCAGGTGGTCGACTCTGTGGAAGCAAAACTCGCTGGCACACCTCTACCTGCCAGCAGATATCGAGATGATCTTCCTGGACCGGCCGCGTAGGATCCGCCGCATGCATGACCGGCCCGACCTCCTCGAACACACCCAGCGACTGCGCACGGCGCTGGACACAGCCGATCATGCCTTCGTCGATGTGCCACTCGTCGGCGCCGTGGACGGCTGCGCCTACTGCTACTCGCCCCGCGATCTCGAGCTCCTCGGCGGCGACCTGGCGGCGGTACCCGACGACCTGGTCCGCCAGTTCGCCGCCGAAGTCCCCGAGCACTGGACCGCCGAACAGTACGGGCTGATGTGGCGCGGCCTCGCACCGCGGATCCTGCACATGGCCGCCGAGCAACCGGAGTTGATGATCATCCCGTGGGCGCTGCGGGGCCCCAGTGCACCGCAGGCCTGCTTTCACGATTGGCCGCAGGCGCAGCAGAACGCGCTCGTCGAGGCGTACTCCGCACTGCTCGCCGCCTCCTTCGTGACCAGGCAACCCGCCGACGTCATCGAACTACTCGGCCCACTGGCACAACTCCACGACGACGTCGGGCCCTGGCTCGCCCAGATCGACGAGATGAGCGGTCCCGCCGCGGATGCCGGCTTCGTCCGCCTGGCCGCCCACTGGAGCAACGAGATCGCGAGCGGCAGACAACCGCACTGGTACTGGTACCCCGACAACCCCGTAGGCCTCGTGACCGCATGGCTGAGTTCGCCCCCGGTGCTGGACCGCCTGCGCCACTTCGCAGAGCAGCACCCAGGCTGCACCAACGCCGCTGGCACCCCGTCCGTCATCGAAGCCCTAACGACCGATACGGAACCGTCATGGGACGTTGTCGGCAGCTTGGGCGGTTGCAAGGCATGCATCATCTGATCCAGCCCGGCCCATCACGGGCAGGTCAACGGTCACCGTCACCCGTCCAGAGGGGGAGCAGTTTTGGGATGTATCCCGCCATGGAGATCGACCTGCACCTCGACCGTGTTTAAGCAGCTCAGCAGCCATAGGGTCGTGCGGTTGGGTACGCGTTTCGGGCGTCGAGGATGGCCCGACCGAGGTCGCCAACCTGCGCCATTGCTCTCGTTGACGATGAAGGGATCTCTCGGATGACGACCAGCCCGTCGGCGCACGCTTCGCGGCATGGGACCCGAACGCCGAAAGTTAATTCAGCACGACCTGTCGACACACGATCGACGGCAAAACGTACAGCGGGGTTCTGGATCAAACGGGTGGCAGGTGACGGTTGCCTTTGGCTCCATATAGCGCTTGATCGACTCGTCGAAGTGATTCGCCGGTCCGATCAGACACGTCGCGACACGCTCGCAGATAGGGAAGCCATGTACGCCGATCTTGCGAGTCCGGGGGTACGTCGGTGTAACCAATCGCGTTGATCGACGCCACAGCGCGTTCGTCGAGGACGGTCCACCGTAGTGGAACCATTGTCATTAGCATCGCGCTGCCGAGGGCTGGCCCAACGCCCTGAAGTGTACGTATCACACGCATCGCCGCCCCGTCATCCAGGCAGCCTCGCGCTGCGGCAGTGATATCCAGGATGGCTTGGTCAGACTCCCGCGCGAGTCCCCTCAGGGCGTTGGTCCGGCGGTGCGCCATGGCGTCGAACTTCCAGGCGACAACTGTAAGAGCAGCCGCGCGATCGAGTTCCCTCGCCCCAGAGACCGGCTTCAGGATCTGGTCGTGCCCGGCCGGGTAGAGCTGGGCCCATGCCCGTACCCAATGAGTCAGGTCATCGTCGATCACGGATAAATCCTACTTACGATGGGCTTTCGATGCGAAGAGCGGTTGATCTCTCAGCGAGCTAACAGCGGCATGAGAGTAAGCACTTGTTGGCGGCTCGAGCCATCGCCAAGCACGCAGCCGCGCGGCGGGGCTATTAACCCACGATTGTCGCTGCTCACATGAATCCGTGAGCGCAGACCCACTACTGCTTGAAGGCCTGAGGCCGTCACATCGCGAGTTGCCAGATCAGCTCGTCCCAGGTTTCCTCGCGAACCGCCCGCGACGCCGACTCCGTCAGGTCGACGGCGATCTGAGAACACAGGAACTGCGTGATTCCCATGATTGTGAGCCGGATCTGTTCCCATTCGCGGGCGTGCTCCTTGACGTCGATGAATCGAGGCCGGCCCGGCATATCGGCAACGTGCGATAGCGTGTTTCGGCGTTCCGCGAACTGCGTGAAGTGTTGGCCGATCTGCTTGCCCAAGTGTTCGGGTAGGCCTCGTCGCACCGCGACGACGAGTTGGGTGATGGCGGCGCTGCCGTTCGGCGCCTCGGGCTGCATGCCTTCGGCCAGGCCGGTTCCCCGCCAGAACGTAGAAGTCCCCATTATCTCCGGCCACGGTGGCGTGACCGTCGAGAGATGGAGTACGTGTTCGACGAGCCCTTCGTAGGCGGTCCGGACATTGGGGTCCTGAGGAAGCATCGCTGGCGCGACAGGAAGGTTCTGGTCGATGTTGCCCATGACCGTGCCGAGAGTCCAGCCGACCACGACCGGCTTCCACATGGCTAATAGCTCGGACGGGGTCTGCGGAACCTCCGCGAAGACGCGCTCGGTCACCTGAGTGCGAAGATCGACGCCGAAGTCGTAACTCGGTCCGCTGTCCCGCATTGATGCGAGCACCCAGCTCGCGAGAAGTGCGTGGGCATTGTCGAGTGCGACGAAGTCCTCCGGCCCGGTCGCGGACACGCGGTCACGCTGCCACGTCTTCTCGTACCGATCAGCCGCGTCCTTTAGCCATGAGAGATCTCGGCCGATTTCGCCTAGCCGCTCCATGAGCAGATCCGAACGAGCTGAATCCCGGGAGAGCATGCGGTAGAGCACGGCGAAGACCAGGGGTGATAGTTCGCAGGTCAGTCCCACAGCGCGTGCTCCAGCCGGACATCGAGTGACACCTGCGGTTCACTGCTGCTGGTGTGCTCGAGGGCCTCGGGCGGCACAGGCAGGCGTGCCAGCATATCCTTGCGCATATTCGGGATGTAGGCCCCGGTCAAAAGGACCTGCCGCAGCCCGTATCCGGTCTGGCCGTTGAGGTAACGCACTAGAGCCGGTCCGGCGGACCGTTCCCGCAGGCGCAGTACGAAGAGGTTCCGGTCGACAGCGCTCGTCGTGGTGGCCAGCACGGCGTGCGGACGGTTGCCCACCGCGGCGACGAAGATGTCACCGGGTTCGGCCACCACTGTTCTCGGTTCAACCGGAGTCCACCGGCGGGTCGGCCTGCCACCGAGCACGGCTATATCTGTCACCGGCAGAAGTTCCGGTCCGGGTTCGACGTGGTACTCCAACGGCTGCATGCTATATCCCCGGGCGATCTCCCTGCATAGTTCGCCAAGTGGGACGCCGGCGTTCAGCGCGTGCGGGTCCGGGCTGACGAGCGCGATCTGCCAATCGCCGCTGGATAGGTCAGCGATGCGCCACCAGGTTTCGCGGGCCTCCTCCTCCTCGTGCCGGGTCGTCAGCTCGACGCCGTCCAACCGGTGTCGGAGCCGCGCCATTTCGGCGAGCGGTGGCAGCGGGATCTCCAAGTCGAGCAGCGCCGATTTGGCGGTGGCCCGGCTGGCGACGCCCGTCGCAATATGAGTGCGGAACATGCGACCGGACCGGCTGGTGAGCACCGCCCAGATCCACGGCCCGAGCTGTTCATCCGCTGCTCGTAAGGCGAGGAAGGAGGATGAGACGAGGGAGCCAACGTGCTCGGGCCCTACCAGCAACAACGGGAGATCCGGCAACATCGGCACCAGCACATCGCCCGGCCGCAGACCCGTGCCGGAGTCCCTGACCTGATAGGCGGCGCCCCGGTATTTCAGGCTGCGTTTACGTATCCCGCCGCTGATCGGGTCGAGGCTCGCCGGGGTGATGACCGGTACGTCCCGCTCAACCCAACTCTCCGCCAGTAGTGTCGAGGTCACGTCACGGAGTCGCACCAACGGAGTGTCGCGGCCAGGCCAGCTGAGCGCCGCCGCGGTCAGGGCGACGGGGTCCCAAGTGCGGGCGTCGCGCAGCGACGTCACCGTTGACGCGATCACAGCTTCTCCCCGTCGATGTGCTTCAGCGCTGCTTCAAGCGCTGCGCCGTCTGGGGCGAGCTGTGTCTCCCAGTCCTCACCCAGTTGCGCCACAAAGGTGTCACCAGCCTGGGATACGTCGATCACCAACAGCACGGTCCGAACGCTGGCGCCCGGAACGGCACCTACCGGAAGGCCGAGGATGGCCGCGACCCGGAAGTTCGTCGCGATGTAACGTCGATAGGGCTCAGCATTGGCGCGGAATGCGACGTTCAGCGGAAGGTGTAACACCGCTCGCCCACCGGCCTTCAGCAGACGGAGTATGCGGTCCAATACGACGAGATCTCCGTCTCGGGTCTTCGAGCCGTCCAGCAACTCGTGGTGGTCGGAGAACTTGAGACCGAACGGCGGCGCGGAGACGACACAGGCCGACCGCGCAACATCCGTTTGCAGGGCGTCAGCGGCTATGATCTCGACCGGAATCGGCGCGACGTCAGCGATGGACCGTGCCACGTCGGCCGTCCTTTGGTTGAGGTCGTACCCCCGGACGGTGCTCAGTCCCGTGCCGTGCCGCTCGGCGTGCTCTATGGAGTCCCAGAGAAACGAGCCGGCTCCGCAGAACGGATCGAGCAAATCGTCGGTGAGTTTGGCGCCAGCTAGCTCGGCAACCGCTCGGGCGACCGTCTTGTGGCTGGTGAAGAGCTCGCCCTCCCGCCCCCGGCGCTCGAAGTCGACGAGGGCTCGGCGGCGTGCCTGCCAGAGGGTCTCCTTCCGGATCGGAACCCACGTGCCGGTGTGAGTACGGAAGCCAGCCAACTTGAGGAAGTCCTCAGGGTTGACTGGATGTCCACCGCGAATCGGTGCCCTGCCTCGGTTGCGGTCGGCCGCTTTCCACAGCTCATCGCTGAGCAGCGTCACCGCAAAGTCGACGTCGGCGATCTCGCCATGACCGCCATACGGTGGCGGCTCCGGGCCGTCGACCCGGACGAGTCGCTGGATGCCAGGATCAGCCCGGTACCAGTCCGTGCCGTCGACCACGACGTAGTGGTCGGTGGTGCCGAGAAGGTCGCGAGACCGCGCCAACGCCGCAAGTCCTACCTCGGGACGAGCTGGGGCGCTCGCCTTCTTCATTTCTACCGCCGCCCATGGGACGAGCGTGCCGTTGATGTCAGCAGCCCAGGCGACGACATCCGGACGCCACCCCCTTCGGGCATCCGACATGGGCGGCTCCTGTGGTACGAACTCGTAGCCTGCAACGACAAACGCGTCGCGGATCGTCTCGTAACTCATGTCTGTTCGTGTCTCCATCTGGCACGCCGGCGGTCTCCACCGTAATCCGCGCTAGTGTCTGAGATCCGCCTCTGGGCACGGTATTTCGAAGGCACTCACCTCGGCATAAGCAGACGTAGCGCCCAAGATCGCCGTGGGCGCCTGGGATCGGTGGGAGGCGCGCGCGGGGAGCAGCGGAGGTTGGCCCTGGCACGCCGTACGCCCTTTCTGGGCCATGTTTGATCTCGCTGATCAAGTGTAAATCAGCAGTTCAGCCGCTATGGCCAGGCGTCCCGATCGGGAGCAGTTTAGGGATGTATCCTGCCGGGGGCACCTTTTGATTCTATTTGCCAAATTTGCCTGATCACTCGTCCCTATTGAGTGTGCGTTGACCAGGGCAAACATCCAGCCGCTCCCGATCGGGATCGATGCACAGGTCGGGATCGCCCAGACACGTTCGGGAACGGGCGGGAGCGCGGTCGGCGGGCATGAACGACGCTCCGTGTGCCTTCGGGCGCATCGACGTATCAGGGCGAGGCGTACGTGGATCTGCTCTGAGCTATCACAGCGTTGACTCGATCGACCCACTGTTGAGCGGCTGTCTCCTTGGTCGACGCCAGCCACCACACGTGCAGCGGGCGCTGATGGTGCTCCGCATCCTGGAACACGATCCTCGTTCCGTAGTAGGTGCCGCCCCGCCCGCTGTGCCCCGTGTAGACCTCCGCCCCGATCACCGAGTGCCATGGGATGATCCTGGTCCGCACCAGACCGCGGATGAGAAGTCCCCGCGGACGGTCGCCGTAGACACCCATCCGCGCGCACCGCAGTGCCAACAGACCGAACACCACGACGCTGAGAAGGATCCCGACCAGGCCGACCGCCACCTTCGCGGCAGCGGTCGCTGCCGTGTCCACACTGGCGAGGGCGACCGATATCCCGAGAATCATCATGAGGACCATCGCCACCGCGCCAGACACACCTTGCCAGCGGGACCAGACACGCACACGTGGCCCCGGACCCGGCCCGCCCGAGATGTTCGACGATGTCATCAAGGCTTCCCTTCCAGCAGGTGGACAGCAGTCTCGCATACTCGCTCCGGTACCAGGCGCACCTTGAACCGCCTGGTACCGGAGATCTCCGCTGACGTCGTCAGCGGACGAGCATGAAAGGTAAATCTACGAGCACGATGAAACCGGGTTGATCCCGCAGTAGGCGGAGCCGATCGCATAGGACGTCAGCCCGCCTTGGACCCAGCCTGCCGCCCTCTGGACCTTTTCGAACCTCGCTGCGGCTGCCAATGTCGGACCGGCGTCGGCAACAACCGCGGCAGCCTTCGCGGCTGTCACGCTCAGCGGGGCCACCTTTGTGGTTGCGATGAGCGTGACCTGTGTCGTTCCCAACATCGCACCCCGTTCGATCGCTGCGAAGGCTGCGGCCCCGGGGATCAGGCCGACAGTCGTCGCCGCAGCCTGCAAGGCAGCCGCATTCTTGTCACCCGCAAGGTAATACAAGCCGGCAGAAGCGTACCCAGCCAGCGCGCTGACCGCGGTGCAAGCTGGTAGGGGGCAGAACGACACTGCCAGACTGACCACCGACAGCACGACGGCCAGATTCTTGGTGTCCGAGATCCAGTTCCCCGCAGCCTTGGCCGCGTTCTTCGTTCGGCACCAGAGACTGGCGTCGCAATTCTTCTTTTCCTTCTCCGCATTCTTGCGGTTCGCCTCGGACTTATTGAACTTTTCTATGTTGGCCTGACATGTGCTGTCGCAGTAGCCGTCGTTGACGTCCTTGGTGTGGAGACCAGTGGGGTCCGAGAGTGTGGCGGGGTTGTTGGTGCTGTAGGAGTAGCCATGTATCTGCTGGACGTCGCTGATGTCGAGAATCGGATCGCGGCTGATGAAGGAGCCCAGTGCCGGATCGTAAACACGGGCGCCGAGGTGAGTGAGGCCCGTGGGGTCGAGGGTTCCGTTGACGAACCCCTTGTCGCCGGCCCACGACCCGGGCGGAGTGCCGCGAACACTGCCGAAGGGATCGGTCCGGCGACGCGTGACCGTCAGCGTCGAGGCATCGATGGTCGCCTCACCGGTGTTGTGGTGGTCGACGCAGGTCCACGAGAGCTTCGTCGGTGTCCTTACGGCGATCGCGGCGCCGCCAAAGGTGTAGTAGTGGGTTCCGGTGGCCGTTGTCTGGCCGGTGAGGCGGCGCAACTCTAGGCCGCCGGGCAGGTAGAGGGTGGTGCCGGCGGAATCACTGCGCAGGAGGCGGTTGCCATCAGCGTCGTATTTGTAGCCGTCTGTGCCAGTGGTGGCGAGGTGGCCTTCCTTATCCCAGGTCAGGCTCTTCTGTACGCCGCCGATGGTGCGGGTCTTCATGTTCCCGGTCTCGTCGTAGACGTAGGTGTCGGTTCGGGTCAGACCTCCGGTGACCACGACCTGCGATGTGGTGTGGGGCCTTGTGCCGGCCGCTCCTGCGGGAGCCGGCTGGGTGTAGGTGTAGACCTTGTCCGTGCCGACATTGTCGGTGGCGGTGGTACGGCTGCCTGACTTGTCGTATCGGTACGACCACCAGTACGGCGCGGTGGTGCCCAGGAGGGCGTCGGACCGGGTGGCGTCGCAGTCGCCGGTGATCTGGGTCCAGGCTTCTTCGAGCCGCCGTAGGTAGTCGTATTTGTAGCATTGGTGGTCGGTGGCTTGGCCGCCGTTGGGCGTGTCGGCGACTTTGGTGAGGTTGCCGGTGTTGTCGTAGGTGTAGCCGAGGTTGAAGACCTCGTTGCTCAATTCCGGTACGACGGAGGTACTGGTGAGCCGCCCGGTGGGTTCGTCGGTGCTGTAGGTCTGCCAGATCCGGGAGTTGTTCATGCCAAGGATCCGCTGGGTTGTCTGGCCGAGATGGTTGTAGGTGTTGGTGTTGACGTAGACCTGTGTGGAGGAGAACCCGACCGGAAGGCCAAGGTCGTTGCTGTAAGAGGTGGTCAGCGTCTCCGCAGCGAGGCCGCCAGCGGCAGGCGTGACGGTCTGGGAGACCTGCCCGTCCTTCTTGTAGGTGGCGCTGAAGGCAT
Source organism: Allocatelliglobosispora scoriae (assembly GCF_014204945.1). Classification (NCBI taxonomy): domain Bacteria; kingdom Bacillati; phylum Actinomycetota; class Actinomycetes; order Micromonosporales; family Micromonosporaceae; genus Allocatelliglobosispora; species Allocatelliglobosispora scoriae. Next base: position 866,238 of record NZ_JACHMN010000002.1, read on the forward strand.
AGGTGCCGGCCAGGCCGGTGCCTTCATTGCCGGGGATGGTCACCTGAGTGGCGGTGGGCCGCCCGAACGTGTCATATGCGGTGACCTCGGAGACATACTCGTTGAGCGCGGTGTCGTAACGGATCGACTTCGCTGGTTTGCCGACGCCGTTGAGGACCGTGTCGAACGTCCACTCGGCCAACTTCGCCCCCGCGACGCCACCGTCGCGTTCGCTAGTCTTGCGGCCCAGGAGGTCGTAGGTAAAGCCCAGCGTTGTCGTGCGGGCGTCGGTGGTGGTCTTCAGCGCCCCGTCGTCGTAGTAGGTCATGGTCGAGATGCCTTTGTCGGGGTCCTCGTCCTTGATCTTGTTCCAACGCTGGTCGTAGGTGTATTTCCAGAGATTGAGCATCGGGTCGGTGATGGTGGCCAGGTCGCCGTGCGGGGTGTACGTGTAGTCGGTCTTGTCGAAGGTCGACCCGGTGTAATCGGTGTACTGCCGCAACTGGGCCGTCTTGCCGCGGGCGTCGGTGAGGGTTTCGGTCTTCGTGCCACCGGTCGGCGGCGTGACGGTCACCCGATCACCACCGTAAGACGTCTTCGTCCGCCATTTTTCGACTCCAACGGCGAGGAAGATCACGTCGGTGTTACGGCCCGCTCCGTCGTAGACGTTCTGGGTGACGGCGGGGATAGTGACCGTCGGCACCGCGACGGTTTTCTGCGGTGCGGTGGTGTCGTTGTAGTAGGCCGCTGACGACCAGTCGAGCAGGCCGCGCGAGTCGTACACCGTGTCGGTGATGTTGCGGCCACCGCCGACCGCGTCGGCTTGGACCTGACGCGCTCGCAGCATCCCGTCGAACAGGGTGATCGACGTCGAGTACTTGTCGGACAGCGCGTAGGGAAGCAGTTTCTGCGTGGTGACCGCTGTCGGCGCGTTATTGCGCACGTCGTAGGCGAACTTCATGGTCGCGCCCTTGCCAGCGGCCTTATCCTGGGCGGGCAGCCATACGCCGCTCAGACGGCCGAGCCCGTCGTACGTCAGGTCGGTCTTGGCATTGTTCGGGTCGAGGATCTGCGAGGGTGCACCCCACGCGATATCCATCGTCGTGGTCGTCGCCTGCAACTTCGGATTCTTGACAAGTTTCGACGTCACCGGCCCCGCCTTGACCGGGGTATAGGTTGTCAGCGTCTCCCTGGCCAGCGCATCCTTCGTTGAGGTAGGACGGCCGTTCTCGTCATACACGGCAGTCGACGTGGGGATGTAGGTCGGGGTCGTGCCGGACCAGGACGCGACCTCGTCAGTCTTGACGACTAGGCCGCGGGTGGGAGCGGTACCGACCGGTAGCGTGGCGTTGTCGTAGTAGGTGCGCACGTCGGAGACGACGTCCTTGGGCGACCCATCGGCGTTGGCGCCCCGGGTCGGCGTGGTGGCGCAGTCGACCTTGACGGTTTCGACGCGGGAGACCTTGTCGCGCATCCATGCCGTGGTGTTGGCGTCGGCATACTCGGTGCGTATGCAGAGGTTGTCGTTGGCGGTGCTCTCGTCGCCGAGATCGTCTACCTCATAGGGCAGGTTGTCGCCGTTGACCTTGGTTTTCGTCGCGATCCAACGGGTGGAGCCGTCCCATTTGACGGTACGGTCGTATTGAGCGGCGGTGGAGACCATGTAGGCCTTGATGGTGGCGCCGTTGGCGGGGGTGCCGGTCTGGACCGCTGCGGGTTCGGACAGGCTGCCGGAGATCACCGGACCGTTCACGCCGGGTGAGACGACACCGTTGTAGGTGATCTCCTCGCGGAGGGTGCCGGACAACGCTTCGGCGTCTTCGATGGACTTGGTGTGGGTGTCGCCGGTCCCGGCGAGGGAGTCGGTGATCCACACGTCCTTGACGCCGGAGGGGGCGGCCTTGTCTCCGTCCATGCCGCGGAAGTACCGGTACTGGGTGACCGACTGGGTCCCGGCTTCGAGGCCCTTGCGGACCTGGACACGGCCGTAGCCGCGGAACTCGCCCCAGGTGCGCTTCTTGGCCGGGGTGAGCTCCGAGTCATCGTAGTGCCAGGCGGGCGTGTCGAGGTAGTCGTAGTTGGTCTGCTCGTGGCTGAACCCGCCGGTGTTGTCGTACACGTCCACCCGCGAGACGACGTACTTGTGGAACCAGTCCAGGGTCGCGGTCTGCCCGGGTGGCGCGTAGTACTGCGGCATGCACCGCTTGTCGTTCGTGGCCGCGGTGGGAGGGCTGGTCCGGGAGCAGTCGCCACCGAGGTAGCTGATGCCGATCTGCGCACCGGACTCGGTGACGATTGACGTGATCCGCCACCGGTTCAAGGCGGTGCGGCCGTCGCTGGGGCCGTCGATGCGGTTCGGGAACGGCTCCGCGCCGGGACTGAGCACGATCTCCGGGTCGGACACGCTCGTGCCGTTCTTGATGCCCGAACCCGTGCGCGTGATGCCCGACAGGAACATGGGGATGCCCTCACCCGACAGCGACCCGGCGTCGAGGTAGTCGTGGCGAAGAGCCCAGCTCTCCACCGTCCGGAAGGCGGCGGGAGCCAGAGAGGTGTCCCATACCTGGGCGTTGATCGACGCCAGGCGCTTCTGGGTCCAGAACGTCGGCGATCCCTGCTCGGTGCACTGGTCACCCGGGTAGCAGTACTGGTCGAACGGGGTGTCCGGGAACGACGCGGCGATGGCTTTATTGTTGGCGTCGTAGCAGGTCGCAGAGGGCTTGCACCGGTCGGCGACGTTGAAGACGATCCGGGCTGCGGCTTGCGCCTGGTCGGTACGGGTCCCGTACTCGATCTTCGTCAGGTAGCCGCCCCGGTCGTACGTGGTGCGCTTGGCGGGATCGCCTTCACGTCCGTAGGCTCCGGCCTCCTTGGTGTAGGTGTAGTTCATGGTGTTGCCGTGCGGGTCCAGGACGTAGTCGAGATTCCACCGCCACGCCTGGGTCTGCCGCGACGCCGCGAAGTCCCCGGAGACGTACCCGGGTTCACCGGGGTGGTTGCCGTACACCGGCGTCGTCCACACCGACGACGACGCGGCGACCTTGCCGAAAAAGTACTGGATGCCGTCGATCGTGGTGACCTTGAAGTACTCGCCGTCGGCGTCGCCGTTGCCGATCGACACATCTTTGATCAGCTCGATGCGCGAGCCGTCGTCCGAGACGCCCTTCCATTTGCCGCCACCGACATCGACGAGTTCGGTGGAGCGGCCGTTGAGCGACATGGTGGCGTTGCTGCGGTACCAGCACTGGTCACCGGTCGGCTGCGTCTTGTTGTTCGGGTCGTTGCCACCGACCTGGTCCCTGTCCTCCGAACAGGTGTCGTACCTGCGCTCGATGTAACCGGGCCACATGTCCCAGCCGTCACCGATCCACGAACCCTGCGTGTTTGTACCACCGGTACGACCGTCGACCGACTGCGACGAGTACGCCAGGGACAGCGACGGCGCCGGGCCGCCCACCGCCGACGGCATCCGCAGCGGGTACGACCACGAGAACCCACCGGTCTGCTGCGACACATTCCACGTCGACGCCGGGGTCAACGATGTCGCCTTATAGTCCCCGTTGTCGCCCGACGCACCAGCCGTCGCGGCGAGAAGCGTCGCCGCCCCGTCTCCAGCCAAGGTCACGTCTGCGGTCAGCGTCCGGGCTGTCGCGAGGTTGCGGGAATTGACCTGCCGTGCGTCCGACAGCCGGCACCCAGCCAGCTCCGGGGTGGTCAGAGCGCAAGCGGGAAGCTTGACCAGCATCAGCCGGGTCGCCCAGTCCCCACCGTACGCCTGCGCGAACGCCGCATAGTCGAGCTCCACGTGGACGGTGCCCGACGAACGCACCCCATCGGCACGGGCCACACCCAAAACCACACCCGATACCCCAGCCTTGGCTGCGTCGGCACGGTCGTGCATGCGCACCGCGACCTTGCCGACCGCGTCAGGAGCCGTGCGGGAGGACTTGACCTCGTCGGCCAGGGACACGTCCGACACCCACACCGGCTGGACACCGGCCTGAACGCGGCGGCTGGCCGAAGCCGCCGATACGTTACGACCAGACGCCCCGGGCACTGCGGCCGACAGGTCAGCGACGGAACTGCCCGCCGCCGGCCACACCGCCTTCGTCGGCCCGGTCACCCTCGGCGCACCAGCCACCGACAGCTTCGCCCCAGGCTTGCGATCCACCACCGGGATGCTCGGAACATCGGTCGGCTTGGGAGCCTTCCATTTCGACGCCGCCAGCATCACCCGCACCGCAGGTGATGCAGCGTTCGCCGGCGCCGCACCCATACTCGTGGCCACCAGCACCGCAGCCGCCGTCGCGGCGATCACCCTGCCGACGACACCCAGCTTCACATTGAGCATGCTTCGCCCTCTTCCCGCCATCACGGCGTCGCCTTGTCAACGTTGAGTTCAGAGCCGCTGAGCGCTGTCGCGAACAGGGCGACCCGGTCAATGGAACCGTTGAAAAACTGCCCGTCACTGCTGCCTTGACGCGCCCGACCGATCGCCAGCGCACCCGTGGCGGACCACACGTTCGTGAATGCGGTCGCCGGGTCGAACATCACCATCTCGCCGTCAGCCTCGATCCACATCTGCACCTGGTGACTGCCCGCGTCATACACGCCCGCCAGATTGACCCAGTCCGAGGTGGTCTGCTGCGCGTCCAGGCACGCCCTCGTCGACGCTGTATCGGTGGCCCCGTCAGCGGTGAACATGACAAAGCACCACGCCCTGGTGCCACCGTCGACCGGCACATCAGTGCGGTACTGCAGCCGGAACCCCGAACCCGTCGGACCGTCCTGCGACACGATCGTCATCATCGGCCCGGCAGGCGTGATCGTGCCCAGCTTCACCCGGGCCGTCACCGTGAACGACGCCATCGTGTTGACCACCGTATTCGTCGTGCCCAGCGCCTGCGAGGTCCCGTTGAACGTGACCGCCTTCGACGTGCCGGCACCTGTCACATACGGACTGGGCGTGAAGCCCGACAACAGCTGGACACCCGGGCTCGTGACCGTCGAGCCGACGGTATCGATCGATGACAGGGAATCATTCAGTTCCCACCGCCACGACTTGTTGGCTGCCGGAGCCACCAGGAACACGTAGTCGGCACTCCATGCGCTCGTGGTACCGAAAGCATCCTTCGACCGGGTGGCCAACGTATTCGGGCCGTCTCGCGGCGGAGTGACCGAGCCGGTCCACGCCCCGCCAGAAGCCGTCTTCCAGCCCAGCGAGGACCCGTTTAGCCTGACCTCGACACTCGCCGCGTCGGACGAGGAGGTGAAACTGAAGTTGCCGGCGACATTCTCGCCGCCGAGCCAGTTGCCGGTGGACTTCGGCTGGTAGGTCGCCTCCCCGCCGGAGGTCGCCGCGATCACGGGCACCGGTGGCGGCGTCGTGTCCACGGTGAACGACAGCCACGACGACCAGGTCGTGCCGCAGGCAAAGGAGTCGCAGCTCTGCACTCGCAGCGCATGAACGCCGTCGGCGAGATCGACCGGTGGGGCCCAGGAAGCAGCCGATCCGACCGTCCGATTGGTCACCGAACCGTTCGAGTAGGTCTGGCGAGTCGCGTGCGCGGAATCCCATACCTCGAACTCGACCCGGTTCGTCCCGCCGTCGACATCCTGCGGAGTGGCGCAGAACGTGGGCCGCTTCGCATTCGTCCCGGGCACAGACGACGTGGCGCAGTCAGTCACCCCTGAGGCCAGCACCTTCACCGCCGTGGAGGTCGCCGGCGCATGATTCCACTGCACGTAGAGCTGCGTCTTCGTGGGGTCGAACTTCTTCCACCACGACGCGGTGCCCTCTCCGCCGCCATCGCTCTGACGGGTCGAAAGGGCGAAGGCAGAACCACTCCAGCCGGCATCGACAGCGCTCTGAATATACGTCTTAACCGCATTCTGGTCGAAAATGACCGCTGCATCGGATTGCGGATCATCTGCGCACTGTCCCGTTCCCTTGTGCGCGTGGGCCGACCGCTCTCCCATCCAGGCGCCCAGCGTCGGCGTGCCCCACGTGTTCTTACCCGAATGGAACCCGCCCGCCGTCCACAGATTCACCGGAGTGTTGTCGCAGTCGTACGAGTGGGTCATCAACGTGCGCACCTCGGCGGCGACGACCGTGGCGGGCCCGCCGATCGCCGTGCCCGACGGGAAGAACCAGAAGGAGCGGTAGGTGCCGCTACCGTCGGTATTGACGCCCACCCGGGCAACCCCGTCATCACGTGTTGCGTTCGTCGAGTTCACATAACCCCAGTAGGCGCCGTTCGACGTGTCGATCGTCGCAACCGGATCGATGATCACCGGGAACACCGTCTCCGGACTGCTCAGCATCGCCTGATCAGGAGTCACCACAAGACTTGTCGCAGTCGCCGTCGCCGCGATCTCAGCGGTAGCCGAACCTTCCGGCGTCTCCGCCGCCAACTCAGCAACGTCCACGTCAGCCGGCACACTTTCCGACCGAGCCTCCATGACACCCTGCACCCCAGACCCCACCAGGCCGCTCGCGTCCCACATCGCCGCGCCACCGACCGTGATAGCCGGCACTCCAGCACCATCCACCGCGTCGAACCCGCCCGACGCCTTCGGCCGAACAGTCAGACCCGAGGCCGCCAGGTTCAACGTGACCGTACGCAATGCCGGATTGGCTGCCGCCTCGACGGTTTTCACGACGAGGACGTACCGGAAACCGTCTGCCAGTGCACGCACCCGTAGGTCAACACCGGGGAAGACCTCCGCGTACTGAGCCGAGTCCCCCTCGATGGCGGGGACGGGCAAACCCGTCGGCCATGAGTACGCAACCTCTCCGCCGCCCGCCTTGAACGTCGCGAGCGGCGTCGCACCACCACCCGAAAAACGCACATTCGCCACCGACGCCACAGGCCCTAACGAACCGTCCGACGCACGCTGGAGCGTCGTGTCCACCGGCTGCCATGACCCGTCCGGACGGTGCACCCGCACCGGCACGGCCGAGATCTCAGCCGTCAACCCACCAGTCGGCTGCGCGAAGACCAGGGTGTTCTCCGAACGCTTCGACAACACCTCAACCGGGCTTCCACACCGCACAGCCTCAGCCAACGCCGTGGACTCACCCACCGACTCGGTGCTACACGGCGTCGCCCCGGCTGCCGCGGCCGGGCTAGTCAATCCGAGCAGTGGAACTACTCCCCCCGCGACCATGACAGATGCCAGAACGCCGGCAATGCGACCACCAGTGCGGCCCCGCGCGGTGTGGACGCGCCTCGAAACTCGGCTGAACAAATCGTCTCCTCGATCAACATGATGATGCGGATCGAGACCCTAACCTCACCCATACGACGCCCGTGGCCCATCGGGCCACGCGACATAGACATCTACCAGGTATTATTCCGGCAACCCATTCCATGATCATCGATAGGTCAGGGCTCTGGTCCTGCGATGATCACAATGAGTTACCGAACACCGGCGATAACTATCAGCCCTGGAGCAGCCGACACCCCTGAGGAACGTTATGAAACCGTGATCATATTGGCGGCGTTCTTGAAGGCTGAAGATCGCGTGGCTAGCGTGGATTTTCGGCTTAAGAGTTCCTAACGCAATGGGGTGAATGATCGCCGTTGTTCGTCATGACGGCCGTGGTCACGGGTCTTGCTGGTATGAAACGTGGGGCTCTGATGCAGATTTGATGATCGATGGGAGCTAATGAACGTCGGCTGTGGCGGCGTTCTGCTGCTGTGGATGGAGAAGTCTCAAGATCTCACAGGACGGACCAGCCGCCTTCTTCGGCATGCCGGAGCACGAGGGGAACGACCTACCGAGCGACGCCAAGGCCACGGAGACCAAGACTTTGGGCCAGCCACGCGATCCCAACGCCGCACAGGCCCGCGTCACCGAACACATCCGGGCCGCGCGCATCCGATAGCACCACCGATGCTCCTCACGACCATCAGCGAGCTCGAAAATTGGGGGCGCTCGGTCTGGTACTTCGAGGTCGACGGCGGGGTCTACCTGCAGGGCCGCCATGCGCAGGTGGTGACCGAGGGACGGTACGTAGGCCACCAGCGACAGATTCCGCAATGTCCCTTCCCAGGACTGACTCCGGAGGAGATCCTCCGACGGTTGGAGTCCGACGAGACGGAAATCCGAGAGCGGCATTGGTTCGCGAAGTGGAGCGAAATCCTCGACAACGTGTCAGGCTACGCGTACCTCGACGACGAGCTGGCCATCGTATTCGCGGTGCGGGAATCCGAGCGCCCCGCTCTCCACGACTTCAGCAAGGTCTTCGTCGCCAGGATCCCGCCATGACAATTCGTGGCCGCCATCCTTGAAGCAGCTAACCCGCTGGGCGCTGAGTAGAAGGCTGTGACGCGGATTGGCCTTCGTCACGCGTTGGCCAGGCCCTCTAGGTCGACAGCCCCGACAAGCGCAGTGATATCAGGTTCTGCGGTCAAGTCGACTGGAGCCAGCTCCTTGCTACGCCCCGCCTGGGCTAACAGCTTCTCCAAAGCTATGGCGTTGAGGATGTCGACCGCATCGGCGTCATTCCAGTGCACGCCGAGCAGTGACGCACGGGCGACCCTGGCCGCAACCAGACACGGCATGTTGGGGCGTCCGTACACGTCGCGGCCATCGTTGCGGAGCACTACGACTCGGGCGAATGCCAGTCCAGGGGCGACTGCAAATGCTTCTCGGATAGTCACCAGGATCTGCCCGCACACGAAGTGTTTGTAGAAGTCGGCTTTGTCTGATTGTTTGATCTTCTTAAGCGACAGGTTGCCAGCCGCCGTGCGGCTCGGCATCTGCTCGGGAATCACCTCCGATACCGGTGGGACGAGCAGAACCAGCGACACTTCGTCACCTTCGACGCCCACAGCGGCGGATGGGGCCTCGTTGTCCTCAAACGCCTCCGCCAGGGTCTGAAGGACCACGTCGGGGTCGTTACCGCAAAGAAGCTGCCACTGCCGGTCGAGCGTTTGCTGCCACTCTGCCTGCTGATTCTTGAGACTTGACCAATGGCGGGCGACTTCGATTTCAGTCCACGAGACTGCCCTTTGCTTCGCCGCTGTGCGCTCTGTCCGCTTGAATATGCCGACACCCGCCAACGCCTGCTTCTCATAATGGGCGTAGATGGAAGCTCGGTCGGGCACAGGCGGTTCCGGTGCCAGTGGGCGTTGGGCCGCCGGGAAGTCGACCCGGTGCAGTGCCAAAATCCGCATGAACGCGTCTGCGAGCTGTTGCGCCAGGACCGCCTTCTCGGCCTGAGTGGCCTGCCGTTGTTGAGCAGCCAGCTGCCGCTGGTACGCGGCCTGCGCCGAAGTAGCGCCGCGACGCCCGCCGGTACTTCGAGCGCCAACAGACGTGTAGAAACCGACTGGTCCGACCCCGGTTGAGATTCCAGTACGACCACCGCCTATGTGTACTCGGGCAGCACGGGGACCTATGCTCGTTCGAAGGCCGCGCGAGGATGCCCTGATACGCACGCCTGGAGCAAGCTTGATTGAGAAGCCCACACATCACACCCTAAGTCGCATCTGAGGGCAGCAGCCCCGCTTTACAGCCCAGTCTGGGTCCACCACCTGTCCAGTTGGACCTGAACCCTTAGCCAGATCCGGCTAGGTCGTCGATTTCGGGTGCTGTCCAGCCGTGGCGGAGCACACAAGTCGCAGCTTGATCTGATGGTTGTGCTCGGCACGCCAGATCACCTCTCCGGACATAGTCGTCCCAATTTCCGGCAGGACGGCGTCGCGTGGCATGGCGGTGATCTCGGCGAGTCCTAACGCGTCGGGCGCACCTTTGATGCGGACGAAGACTCCGAATGGCTGTCGCGCTACGACCTCGCCGCGAACGTGGGTTCCGATCGGAAGATCGCGGGTAACCATCGGCCACGCCTGAGCCAGCCGGTTGGGATCGAAGGCATCTCGGTCAGGCCAGGAGTACGTCGTCATAGCTATCTCGTCAGCGTTGCATCACGCGATCGGCCCGCCAGTCGCCTTCTCGTATTGCAGTACTTGGCTGAGACCGACCCGTCGCCCGGCTGGCAGGCTCCGGCACGACGGCCACATGATCGACCGAAGCTGCGGGCTGAACGCCGCGAAGTGGCTTGCTCGGCTCCAGCTCGACATCGTTCTCATCGCACCAGGTGACGACATCGTGCCAGAAGCGGATCTACCGTCTCCCAGCCGGCAACCGTCCGTGGACCTCGCAGGGGAAGCAGCTCATCGATGGTGAGCAGGTCTGGTGCGCGGCGCGACGCCGCATTCTGAAGCACCTCCAAGAACTTCGTTTAGGGAAGTGTCCCGCCACGGAGATTGACCTGCGCCTCGGTCGTGTTCGCCGAGGTCAGAGTTAGGAGCGATGTGCGTTCGGGGGCGCGTTTCGGCCCCGCGGAGCAAGCCCGAGAGCGAACACCAACCTGCTCCCCCATCGGCTTGACGCACGGTTCGCAAGGCCGAGTCTGCGCGGACAGTCCTTCAGATCCGCCGCAGACTCGGCAGGGGACCCTAGATGCAGCCGTTGCGGCGGACGTGGTCGATCTCGTCGCGGTGGGGCGAGACGTCGAAGATGGAACGCCTTGAGCTGCTGAGGCTGAACAGCACGGTGTCGCCGACGTGGTCTGCCTTGCCGTGGTTGATGAAGTCGACGGATCCGTAAGGCAGGTTGTAGGCGATGGATCTCGCGCGGTCATACCACTTGGGGTAGAGGTCCTGCCAGCCGCAGTCGCGGAAGATGGCGCGGGGGAAGACGTAGTTGACGCTCTCGTAGAGGCAGAAGTAGCCGTAGGGGCAGTCGGCGGTCATGGCGGAAGTCGTAGCGCCGGGCTTGCGGAAGGTGACGATCATTGCGCCGTCGCGGTAGCTGAGCTCGTTGGCGTTGATCTGGACGCCGTCTGGGGATGTGGCGAGGTAGGCGTCGATCTGCTCCTGCACACTGAGGTCCGCGGTGCGGGTGGCTGCGGTGGGCGGCGTCGAGGGGACACCGCCGGGGTCGGCGGCGAGGGCAGCGGCGGGCGGTGCGAGGGCGATGATCGCGACGGCGATGGCGGCGATCTGGCGGCAGGTGCGTGCCGTGGTGCTCACGGTGCCTCCTAGCGGGTAGGCGCCGGCGGGCGTGAAGTGGTCGCTATCTGCCCGCATTGACCTTGGGTAGGCATGTCGGCGCTCTTAGTAACGGTGACCTGAAGGTAAGTACCCCGGAGATCGATAGCCATACATCGTTATGAAGTTGTCAGTGAGTGAGCTGTAACGGAATCCGCTCATGCCCGCGGCTAGTCGATCAAGGGGAGCGACCTCATGGTCAAGATATCGATCACTGTTGCACCCCTTGGGCTGCAAAGACGGAGATCGTCCTGGTAGGAGGGCCGTGATCAAACTGTGGCCGACGCCTGTCACATCGAAGCCCCGTAGGCACAACTGCTATCCGTAAGGGCGAGGGTGGATGTCTCACCGAAGCACAGCAGGCGATCAGAGGTCATTCCGTGTCAGGAGCAAGAATTTGTCCGGCGAGTGCACGACAGATGCGCAGTGGTTCGACCAGCTCTGGAAAGACCACAACCAGTCTCTTTACAGATACTGCCTGCACCTCGTGCACATATACCTATACCGGGGTCGGACGGGCAGCTTCAGGTCAGAAGCAGCCGACCTCGCACAGCTCACGTTCGCGTCGGCCTGGGAAAAGCGGGAAAGCATCCGCTGCGAAGAGAAGGACCCGGGGAACTGGCTGCGCAACACCGCCCGCAACCACGTCCGCAACCTCAGCCGCCGCAGCTCGCACACCAAAGAGAGTCCGTCAGACAACAACGAGCTCGTCAACCTCGACGGCACGACCCTCGAAGACACCAGTCCCGGGCCTGAGTACTCCGAGATCTGGCCGGTGCTGCGCGAGCTGTCGATACCGGACCGAGAACTGCTCATCCTCACCTACTGGGCGGACCTGTCCATCGGACAGCTCGCACAGCTCTACGGCATCAGCGACGCTGCCGTACGCGCTCGCCAGACGCGAGCCCGTAGCCGCTTCCGGGACGCCTTGGAAGCCAGCGGCATGACGCACCTGATCCCGTCGACAGCTGCCACCCACGGAGACAACAATGAATGAGGCAACGCCGAACGACACCGAACGTCTCGTGGAAGCGGTCATGACCGCTCACCGCCCGCCAGACGAGGCCATCGTCTGGCCGTCGCACATCAACCCGGCGGCCATCATGGCGAAGGCGCAGGCCGCCAAGCCCTGTACCGCGACACCGCAGCCTCCGACGCCCTCACGGCGTTCGAAGCTCAGGCGCCGGGCGATCGCATGCGGGCTCGCCGTCACCACCCTCACCGGCGGGGTCGCCTTCTTCGCCAGTCCCGCCAGCGCCAGTCCGCCGGCGATTCCGGGCACGATCGATTTCGATGCCGCCAGCACCGAGTCCGCGTACCGCTCACTCACAGACCTCGCCGAGGCGGTCTCCCGCCGGCAGGAACCGACCGCGGTGGGCGCGTACAGCTTCACCCGCTCCCAGATCTGGAGCCTGGAGTCCGACCGGCACCGGCCAGGCGCCGACAAGCACGTGATGGCCCAGGACGAACAGCTCTGGTGGTCCCCCACCACCCGCAGCCGGCTGCTCACCACCCTCCCACCGCAGCAGCCCGACACCGTCCGGGCGGAGTGGACCGGGGACCTGCCGCCGCAGTCCGAGGCGCCGCGCGCGATGGACCAGCTCGGCGTCAACGAGATCTCCCTCGTCCTCGACCAGACACCTGCAGACGACGCCGACCGGCTCCTCGCCCAGGTCGCCGCCAAGGAGCAGAAACCGAGCCCGCTGCCACCGATGTCGGTCCTGCGGACACTCGCCGACATGTGCCGCTACCACGTCCTGAACCCCACCCAGCGGGCTGCGGTCCTGCTCGCACTCGCCAAGGCCGGCGGGCTCATCTACCGCGGCATCGTCACCGACCGCGGCGGCCGCCGAGGCCTCGCCGTCAGCCTCGACACCGACGACCACACCCTCCGGCAGGTCCTCGTCTTCGACCGGGACAACGGCTCCCTGCTCAGCCGCGAGCAGATCACCCTCGTCGCCGACGACGACCTCCGCCTGCCCGCCGGCAGCGTCACCGCCTACGTCCTCTATCTCGAGCACCGCACGATCAACAAGGTCGGCTGACCCCACGCGCTATTTCCCGCCCGGCAGCAGCCGACACGGGTGCCATCACCATGCCCGAAAATCCGGCACCCCCTCCGCGAACCGAGCGCGGAGCAGCCCAATCAGACGAAGGAATCCCACCGTGCACCTCCCCACCCCCGACAGCACACCGCCCACGGCTCCGGTCACCACCCCGCACTACGCGCTCATGGTCTTCCTGCCCGCAGCAGCCGCGACCTGCTCAGCCGGCGCAGCCGCCAGCCACGGCACAGCCCAGATCCTCTGGGGCATCGGCGCCGCCACAGCAACCACCGCCGCCGTCACCTTCTCCGTGTGGCGCGACCGCAAGGCCACCAAAGCAGCCGACACCGCCGCCCGAGCAGCGGACGCAGCCGCGGAATCCCGCACCAGGCTCGCCACGACTCTCAGCCGGCTCGCCGAACCCGTCGTCACCGCCCTCAACACCGTCACCGCCGCACCCGACACCGCCCAACGGCACACCGCCCTCGAGGTCCTCATCAGCCTCGTCGTCGACCACGCCCACACCCAGTGCTGGCTCCCCCAGCCCTCCACCGCCGACGTACGCGCCACCCTGTACGAACTCCACGGCGACCACCTCGAACGCCGCCGCACCGCCGGACGCGCCGACACACCCCGCCCTGACTTCCACGACCAGCGCAGCCTCCACGACCACGAAGCCATCAGAATCGCCAAAGGCGAACACCCGCTCATCGTCAACGACCTGCACACCGCACCCCCCGCCCACTTCCAGGACAGCAAAGGCCGCAGCTACCGGTCATTCCTCGCTGTTCCCGTCCGCGGCGGCACCACCAGCTACGGCATGCTCGTCGTCGACTCCGACCAGCCCAACACCTTCACCGCGATCGACAAACACCACCTCCTGCTGATGAGCGCCATCCTCGGCGCCGGCTACGCCCACGTCGCCGCCACCGTCCCACCCACCATCAGCCCATGCCCTCTCCACTTCACCCCCACCTGCGAGCAGACCCGCCACGCCGCAGCATCACTCGTGTCCGCGTGAGCCCCTCCCTATCGAGCGGATGGTGACCGGAGACTTCGAAGATCACGATGACGGGTACGGACGGATGGTTATGAGGCACCGGGTGGCAGCGAATATCCCTGCCACCCGGTGCCAAGCCGGATCACATCTTCTCCGACTTCTCGCAACATTCAGATGGCAGCGAAATGGGAAATTCGAAAGCTCAGGAATGGGTCCTGGTTTGCACGGGGACCGGATAGGCCTCCGGCCACGTCGTCCGCCCGTCGCCCTTCACGCCGCCGTCGGATCTCACCATGGTTAAGTTCGTACGGCTTGGATCCGCCTCGCGCAGGTCCACTTCGCGCACGTCTGCGTCTGCCACCCCGTCCAGGTCCACATCGCGTAAGCCCTCGCCGCTCAAGAGCAAGCCCTTCAGGCTCGCACGGCTCGAGTCCGCACCGCTCAGGTCCGCCCCATGCATGCTCACTTCACGGAAGCCTCGCAAGTCAGGTCAGCGCCGCCGCCGATTCGGTGAGGCCGACAGGCCCATGCGTTACGCGTGCGGAACGTCGCCCGATGACTGTGATGACGGCTCGCCGGTCGACCAGCGCAGGTGGCCAGGCGAGCAGCGCGCGCTGGGCCCGGTGAGCCGCCGCCACCGGGTGATCGAGGTCGCGGCTCATCGGTCGGTCGATCTCAGTCGAGGTCGAGGTCGAGGTCGAGGTCGAGGTCGAGGATGTCGTCCTTGTCGAGATGGGGTGCGTACACGCCGCGGTGGTACGTGCCCAGCATGGCCGCATGGGTACGGGCCTCGGCCAGCGCGTGGGCCTGCCCGATGCTCATGCCCGACATCCGCTTGGCGACCGGCAGCGTGTCGCCGGCGAGCAGAGGCAGGATCACCGCGACGCCGTCGGTATCGGTGAGCAGGTCCTCCAACCGCGTCCGGCCGTCCAGGTCGAGCTCGGCAAAGGCGTCAAGGACACACGCCGCCGGTACACCGACGATCCCCTGGTTCTCGTGCACCGACGTCAGCAGCTCGGCGACGGCGAGCTGTTCGGTTCCGAGGAGCGCGTACGACAGCAACGCGGACCCGTCCATGACGACGTGAACGCTCACGCCGCCTCCCCTGCGCCGCGACGCGCGCGAAGGCGGGACTGCTGAGCCTCGATACGGGCACCCATCGCCGCGACACCTTCCGGGGTCACCTCAACGCCATGACGTGCGAACACGGCCTGGAGGCGGTCACCGCGGCGACGCAGACGCAGCGCCTCCGTAACGTACGCCGACACGTTCTCAACGCCTTCCAGCTGCGCCGCGACGTCCTCGGGGACGCTGATGCTGTATTTGGTGACCGCCATAACCCGGTAGGAAGAACAAGCGCCAGAAGTAGGACAGATCAACATCTGCCCGGGCGGGACGCCACCCTGCACGTCAGCGGACCGACTTGCGACCGCGATATCGCCGACCTGGTTCGAAACAGCCGGTAATCGGTGCTGGCCGCGAACACGAAGCAGTCGTGTTCGCGGCCAGCGCTGTCAGGGCACCGCTCGTTCGATGACCTGGCCGTCGGCGAGGTCGGCAAGGTTCGACTCGACCCATCGGTCGAAGGAGCCCCGGACGCCGAGGCGGAGCCCGAAGTGCCACGTCGGATCGGCGAAGACGCAGTTGCCGCCGTCGAAGACGAATTCGAGGCACTTGAACAAGCCTTGCTCAGGTACAGACTCGGCGTCGACAACCGCACGAACGCCTCGGCATGACAACTTCGGCCAATCGGCGAAGAAGATCGACTCGCACGACGACAGGGCGAATTCGAAGTCCTCGTCGCCTGCGGCCCAGTGCGGTGGCGACGTCGACACGGGCAGGCTCACCCGGACCTGGGCGAGGTTACGATCCGCATCCAGCCGCACCAGGCCGCCGTCATGCCGAAGGTACGCGTGGTCAGGCATCTGCTTGAAGACACCGCCGGCCCCTGGTCCCGGTCGATGTAGCCCGGGACCAGCACGTCGAGAAACACCCGGCCCTCAACGGCGAGAATCAGCCGGTCGAGGCTGACGGTCTCGTTGCCCACCTGGACGTCCTCCTGCGCGCTCGCCACGTCGTTTACCAGTGGAACTCATCGCGGTGTCGGTGATCACGGCAGCTTGTTGACACCCGAATCGACATCTTGCAAGAACGTGCGGACCTCTCCCACCTGGTCAACGACCAGGGCGAGGCCCTCGACTCACAACACAGCCCGCGCGAGCCTGGTGGAGCTGCTCGGCGAGCACCGCCTGCCCTTCGACGACCACCCGCAGCAGCAACCGGATCCAAGGACTGACCGCCATGCAGTCGATCACCGGCACCCGACGACCAGAAGCAGGGTCCTGATGAGCCGTCCTGTCCTATACCCGGGCGACGCCGACCATGATGCTCCTGTGGCAGGACGTCCGCCACAACGCCGGGCACCCTCGCCGACCGGCGTCCGCGCTGCTGGACCCCCGCCGTGACCGTCTCTCCAGCAGCACCCTCAACACCGACCTGGGACACTTCGACTACTCCAGGTACGGGCCTGTATCGAACCGTCGAAGTCCGGGGCGCGGACATGGAGCCTCGAATACGGCTACGCCGAACCGTATTCCGAGCGCGACCGTTCCAGCTGAACAGTACAGTGCCGTGGTCGCGACATACGCCCACGGCGCCAAAAACGGAGTAGCAATGAACTTCGCGGTAACCGCATGAACGCCCGGCGATCAGTGACCGTCGAGAAGCATGGCGATAAGATCGTCGTAGTACCCTACCTGCGCACCACTAGCGGATACTACATTTCCGGTGAACAGCTAGCGATTTGCCCCAGCGATGTCGCCGATAAGTCGCTCGGGGATCTCGTTAAAGAAGCCTTCCGGCACACCGATATGGATTTCCTACCTGTAGATTCGACAACGCTAAAAGCACGGTTTGCAAAACACAAAAAGGCCATCGGTGTTCGCAACATGCGGCAATATATGGAGCAAGCTCTTGCGGTGCAATTGCTGCTGGACGCTGATGAAGTGCTAGCTGTTTCACCGACTCGCAACGAGGGATCGCGTGGAGGATTTGCGTTCCGCGAGCACGAAGGTCGGCAGATCAAGTTCGGTGACGCTTCGTCCAGCGAAATCGGTGAGGCAGTACGTGCGGTACTAGCGCTTTCCGACTGATCACAGAAAAGTCGGCTGCCTATCCATACCACGCGAGATCCAGACTGAAGTCCGCGAATGCAACTGCTCAACTACCTGATGGGTAGTGCGGGCTTGAGAACCGCGAGCCTCGGCGCACGTGCGGTTGCAAGACGTATCGGCCCTGACAGGAGACACATGGCGGCGGGCAGGCACGATAATCCAGGCGAGGGTTTCGTTTCGCGTGAGCCGGCGTCAGCGGGTGGCGGATCTGCTGCCCGCAGTGCTGGACATGGCTGACTGGGAGCTGGCGGAGGCGCTCTACCGGGAGGCGATTCAGGGAACAGAACGGCTCGCCTGATCTGCCACAATGTCTTCATGTCGATGCCCCCGGAGTCGGCGCCACAGCCGTTTGCCCATCTTCAAACACCCTTAACGCCGCTCTACCGGGAGATTTTGACCGCATTTGTTCGAGCGAAGCAGCGTTTCGTCGTTCACCTGCGCCCCGAGGATGTAGCCGTCGACCTCGGCCGGCCGGCTGACGTCGGCGCTATCGGTTCGGCGCTGGAGAGCCTGTCCGCGTGGAAGAATCTGCGGCAGGACCCGGATACCAGTCGGGTCACCACGGTGGAGGATTTCCAGCGAGCCCGCTACCTCTACCAGCTCACGGCGGAGGGCCACGCCGCCGAGCAGGCGATCTCCGTCTACGAGGAGTCGATCGGCCGACGGGGCTCGCTGCAGTCGGTGGCCCTGGCCGATATCGCCGGGCAGTTGCAAGCGCTGCTCGTCATCGCTTCGGAATCTGCCGGCGGCCATCCACCGGACGCGGCCAAGTGCCACCTGTTGCTGATCGGGGTGGTCGATCGGTTTACCGGTCTGGCAGACAACGCTCAGGCGTTCATGGCGTCGTTGCGGCGGGCGATCGACTTCGCCGATGCGGACATCGAGGCCTTCGTGGCGTACAAGGAGCGCTTGATCACCTACATCGAGCGGTTCATCGCCGATCTGGCCAACCTCGGCGCGGAGATCGCGGGCTTGACTCAGCAGATCGAGGCGGCCGGGGTGGAGTCACTACTGGGGGTCGCCGCGCGGCGAGATGCGGCGGACGCTGTGCCGGAGGACAAGAGCGATGAGGCGTTCGATCAGGCATTTGAGGACTCGCTCGCTGTCTGGCACTCGCGGTGGCGGGGTCTTCGGGAGTGGTTCGTCAGTGCCGACGCGCGGCGGCCATCGCAGGCGAGGCTGCTGCGTTCGGCGGCGCTCGGGGCCATCACCCAAATGCTCGGCGCGGTCAACGCCATCAACGAGCGCAGGGCGGGCCGGTCGGATCGCGCCGCCGACTTTCGCACGCTGGCCGTCTGGTTTGCTCAGAGTCCCGACGATGAGGCCGCGCACCGGCTGTGGCGGGCCGCGTTCGGGCTGACCCCGTCCCGGCACTTGTCCGTGACCGCACCGACGCTGGAGAAGTGGGAAACCGAACGGGTGTCATCGGCAACTCCCTGGCAGCAGGCGCCCCGGCTGGCGATCAGCCCGCAGCTGCGGCGTACCGGATCCTACGAACGGCGCGGCCAGCCCAACCGCGTCGTCGACCGCACTGAGGCGCGCCTGTTCCTGGCAGACCAGGCCGAGCAGGAGTCCCGCCAGACCGCTGCTGCGCGGGCGACACTGGCGACCACGCAACCGGTCCTGCTGTCCCAGCTCGGCGACCTGGATCCGATAGCTTTCCGTCTCTTCCTCCAGCTCCTGGGAGACGCGCTGGCAGCGCGTGGGCCCCGGCAGGACGAGGTGGTGACGACAACCGGCGATGGGACGATGCGCGTGGGCCTCACCGCCGTCCCGGGAGCCCGATGGGTTCGCATCGCCACTGCCGACGGCGTGCTGGAAGGCCCGGAACACTACATCGAGATCACGGACCTGACCGCCGAGAGGTCCCTGCCGTGAGGTCGACTGCTGATGCGACACAGCACCTTCAGCGCGCCGCGCGGGCGTTGCTGGCCTCTCCGATGCTCGTGCGGGGCATCGCCGACGACGACACCTTCCGCCTGGTACGCACATACGCCGCCGACCTGCGGGAGTGGTTCGATCGAGAGACCGGCTGGCGGTTGCGGGTGGACGCCGAGGTGGCCCGCCTGTTCAAGGTTGCGGCGACGACGCGGGATGCGACGTATCCGGCCCGCGACCCCCGGCACAAGGTCGGGTTCGGGCGCCAACGGTATGTCCTGATCTGCCTCGCTCTCGGGTGCCTGGAGCGAGCCGATGGCCAGATCACCCTGGGCAGACTCGCCGACCAACTGCTTCTCGTCGGGGCCGATCCCGACCTCGCCGCGGCCGGGTTCCGGTTCGCCCTCGACGGCGTCGACCGCCGCGAGCGCCGCGGCGACCTCGTGGCCGTGGCCCGGCTGCTCATCAGCTGGGGTGCCCTGCACCGGCTCGCCGGTGCCGAGGAAGCCTTCCTCGGCAGCAACGGCGACGTCCTCTACGACGTGGACCGCCGAGTCGTAGCGGGCATCCTCGCCGGCACCAAAGGACCCTCCCTCATCACCACTGCCGACCACGATCGACGGCTGGTGGAGCTGACCAGCGAGATCACGGCCGACACCGACGACAGCCGCAACCGTGCGCTGCGCCACGCCCTCACCCGCCGTCTCCTCGAAGAACCCGTCGTCTACTACGACGAACTCAGCCCCGACGAACTGGCCTACCTGACTCGCCAGCGCGCAGCGATCATCGGACGGATCACCGACCTCACCGGCTTGATCGCCGAAGTCCGCGCCGAGGGCATCGCCATGGTCGACCCCGACGACGAGCTCACGGACCTGCGCATGCCGGCCCAGGGCATGCAGAGCCATCTCACGCTGCTGCTGGCGGGAGCGATCGCGGCCACACCCACCGGGCAGTCCGTTTCCGACCTGCATCTCCTGACCCGGCGGCTGGCGAGCGAGCACAAGGCGTACTGGCGGAAGAATGCGACCGACCCGGGAGCGGAGGTCGACCTCGTCGCCGAGGCCCTCGCAACGCTGCGCGCTCTCAAGCTGATCGCGGTCGAGGGCGAGTCCGTCGTGCCTCGACCGGCGATCGCCCGCTACGCGGTAGCACCACCTACCGTCTCCGCTCGCCGGGAGGAACAGTGACGACAATGCCCGCCCCTACGGTAGAGCGCTGGCGGCCGCTGCGCGCTGGGCTCGTGGATCTGTTCTACTACGACAACGAGGAGTTCCACTTCCACCGCGGCAGCCTGCTACTACGCGGCAACAACGGCACAGGCAAATCCAAGGTGCTCGCCCTGATGCTGCCCTTCCTCCTCGACGGGGAGCTGACGCCGTACCGGGTGGAACCCGACGGTGACAAGGGCAAGAAGATGGAGTGGAACCTGCTGCTCGGCGGCAAGCACCCCCATCCGGAGCGGCTCGGTTACACGTGGCTGGAGTTCGGCCGCCGCGACACCGACGGCACGGAGCACTACCTGACCCTGGGCTGCGGGCTCAAGGCGGCCACCGGACGCGGCATCACCCGACACTGGTTCTTTGTCACCAGCCAGCGCGTCGGCACCGAATTGGCGCTGCTGACCCCATCAGGGACCGCGCTGACCCGGGAACGGCTCCGCGAGGCAGTCGGGCAGCACGGCCTGCTCTACGACCGGGCCGGCGACTACCGGCGAGCGATCGACGAGGCGATGTTCGGCCTCGGCCCGCGGTATGAGTCTCTGGTAGACCTGCTGATCCGGCTGCGCCAGCCGCAGCTGACCAAGCGTCCCGACGAGCAGAAACTGTCGCAGGCGCTGACCGAGGCCCTGCCCCCGCTCGACGAGAGCCTCATCGCGCAAGTCGCCGAGGCGTTCCGCAGCCTCGACGAGGAACGTGAGACTCTGGCCGACCTCAGCGACGCCAAACGGTCCGCCGATGACTTCCTGACGGCCTACCGGCGGTACGCACAGATCGCGGCCAAGCGGGCCGCAGCGTCACCGCGGCAGTTGCATAGCCGGTACGAGCAGATCGGCCGCGACCTCGGCGACGCCGAACGCCAGTTCACCCAGGCCGACCAGGCCATGCAAACCGCCGCCGACTTACGCACCCGCTTGGGCGCCGAGTATGAGGAACTCACCGCACAGAAGAACGCCCTGGTGAGCAGTCCCGAGGCCCGCGCCGCCGACAACCTGCGACGGCTCGCCGAGCTGGCCACCGGCCTGACCGAGCTTGCCCAGAGCCACGGGACCACCCTGCAGATGTTGACGTCGCGGGCGGCGGAACTGGAGCGCCGGCTGGTCAGCGCACGCACCGAGCTGGAAGCCACGACCGGCGGCGAGACGAAGGCGCACGAGAACGCTAAGGCCGCCGCCCATGCGGCCCGCGTGAGCAGCGGGCACGCCGAACGTGTCGTCCCTGCCCTGGCTTCGGCGCACCCCCCTTTCACCAGTGCCGCCGAAGCCGCCCAGCAGCTAGCAGATCGACGCGCGTCTTCGCTGCGGCAGATCAAACTGCTCCTGGAGGTGCAGGCCACAGCCGCCCGGCTGGTGCAGGCGGCACGGGCAGCGGCAGACCGGCTGGCCAGCGAACTCGCCACCGCGACGGAACACATCACGCTCGCCCAGGAGAAGGCCGACGCGCAAGGAACCTCACTGCTCGCCGAGATGCAAACCCACCTGACCACGACCGTCGAACTACGCGTGGCGGACCTCGATCAGGTACTCGCGGCACTCGAAGGCTGGGTCGAGACCCTCGACGGCGACAATCCCGCCGAACGAGCGATCACCGAAGCAGTCACGGCGGCTACGACGGACTTCGCCCGCTCAGATGCCGCCCTGGAAGTCCAGGAGCGGGCAGCCACAGCCCGTATCGCGGAGCTCGACTCCGAGCGCCAGCGGCTGGCCGAGGGCGGTCATGAGCCGCCGCCGCAGCCGCACACCCGCGATGTCACAGCCAGGCAGGCCCGGCCCGGCGCGCCGCTATGGCGAGTTGTCGATTTCGCCGAGACCGTGAGCGACGCAGATCGCGCCGGTCTCGAAGCCGCCCTGGAGGCCGCCGGAATCCTCGACGCCTGGCTCAGCCCGGACGGGGAACTGCGTGATCGGATCACCGACGACGTGATCCTCCGGCCGACCCCGACAACGCAGCCGCACCTGGGCGCGGCTCTGCGCCCGGTCGTCGGCCCGGCCGACGCGGCAGTAGTCACCGAGGAGGCGGTATCCCGAGCCCTGGCCACCGTCGGGCTCGGAGTCGGGCAGGGTACCTGGGTCGACACCGATGGACGGTTCGCCAACGGCGTTCTCGCCGGTCACTGGCACAAGGACACCGCGACCCACATCGGCGAAGGCGCCAGGGAGCGTGCCCGCCGCGTTCGGCTGCGCCAACTGGAGAATGAGCGCGATGAACTGCGCGCTGTGCTGGAGAACCTCCACGAGGCGCGAGCCGACCTCGCCGGACGCCGAGAGGTCCTGCTCACCGAGCACCGGGCCGTGCCGAGCGACCGCGCCCTGCGAGAGGCGTACACCCTGGTGGGAGCGGCACAGCAGGCTCGTCGCGACCTTGACCGGAGCCTCGGTGAAGCACAGGCCCACCAACGCGCAGCCGAAACAGCACTGACCGAACGCCAAGCTGCCGTTCGGGAATACGCCAGCGACACCGGCCTGCCCACAGACCCCGAGGAGCTGGACTCCGTCCGGGCCGGCCTGGAGGACTACCGGGTGGCACTCGCCGCGCTGTGGCCGGCCGCGAAAGCGCGATTCGATGCGGTGAAGGCACATCGAGACGCCGACCGCGACCGCACCGAAGCCTACGAACAGATCGAACCCGTAGCCGAGGCGCATGCCGAGGCCGACCTCAAGGCGACCGAGGCCAGGCAGGAGCACGCCGCACTGCAGGCCACCGTCGGCGACTCCATCGCCGAACTCGAAACCAAGCTCGCGACGGTCGAGGTACAGATGAGGGGGTGCGCACAGGCGCGGCGAACCGCCGAGACCGACGAGCGCAACGCCGCGGAGCAACGGGGCACGGCCAACGGCGTGCGGCAGACACTCACGACCGACCTGGATACTGTCGCCGAACAGCGGGACTCCGCCATCAACGGTTTCCGGTCCTTCACCGGCACTGGGCTGCTGGCCCTGGCCTGCCCTGAGGTGAACGCACCCGATGCGGCACAACCGTGGACGGTCACGTCGGCGATCCAGGTCGCCCGCGCCGTTGATCGAACCCTTGCCGAGATCGACGAGGCCGGTCCCCGCTGGGAACGCAGCCAGCAGGCGATCACCACCGGGTTCAAGACGCTCGCCGACAGCCTGAGCCGCTACGGCCACAACGCGATGATGACGCTCCGCGAGAACACCATGATCGTCGATGTTACCTTCCAGGGCCGCACGCAACCGGTGATGCAGCTCGCCGCCTCCCTCGTCGACGAGATCGCGGAACGTCAGCGGCTCCTGTCGGCCCGGGAGCGGGAGGTCCTGGAGACACATCTTGTCAACGAAGTCGCCGGGGCGCTACAAGAGCTGGTGACAACGGCGGAGTCCAGGTGAACGCCATGAACGACGAACTGGAGCAACGCCCCACCTCTACCGGCATGCGCCTGCGGTTGAAATGGGACGTCGCCCGCAACGCCCCGGACGGGCTGGCCGAACTGCGCAAACGGCAGCTACGCCAGAGCACCGACGTCTGGAGCGAGAGCGACCGGCGCAACGTCGGAGACTTCCTGCAGCAGCAGATCGCCCGTGAACGCGCCCGCGACGACGCCGGAACCTGGTCCGAGCAGCTCAGTCGAGCCCTGGACTACCGCGCCTGGCACCAGTTCGCCATCCAGCGCTACCGCGACGGGCAATGGGTCCCAGCCAGCGGACCGGCCTCTGGCGGCGAACGCGTGCTGGCCGCCAGCATCCCGCTCTTCGCCGCCGCGTCCTCCTACTACGGCTCGGCCAGCAACCGGCACGCACCCCGGCTGATCGCCCTCGACGAGGCCTTCGCCGGAGTCGACGACGACTCACGAGCCAAATGCCTCGGGCTGCTGGCCAGCTTCGACCTCGACGTCGTCATGACCAGCGAACGCGAATGGGGCTGCTACCCGCAGGTCCCCGGCCTGGCCATCGCGCAGCTGTCACGGCGCGAGGGCATCGACGCTGTCCTGGTCACCCCCTGGCGCTGGGACGGGCACGGCCACCGCTACGCCGTGCCCCGGCCACGCAGCCAAGCCGGGTCGGCGTCAGCGGCGGAAGCCGATGACTGACCCCGACCGGCTACAGCGAACCCTCGGCGGACCACACACCGCTTGGATCATGGACCGGATCGTGTCCCGCCTCCGCCAAGGCAACGACCTGACCGGGTCGATCACTCTGACCGACCCTGACCCCGAGCAGCGCCGCGCCACTGAGCTGCTGCTCGGCCGGGCACCGCGACGGGCCTCGTCGATCAGCGTCTCCCTCGACGACCTCGACACGATGCTGCGCCGCAGCGGCATCCACCCCGACGGCCTACGGTCCGCCGCACTGGCCCTCCGCGGCCCGGTCACCGCCGTCGCCGACCAGCGCGCCGCAGAAGAACTCGCCTGGCGCGAGGCAACCGCTCCCCTCACCGACCTGGTTGACCAGAAACCGCACCTTCTTGGCTGGTACGCCGACCCGCGTACTCAACCACTGCTGCGCCGCCTCGGGGCACCCGACATCTTCGCCGACCTCGCCCGGACCCTGCAACGACTGCCGACGGCACCCCTGCCACTGGCCCAGTTCGCCGCGCTCACCACCGGCAACGCGCACGCCCTCGACCACGGCACTCCGCTGTCTACCCTCACCCTGTCCGCGATCCGCGCGACCTGGTGGCCTCCCGGAGCCGACCTGACCACCGCACCAGCCGAGCAGCGCCGCGAACTCTGGGACACCGTCGGCGTCCTTGTCGACGAACTCTCCACCACCGTGCTGACGCTGGACCTGCCCGTCACCGACGGCCCGCTGACGTATCTGGCGGCCCTGCCCGGCGAACCCGCCGTGCTCACCCTGCGCCAACTGGTCCGGCAGCCCAGCACCTTCGCTCCGACCGCGGTGTACATCTGCGAGAACCCGACCGTGCTCGCCGCTGCGGCCGACCTACTCGGATCGACCTGCCCGGCCATGGTGTGCACTAACGGGCAGCCAACGACAGCGGTCATCCGGCTCCTGCACGATCTGCACCGCGACGGCTGCGAACTCTTCTACCACGGTGACTTCGACTGGGGCGGGCTACGTATCGCCAACCGCATCCGCACCCGAGTGCCCTGGCAGCCCTGGCGTTTCGACACGCGGGCATACACCCTGGCCTGCGCGAACTTCGAAGGTCAACCACTGGCAGACCAGCCGGGCGAGGCCCACTGGGACCAAGATCTGGCTAACGAGATCCGGGCACAGCGTAAGCGGATCGAAGAGGAACTCGTCCTCAGCGACCTCCTCTACGACCTCACTGACGCGGGTCCGACACGCAGGGTGTGAAGACAGATCTTGATCAGGGCACCAAACTGGCGGGTGTCCGGAGTTCGTAGCTGGTGGTGGTGCTGCTGGCGATCAGGTCGGCCTGTTCCTGGATCTTGTCGCGTTTGCGTTCCCAGCCGAGATAGGCCCCTTGGCGCGGGCTCCAGGTCGTTCCCGGAACAGGACCGCGCACGCCGGCTCGGCCCGTTCGGCGTTGAGGGCTGCGATCCCGGCACAGAGCGCGGCCCGGTAGGTCTCGCCGGTGCCGAGCGACGGCGTCGCGCTGTCCGCGAAGTCGTCCAGCACCAGGTGGAGGGCCAGACCGCCACCGGCCTCCCGCCGGACACCTCGGACGCTCTGGGTGTAGATCACGCACGCGGTCGGGTGCGGGTCCCGGCCGGCTTGGCGCGAGCGAGGCCGACGAGGTCGTGGTTGAGGTCGGCGAACACGTTGTCGCTGGTCCAGGCGGCGAAGTACCAGTAGACCGTCTGCCACAGCGGCAGGTCGTGGGGCAGGTATCGCCAGGCGATGCCGGTGCGGTCGACGTAGAGGATCGCGTTGAAGATCTCCCGCAGGTCGTGGGTGGCGGGACGGTCCTTGACGCCGGCGTCGGTACGCGCCTGGCGCCAGGCGGTCAAGCGGGGTGCGATCAGCGCCCCGCGGGCGTCGGACTCGAACAATCTGAGAGCGTTCGGAAGCGCATGATCATAGGTGAGCCCGTCCGCCACGGTTGCTCCGTGCTGCGACGACGCCTCGCCTGCTTCGATGAAGAACCAGGCGAGGCGTCGTCCGACTCTGTTAAGCGCGAGCATCGTCCAGTACGAGCAGATTCGGCACGTCGGGATTGGGTTCGCGGGTGTGGGAATCAGCCCACCTCGTTAGAAGCGATGGTCGTCCAGCAGGTAGAACCGGGCGCACCGCTTCGAAGACTCGCCGTATCGCCGTATCGTCGTAGTCGGAGAAGCGTTCTGTTGCCTTCAGCCAGTAGCCGCCATTGCGTAACGGGACGACCTCGTGGAACGCCTGGGTCTGCTCAAGTCCGGCTAAGCCGCCAAGGCTGTCGCCGAGTTCCTGCGGCATGACGGTGACCCATGAGTACCCGCGCAAGACCTGGCGGCTGCCGGCACGGTCGAAGGCCAGCGAGCTCTCGAAATCCGCTTCCTTGAGGGCCTTACTGAAGACCGTGAGGCTGGTAGGAGTAGGCCCGATGTTGATCTCGCCGTAGGCCGGGTTGGCTTCGTGAGCGACAGCTCGTAGGAACTCACATAGTGCCTGCTGGCGCTCGGGAGTCCCGAAGAGGAATCGCGGGTGGGCGGAGACCCGTAGGAACACGGTGGTCGTGTCGCAGCGGCCGTCCTCGTCGACGTTGCCATAGACCATCGGATATAAGGTATCCGACATATGGACTTTAGCGGCAAATTCTGGTTGGCCCCCTGGGCCCACCTCTACCTCGGGGCAGGCGGGATCGCGTGGCAAGAGGTACTCGGCCACAAGTTGCGATCCGTCGTCGTGGTCACTCACTGCGGTGAGAAATTCCGCCCAGTTCTCGTCGGTCATGGTTCGGCTGAAGACGACTTCGTGGTCTCGCCACTCCCCTCCAAACAGTGCGATTGTGACCCAGCGGTCGCCCGCTGGGAGCCTCGACTGCTGGATAGCCCCTGCCTCCGTTATTTCGAGGAGGTCGTAGCCCGGTAGCGGCCGTAACGCGAGGGCCTCTTGGAATTCCCGAGCGATGGATTGCCATGCTCTTTCGAACCAGGAGCGGATGATGCGGGTCGGGATCTCGCCTCCGAGCGGCAGGTCGAGGTAGAGCAGCGCGTTCGCCCAGAGGGTGGTGTCGGGCGGCGCAGCAATGGCGTCAGCAATGGTGATTTTCATCATGCCACCAAAACGTAGTCAGCTTTGTAACGGATAGAAGCGACGCCGAAGACGACAGACATGAAGCAGGCGAGTATCCCGGCGACAGCGAACCCAATAGCAAGCGAGAAGATCAGACTACCCAGGTCTCCCCAGCCGCCGCCCCTGACGCCGTCGCGCCATGCCCCAGTTCCGGACCCGCTGCGGGAGAACTTGTTGTGGCTCCGGCCGCGGTTGGGGCGGTGCTTGGCGGCTGGCGCCTTGGCCTTGACCTTCGGTTTGGCTTTCGGAATCGTCGGCTTCTTCCGCGCGGCTACCTTGTCCTCCGCCTGCCGGTGGGTCTGTTTTGCCGTGTCGGTGTCCTCTTGGTCGTCGTCGGTGCTGTAGAGCTCCAATCCCTTCCAGCTTGATGTCCTCACGGTGACCTTCTGCTGGAGGAGGAACGAGTACCCCGTCTGCGGCAATCCGAGCGGCGGCCCAGCCTGGACGTCCCGGCCCCACAGCTCCCCGAAGTCGTCTGCGCTGATTTCCACATCGGGTTGTTTGTTCAGGGCGGACCTTCTGGTTCGACCTCCCAGATATAGACCGTACCGCCGGGACCGCAGTCCCAGCAGACGATGTCGGGTACGCCGCCGCCCTCGGGAGTGTGTATATTTCCGTGTTTGACCTGGATGTGATCCGTTGAACCGGGCGTAGCCCGGTTGGAAGGGATCATGTTCATGGCAACAAGGAAGACCACGCAGGCTCGTGTCGAGCCCGCGTCGCAGGCGGAGCTGGACTTCGCCAGGCAGTTGGTAGACAAGGCCCGCGCGGAGGGGTTGTCGCTGGTCAGGCCGGGTGGCCTGCTCGCCGGTATCACCAGGACGGTCCTCGAGTCGGCGTCGGGGTGCCGAACTGGACGAGCACCTCGACGACGGCGGCGGCGTCGATCCCGATTCGGGCCGGCGGGTCAACGTCCGCAACGGGCACGGTGAGAAGACCGTGCAGACCGATGTGGGTCCGGTGCGTTTCCAGGTCCCACGGGACCGGGCCGGGGCGTTCGAGCCGCAGATCGTGCCCAAGCATGTCCGCAGGTTGACCGGGTTCAGCGACACGATCGTGTCGCTGTACGCCAAAGGACTGACGACCGGTGAGATCGAGGCGCATCTGGCAGAGGTGTACGACGCAGGCGTGTCGCGGGTCGATCCCGCGGGCTTGCCTGTGCCGGTCCCCGCGAATGTCGCCGATGGCGGTAGCCGCGTGGAGTCTGATCCCACGATCCAGTGTTTCCGCTGCTGGAATACATAGCACGGCCCCGTTCCGTCGCGGAACTCCATCACAGCACGGCTGAGCTGCCGGCCGACCTGATTCACCCGAAGACCTTTATCTGTAACCATCGGTGGCTGCGTGGCGACCAATGCCACGGTCGGATTAGTCCACCCGCTCCGATCAGGCTGGCCGACTGGTGATCCGATATGCCGGACGGCGAGCCACCGCATCGTAACGCCCCGTGATATAGACCGAATCGCGGCTGTGCTGCCCGCGCGGAGTGGACAGGATGAACGGGTCCGCGGCAGCGAAAGCACGCCACCGCAACACATTCAAGGAGCAGACAATGTCCATGATCGACGTTGAATCAGCCGAACTGCGCCAGCAGTCCGATGCCGTCAACCGAGGCGCGGCCACTGTCGACGAGACGGTGCAGCAGCTCACAGGGCAGGTTCGCGACCTCTCTGGACGCTGGCGCGGGTCCGCGGCGGAAAGTTTCCAGAGCCTCTGGGACGAGTGGCAGCGCAGCGCCACCCAACTGCACGAGGCGATGACCGGCATCGGCGACTTCCTCCGCCAGGCCGCCGACACCTACGAGAACGCCGAGGACTCTATCAAGTCCTCCTCGGGACGCTGAGTCCTATGACGAACGGCGAGACGGTCGACTTCACGGTCGACCTCGTCGCCCTCGTCGACCTGCATCGCAGCCTGGTCGCGATCCAGCGCGACCTGGAGGCGTCCAGCGGAGTTACGGCCGCCGCCGACAGGGAGTCGATGGGCGGTCATGACGTCGCCGACGCCGTCCGGGACTTCATCGATGGCTGGCGTGACGGCAGGCAGCAGGTCAGCGAGAACCTCAACGCCTGTGTCGGCATCCTCGCTCAGGCGATCGAGGTCTATCGGCAGGCCGAGGAGGCCTTGCACAACGCCGCGGCTGGCAGCAGCACGCCCGCGTCGACTCACCCCTGATCTCATGAGGAGTACCCCAGTGGTCGACTGGAGTGCGCTAGGCGAAAACCCCGTGCCCGGCGAGGTCTGGACCGTCCGCGACGTATCACGGCAGATCCGCCGAGTCGGGTCGGACGCGATAGAAGCCCTGCACCACCTGGAGCTGATCCAGACGAAGTGTGGGGAGGGGATCTGGACCGGAGACGCCGCCGACACCTTCCGGAAACAGCTCACCGAGGTCATCCCCGACCTGCGAAAGGTCGCCGACTCGCACGACCGAGCCGGGTGGGCGCTGAGCACCTATGCCGACAGCCTCGATCACGCGCAGGCCACCGCCCGTGACGCGGCGATGCGAGCCGTCGAGGCCCGCGACGGCATCCGGCGCTGCGAGACCACAACGGAGCAGGCCCGCCAGCACCTCTCCGGGTGCCAGACCGCTGCGGGGCTCATCGCCAGCCAACTCCGCAGCGCACGGCTGGATTCGCTCACGAGCCTGCTCGACCCGGCCCAGCACGCCATCGCCGAGCAGCACGTCCGAGATCTGGAGATCCGCCGTCACCGCGCCGATGACAGAGTCTCGACGGCACGGACCGAAGTCGCCACGCAGGAGAGGCACGTCGGCGAGGCACACGCGCTGCTGGACGCGGCTCGGCGGCTGGGCGGGCAGGCCGCCGCGCTCCGCGCCGATGCCGGCAGCGTCGCGGTCCGCGAACTGCGTACCGCGAGCAACGAAGGCATCCACAATAAGGGCATCCTGGAACGCACCTTCAACGCCGCCGTTGACCTCGCCACCTCCATCATCGACTCCCCCGCTTTTGCGGAGTTCATAGATCGACTCGCGGACGTGGGCACGATTCTGACCGCGGTGGGTGTCGTGCTGTGCTTCATTCCGGGCCTTCAGGTCGTCGGCGGCGGGCTGCTCGCGCTCGGCAAGGCGGTTAACGTCATAGTCCTGGTCGGCACCCTCCTCCTCGCCGCGCGCGGTAAGGCATCGATATGGAAGGTTGGCGAGGCAGCCTTTGGCGTGGTTGGGTTTGGCCGCGGCCTGAAGATCATGAAAGGCGCCAACGCCGCTACCGGCAGCATGATCAAGCGCGCCCTGTACTTCAAGGACGCCCGGCGCGCGACCGGGTTCATCCGCAGCTTCCGCGCGACCACACGGCCTGCCGACGGCGGCCTCATCGGCAAGATGTTGAAGCTGAATCCGCAGCAGGCATTCCAGGTAATGACCGTGAAGCAGGTCATCAGTGACCTCAACAGCGTCCGGAAAGGCGCCGGTGTCGTCATCGAGAAAGGGCTCGACTACTCGGGCCAGAGGGGGCAGAAGTGACCATCATCGCACCATCGTCGGTCGGGCTTCGCCTGCCGGAAGGCTGGTTGGAGCTCGACCCCCGCGCCGACGACCTCATGGTCGAGCTGCGCCGGGCCGTCCGCACGGTCTGGGACACCGAACTCGATGACAAACGTCTCGTCGGACTGCTGACCCCGCTCGCGGTGGAGGTCCGCCGGTTGGCCGCCACCGAGGAGATCGTCCTGGTGGGGGTCTACGCGGACGTCATCCCCGTAGAGGGCGGCGACCCACTCATGATCACCGCGCATGCGGTCCTCGCGATCTCGCCGCCGCTGGGTGATGCTCGAGTCGCCTGCCTGGAACTGCTGGGCAACCCCACCGCCGAGGCGACGATCGCTCCAGTCACTCTGCCCGCCGGCGACGGCGTCCGTGATCAGGGCACCACGATGATCTCGCATCCCGACTGGGATGAAGCAGTTCCGGCATACCATCAGCGGTTTTGCGTGCCTGTGCCCGGCGTCGAGCGGCTCGCCGTGCTCACCTTCCTCACCCCCAACCTCGCGCTGCGCGACGCGTTCACCGAGGTGTTCGACGCGATCGCCGAGACTCTCACCTTCTACGGCTGATCGGGACACGCGAAAGGGGCCCGCCGGTCGGCGGGCCCCTTTCGCTCGGTTTAGCCAACCATCGGGATCTGCACCACCTGGGTATGGCCATCGAGGTCGAGGTGAGCACGGCCGGGCGGACCGGTGATGCTCGTCGGATTGTCGGCGTTGACGCTGCGCATGCCGAGCCGGTCGGCGGACCCGAGCATCACCCGCGCCGTCGTGGAGCCACGAAGCGCCAGCAGCGCCCTCGGCACCATCGCGGCGAAGCTCTCATAGCGAGCGGTCGCGATCACCGTCCGGGAACCGGAGCCAGAACCGAGCAGGGCGAGCACGGTCGGGTCCTCGGCGACCGCTTCCAGATCATCGATCACCACCACCACCGCTTCGACGAGGGTCGCGTCCGGTCGGTCGTGGACGGTGACCCCGGACCGGGCGGCGAGGTCGTGGATCGGGCGCCGCCGCGCTGCGATGAGCTGGACCGGAACACCCTGCTCGGCCAGCGCGATCGCGTAGGCGACGGCAGCGGTGCTGCGGCCGGATCGCTGCGGGCCGACGACGAGCACCCGCTGCGATCGATCCAGCGGCAGCCAGTGGACGCCGAGCCGGTCGCCGCCCACGCCTAGCGGGATTCGCGCCGACGCACCGAGGGGCGGCGCCAGCAGCGGGTCCTTCAGCAGGATCGTCTCCGGCAGCGCGTCCAGCCGCATCGGCGCGAGGCCGGCCGCGACGGGCTGACGGCCAGCGAGTTCGTTGGCGAGCACGGTGAGCGCGCCGTTCTGGGTCGGCCCGTCTGCCGGGGTGGCGAGCAGCGGCACCTGGACCTCGGTGCTGTCAGCGCCCCAGATTCCCCGGCCAGGCGGCAGCCCGGTGGGCTTGAGCTTCAGTCCGAGATAACTCGCGACGTCGGCGGGATTGTTGCTGTTCAGGGTGAGGGTGTGCTTGATCTTGCTGAGGACGTTGGTACGAAGATGGCCAGGGTCACCGGCGACGATCATCGTGACACCCGCAGACCCGCCGTTGCCGAGCATGTCCACCAGCCGCTGCCGATTGTCCTCGCTCGTCTCGGCGACGCTCTCCCAGCCATCGACGAGCACCACGATGTGCGGTGGCGCGTCGGCGGGACGGGTGTCCCAGAGCTCGTTAACGCTCCCGGCGGCGTGGGTGGCGAGCATCCGCCGACGCCGGATGACCTCGTCGTGGAGCCGGTCGATCAGCCGGGTCACCCGCTCCGGGTCACCGACCGGGCAGCTCACGCCGCAGTTCGGCAGCTCGGCGAGCCTGCCCAGCGCACCCGTCCCGTCGAGCACATGCAGGTGCACCTCGGCCGGGGTGTAGCGGCTGGCGACGTCCACCGCGATCGCCCGCAGGGTCGACGTACGCCCGCTCTGTGCGCTGCCGACCACCGCCAGTGAGCCGCCGCCCAGCGCGATAGCGAGCGTCGCGCGGGACTGCTGCTCCGGGAGGTCCTGCAGTCCGACAACGAGGTGGAATCGACTCGTACCGGCCGACGCCGGGGGCAGTTGAGCCCGGGTCAGCAGGGTCGGCAGCGCCGGCTCCAGTACCGGGAAGGGTGCGCGCAGTCCGTCGAGAGCCGAGGCTTCGGCAACCACCCGGACGAGCTCCATCAGATCGGTCCGAGCGCCGTGAACCGCTGCGGCCGGCTCCGGCATCGCCCGGTCGTACCAGTGCAGCGGCACCGCTCGCCGGACGGTCGCGGATCTCCCGGTCGGCGTGGTGATCTGCGCGGTCTGGATCAGCCGGGGCGCCTTCTCACCCTTCTGGACATAGGCACGACCGGGGCGGTCCATCGGGATGTGTGCCGCGTCCGGTCGGTTGATCACATCCATGCTGTTCTGCTCGTCCACCATGCGCAGGCTGATCGCGAGGCTGGCGTTGGACCGGATCTGCGGGCTGATCACGCCGGACGGCCGCTGAGTGGCGAGTACCAAGTGCACGCCCACCGAGGCTCCGGTCCGTGAGACGCTGACCAGCTCCTCCAGCAGGTCGGGCAGGTTCTGCTTCAGCTCGGCGAACTCGTCGATGATGATCACGAGGCGGGGGAATGGCGGCAGGTCCGGATCGGCGACCCGCAGCCGCAGATATGAGCCGACGTTCTCGGCCCCGACGCTATTCAGCTGGACCTGCCGGCGCTTCAGCTCCGCCCGCAGCGACGAGATCGCCCGGTTGGCGAGTGCCGGATCGAGGTTGGTCACGGTCGACACGACGTGCGGCAGATCCTGGAAGTCCTTGAAGGTCGGTCCGCCCTTGTAGTCGACGAAGAGGAAGTTCAGCGCCTCCGGACTGTTGTGCCTGGCCAGCGCGCCGACCAGGGTCTGCACCAGCTCGCTCTTCCCCGACCTGGTGGTCCCCGCGATGATCGCGTGCGGACCGTCGTTGACCAGGTCGATCGCGAACTCTCCGTCGGTGCCTCGGCCCAGCACCACCTCGGAGTTGAAGGGGACCAGGCGCCATGCGGCCCGGAGCCCGTCAGTCGTCGGCTGACCGGCCAGGTCGGTGTAGCGGACCCGATCGGGAATCCTCCCGACCGCCTCGGCACCGACGACGGCGAGCGGAGCCAGCGCCCGGGCCACCCGCTCCGCGTCGACCTGGCTGAGCTGGTCGGGCTGCACCCGCTGCTGACCGCCACGGGCCTTGACGATCGCGCTCTCCGCAGTCCGGACGAAGAGTGCCTGGCACTCCGAGGGCAGGTCACGCTCGTCACCGGCGAGGCAGAGAAAGGTCACCCCGGCACCGGGTCCGCGCTGGATCAGCTCGGCGACGGCGCCGCGTTGCCATAGCGCCTCACCGGCCAGAACCACTACCAACCGGGGGGTACGCCGAGGCTGCGCCGCGTCCAGCCGCTCAGTGACGAGATCGCGGATGTGTTTGAGGACCGCATCCACCTCGTCCTCGGTCCACGCGGCCATGACCTGGTCGGCATCGTCGTGCAGGTGCGGCAGCCAGCGCAGCCAGCCGAACTCCGCCTCTTTCGCACCCGGCGCGATCAGGACCATCCGCAGATCGACGGGCGTGTGCAAGGCGGCGAGCTGCACCAGTGCCCACCTGATGCTCTCCTGCGCCAGCGACGCCGGGCCGGCGATCCCGACGACGCCGCAGAGTTCCAGCGAGACGTGGATCGGCGCTCTGGGCAGGATCGGCACGGACCATCCGGGCGGCCGTTTGCCGGTGATGGTCAACCCGGCGTTCTGGTCGGCGGCTCCCAGCCGCAGGCTCAGCCAGTCAGGATCGTCCGGGCGCCTCTGCCACAGCTCTACGCGTGGCGTGGTCGCAATGCTCACCACCGAGGCGGGGTCCGGCCAGA
The DNA here is from genome assembly GCF_014204945.1 of Allocatelliglobosispora scoriae. Classification (NCBI taxonomy): domain Bacteria; kingdom Bacillati; phylum Actinomycetota; class Actinomycetes; order Micromonosporales; family Micromonosporaceae; genus Allocatelliglobosispora; species Allocatelliglobosispora scoriae. The sequence goes on from NZ_JACHMN010000002.1 coordinate 901,128, forward strand.
GGGCGCGATGGTAGGCGTCGGCCTCGTCGACCGCCTGGTCGCACAGGTGGCTTGCCTCGGACACAGCAGCCTGGTAGTCCGCCTCCCGCACAGCCGCCCGCCTGGCCTGCTGCTTGCGCTCGTTGTAGTAGCTCGCGACGGCCGAGATCGGGCCCAGCGCGGCACCGAAGAGGAAGTAGAGATGTCCGGTGAAGATCGCGAAAGCGCTGGAGGCGACCACCGGCAGCACCAGCATCAGCCAGGGAAAGGGGTGCTTCTCGTCGGTCGATGGCAGCTGCGGAAGGGAGATCGTCGGCGGCTTCGGCGGCTCCACGAGGCGCGGCCGACGGTTGACCCGGAACCGCCCGGTCTGTCCGTCCCGCGTGAGCGACGCGTGTCCGGCACCGATCGCCTCCACCGCGATCCGGGACGCGCCGAGCTGGACGATCTCCCCGCTGCGCAACACTGCCTTCTCGACGATCGACAGGTCCTCGAGCTGCAGCTTGTTCGCCGAGTCCAGATCGGTGAAGACGACGGTGTCCCCCTGGACGGTCACCGAAGCATGCATGCGGCTGACATCCGGGTCGGCGAGGACCAGATCGGCCTCGGTGGAGCGGCCGACCCGTACCGTCCGGTCCGGCCCCACAGCGATCTCGGCACCGGCCGTCGGGCCGGAGACGGCACGCAGCAGGTGGCTCCCCGCCGATGCGACCGGCGGCACGGACGGCCCGCCGAAGAAGAGCACAGCACCGGAGCGGATCCGTGAGGAGCCCAGCGACGCGATCGGATCAATGACCGCACCGTCCACCGTGGGCAGTTCGGCCGACAGCCCTGGCATGGCCTGTCGCACCAGCTCGAGGACCGAGGCCACAGTATCCGTGGGGGAGCAGTCCACCGATACATCGCCGGACTGTCCGGTTCGGACATCACTTGCGGTCAGTCGGATACGCATACGAAACTCCTATCTGGGACTGCATGATCGGATGCCACGGCTGTCCGAACCGGACTGTTGCCGATCGGTGACAATGGGTAGCGTCACGCGAATGATGAGCCGCGCTGTACCGCAGGTCCCGGGCGTGACGGACCTGGTAGAGATCGGCAAAGGTGGCTATGGCCGGGTCTACCGGGGCACCTGGACGGCGACCGGGGAACTCGTGGCGGTGAAGGTGCTCCACGCCTCGCTCGCCGGGCGCGACGCGCACCGCCGGTTCGACCGGGAGAAGAAGCTGCTGCGGTCGCTCAGCGACAAGAGCACGCACATCGTGCGCTTGCGCGACGCAGGCGTCCTCCCCGACGACCACCCATACCTGATCACGGAGTACTGCTCGGGCGGATCGCCGACCCCGGGACTGCTGAGCCGGGAAGAGGTCCTGCGGATCGGCCACTCTGTCGCCACAGCCCTCGTCGCCGTCCACGCCGCAGGGGTGGTCCACCGCGACGTCAAACCGGCCAACATCCTCTGCCGGTCGGACGGGGGGATCGTGCTCGCCGATTTCGGCCTCGCCATCTATCAGGACCCGGACCAGTCCCGCGGCATGGATGCTCTCGTCCCGCAGTACGCGGCCCGCGAAGTGCTCCGCGGCGACGACCCGACCGCAGCCGCCGACATCTACTCCCTCGGCGCGACCATCTACGCGCTGCGCGTAGGCAATCCGCCCTACCAGCAATTCCCCGACGAACCGGACCTGCAGTACCTCGCGCGGGTGCTCAACGCGCCGCCCCCGGACCCGAGCCAGATCCTCGCCTCCCCGGAGGTTCAGCAACTCCTCGGTCGGATGCTCGACCCCGACTCGGCCAACCGGCCGACCGCCGCCGAAGTGGCAGAACATCTCGCGATCTACGCCGAGACGCCCTTCGCCACCCATCAGGACCCGTCGGCGGTTCACCGGGATGTGACCCGGATGCGGATGGAAGGCTCGCCGTTCACCGCGCCGCCCGCGTCCGTCGGCGACACACGGATGCGAGCCAGGAAAGACCCGGTGACCAGAACGGCGGAGATGCGTGCGGAGCCTTCCTCGATCGGGCGGCTGCTCCGGTCGAGGAAAGTGCTCGCCAGCACGGCAGCCGTGCTGGTCACCGGTGGGGCCGTCGCCGTCCTGCTAACTAACAGTCCCGACCCGGCGCCGGTGAGCGCGCCGGGAACACCGGCGGTGACCGGATCGGGCGTGCCGAAGCCGTCGATCACGCCCTCAGCCCCCGTGATCGTCCTGACGAAGCCGAAGGACAACACCACCACTGTCGACCTGACCTGGACCGGGCCCGAGGGTGTCGAGTACGCCGTAGTCGTCTCCGCACCCGCCGCCTCGCCGACCACGACTCTTGCCGGTCGGCAGCACACGATCCGCATCCGGGTCACCCCCGGCGTGGCGTACTGCTTCCTCATCCAGGGGACGAACGGCGCGTCGGTCTGGCAGAGCAGCGCACAGGGAATCCGGAACGCCGTCTGCCAGGGCACCTTCTGATCCCCGATCACGCCCCACCGTCGCTGCGGTAGCGAAGGCTCGCCGTCGACAGGGCCGCCCTCAGCCGTCGCCGGAGACGGACTCCCCGGCTCAACCGGCGCAGTACCGCCCCTGCCGCCTGCCAGGCCTGATCGCCGAGGCCGGGCGGCACCGGCTCGACCGACCAGCAGGCCCGGTCCAGGGCCGCCCGGAGCTTGTCCAACTCGGCGGAGGCCTCAGCATCCAGCAGCCCGTCCGGCCGACGGGAGAGGTCTCGCGGGGTCAGCCCGCGCACCTGCCCCACGCCGTGATCGGTGAAACCGTCGCGAACCTCGTGCCAGGCGCCCACGACCATGGCGCGCGAATCACCGCTCCGCCGACGCCGGGCCCGCAGCCGCTTGCGGATCAGGGTGCTCAGTGGCCAGGCCAGGCCGCCGCCGAGCAGGACCCCGCCCAACGCCACGCCCAGGCAGGAGAAGCAGAACCTCGGCCCGTCCCCTGCCGAGCCCGTCGCCTCGGGGGAGGCCACCGGGGCTGGTGTCTCGACCGGCGGCAAGGCCGCGTCAAGCGACGGCTCGACCTCCGGCTCCGCTGGCTTGGTCGTCGGCTTGGCGCCAGTCTCGGGGGTGGGATCGAAGCCGACCCAGCCGACGCCGGCCACTCGCACCTGCGGCCAGGCCAGCGCGTCGGCGTTGCGGACCACATAGCCGCCGTCGCCCTCGGCCTGAGCCGGAGCACGGAAGCCGACCACGAGCCGGGTGGGCAGGCCCACCGCCCTGGCCAGCACCGCATACGCCGTGGCGAACTGCTCGCTGGTCCCTCGATGCGAGCGGGTCAGGAAGTGCTCTAGCTGCGCATATCCATGACCGGTCGGCAGATCCTTGCCGGTGGCGAGCTGGTTGTGCGTACGCAGGTAGGTCTGCAGGGCTCGGGCCGCCGCGACCCCGCGCAGCGGCCCGACGGCCTCCACGGCGATCTCCTGCAACGCGGGCGGAATACCGGGCGGCGTCAGCGCCTCCGGCCCGGTGATCACGCCGGTGGAGTCGGCGATCGAGGTGGGCGTGATCAACAGATCCCGCCATGCCACCTGATAGGTGGCCCCGCCGACACCGGACTCCGCGACCAGCGTGCCGGTGCTGGCACTGACCATCGGCTGGACTCCGGTCACCTCGACGACCACGCCGGGGGCCGGCAGCCAGGGTCCGTCCAGGCCGGTGATCCGCACCGAGGCGGTACGCCGACCCGCCGCGGCGCCGTCGACCGGCGCGCCGAGCCAGCGCAGCTCGCCGGACGTGCTCCACCGACTGCCGTCGAAGGCATCGAGCACGACCTGCGCCCACCGGTCCGTGGCCGCGTCGGCCCGATAGTCGAAGACCTCCTGATCTGGGCTCGTCAACCGGTCGCCGAGCTGGTCCAGCGGGTTGGCCGCGGTGGCAGGATGCCGGGCTGCCTGGTAGTCATCGCGCAGCGAGTAGGGGTCCGCAGACGCGAAAGCGGTACCGGCGACGACGGTGGCGGCGACGACGGCCGTCATGGTCATCAGCAGCGGGCGGGCGGGCGACCGCTGCGGTGCCACCGGCCCGGCAGGGCTTCGGCGCTCCGCCCGCAGGACCGTTACACCGGCCAGCAGGCAATAGGCGAGCCCTGCTGCGATCGCCGCCAAGCCGAGCGCGGCTACGTAGACCTGGGCGAAGAGCATCACGGCGAGCCCCGGCAACTGCGCGGCGAGCGGCCGGTGGTGGCGTAGGAGTTCGGCCGCGACCAGGCTCGCCAGGAGCAGCACGAGACCGAGGAATAGGATCGCTGCCGGGTCGGGGCGCACCGGCCAGGTGAAATCCAGCACCCGCCGCCAGCCATCGACCAGCGCGTCTCGCAGCGCGGCTGACAGAGCCGATGGTGTGCGCTCGGTGCCGTGGCGCAGTGAGACCAGGGCGAGCAGGCCGCCCGTACCCAGCAGCCCGGCGACGAGAGGCCGCCACGCCGCCAGCGCACGGCGGGCGGAGACCAGCTCATCGGTGATCAGCACCGCACCGAGCACCACCCCGATCGGGAGCACGACAACCGCAATCGTGAAGACCGGGAAGAAGAGCGCACCACCGATCGCCACAGTCAGCAGCGTGGTGACGAGGGTCCATCGTTGTCTCACCGGCCCACCAACGCATTCCATTGAGCCACGGCCGCGTCGGCGGAGGTGGCGGCGACATAGGGAACACCGGGTGCCTCACCGGACGACGCGAGATCGACCACGATAACCAGATCGGCCCGGCGTTTGAGCGTGCTCAGCGTGGCCCGGTCGACGGCGGACTCACCGCCACTGACGAAGACCAGGCACGAGGCGCCGCCGGTCGGCACCGCTACGGCCGGAGCGTCCTGCTGGGCGACGAGACATAGCCGCTGCATGTCCCGGTCCAGGTGGTGCCGAGCACCGGCAGGGCCGCCGGGATCAGGCGCGGTCAGCGCAAGGGTGACCACGCAGTCGGCCCGAACGGCGGCCCGGTGCACGGACGCCGCCACCTCGACCGCCTCCTCGAAGGCGTCCGGTGACAGCGCCAGGGCCCGGTTGTCCAGCAGGATCGTGACGGACGGCCGCCACGGGTCGGTGAACTCGCGCACCATCAGCTGACCCGCCCGTGCAGTGCTCTTCCAGTGCAGGTTCTTCACCTCGTCGCCGAGGACGTACTCGCGCAGCGACCGGAAGTCGGACGAGCCCCGGAACAGCGTCTCCGCAGTGGCAGCCCCATGACCGGAGCCCCGACCACTCGGCACCCGCCGCACCGGGTGCAGCTTAGGCAGCACCCAGAGCTCCTCCACAGTCGCCATCACCGCCGAGCGCCGTGCCAGGCCCAACGGATCCTCCCGCCGGATCGTCAGCGGCCCGATCTCATACCGGCCACGGCGCTGCGTCGGCAGCGGGTAGGTCCGGAAGCGGGTGCCGCCCGGATCCAGTGCTACCAGCGCTACCGGCACGGCCAGCTGACCAGAGACCGCGTCATAGGCCGTGACCGCCGGGGTCCGCGTCCGGCCGGTGTTGCGGAACGTCACCCGGCCCAGCGCGCTCTCACCTCGTTCGACCTGGTCCGGGCCGACCTCCCTGCTCACCTGCCAGCGGGGTTGCCGCCCGACCAGCACCACTGCGGTGACGAGCGCGGCGGCCATACCGCTGCCCACCACGAGCAGCAGAGGGTAGCCGAGCGCCAACCCGACGGCGACGGCCGTCATGCAGGCGCACCCCAGCGCCACTCCACGTCCGGTGAGTCGCACGGTCAGACGAGGCTTCGCGTCGTCGGGGGCACCGGGGTCGCGCGGAGAGCCTCCTCGATAACCGACCGGGCGGTCACTCGGCTGAGTTCGGCGTTTGGGGTGAGAATGAGCCGGTGCTCCAGGACTGCGACCGCGACGTCCTTGACGTCGTCCGGGGTGACGGCGTCTCGCCCGTCGGTAGCCGCGAACGCTCGGGCGGCGCGCATCAGGCCGACGCTGCCACGCGGGCTCGCCCCCAGCGAGATGTGCTGATGGTCGCGAGTAGACCGGCAGAGCTCGACCGCGTATTCGCAGATCGCCGGGGCAACGTGCACCCGCCGCACCATCGCGATGACGGCGCGGAGCTGCTCGAGGTCGAGGACTGGGGCCAACTGCTCCGGGCCGTTGCCGGCCGCCTCGTCGAGCAGCACCTGTACCTCGGCACGCGCGTCCGGGTAGCCCATCGCTACCCGCATGAGGAACCTGTCCAGTTGCGCCTCGGGCAGCCGGTAGGTGCCGTCCATCTCCACCGGGTTCTGGGTCGCCAGCACCATGAACGGGCGCGGCACCGGCCGGGTCTCCCGGTCTACGGTGACCGTACGCTCCTCCATCACCTCAAGCAGCGCGGCCTGGGTCTTCGGCGTACCCCGGTTGATCTCGTCAGCGAGCACGATGTTGGCGAAGATCGGACCCTCGTGGAAGGGAAAGGTCTGAGTCGCCTGATTGTAGACAGCCACGCCGGTGACGTCGCTGGGCAGCAGGTCGGGGGTGAACTGGATCCGCCCCCACGCGCCGGAGATGCTCTTCGCTATGCAGCGCGCCAGCCGAGTCTTGCCCAGGCCGGGCACGTCCTCGATGAGCAAGTGCCCCTCGGCGAACAGACACGCGACGGCGGTCCGGATCACCTCCGGCTTACCGTGGATGACGCGGCTGACGTTGCCGGCGATGCGCTGGTAGGCCTCGCCCGGATTGATGGAACCGTTCATCATGAAGCCTTTCCTTCGAGAAACTGTCGCTACCAGCGATAGTGGTTGGACTCGTAGGGCCCGACGGTGACCCACACGTCGCTGCCGGTGTAGCCGAAGATGCAGAAGTCGGAACCGTTGACGATGTCGAAGTTGCCGTTGCCGTCCGTGGTCCGCTGAACCGTCCAGTACGGGCCGGAGTCTCCTGCCTTGCCGGAGACGCAGGTCACGTCGAAGCGGGTGTTAGCGGGCAGGTTGCGGGCGTTGACGTTGACGTTGGCGCAGGCAGCACCTGCGCAGCCCGTGACGTTGTGTCGCGCACCCCTGGAGACGGACACGCTCGGCGGCGGGGGCGGCGGGTTGTTGGTGCGGAAGCTCTGGAATCCGCTGATCGACCCGTACCCGTAGGCGTTGCCGACCTGGACCTGCACCTGGTAGTCGGTGGCGTATTCGAGGCCGCCGATGGTGATGTCCTGGGTGCCGCAGCCGCCACGCCAGCGCTCCGCGCCGTTCATGATGACCTGGCAGGTCACGGGTCCGCTGTTGTGGTCGTTGACAGTGACGTGCATGGTGCCCTGGCGGTCGCCGTTGGCCCTGGCCGAGTCCAGAACCACCGACGGCGGGATGCCCGGTGCCGCGTTGGCAGACGCATCGGCGCCGTTGACCTGGCCTCCGCCGGCGCGGCCACGGGTGACAGCGTGGACGGTGAAGGTGTGGCTCTGCCCGTTGGTGAGTCCGGCATAGCGAGCCGTGGTGCCGCTGATCGTCTGATCCGGCAGGCCGGAACCGCTGACCAGGTAGTGCACCAGGTCGCCGCCGCGCAGGTCCGGCTCGCCCCAAATTAGGTCGACCGTGGCGTCCGTGCCGGTGGCGCGCAGCCCGGGAGGTGCCGCCGCCGGGCCGTAGGGTGCTACTCCATTGCTCTGCCCTGACGATCGGCTGCTCAGACCGAGCTCGTTCGTCGCGACCACCGAGAAGGTGTACGTGATGCCGAGCGTCAATCCATCCCCGGTGCCCATCGTGGCCGTGGTCCCGCCGGTCGTGTTGAACGACGCCGAACCGCCGTCCGAGCCCCCTGCGGTCACCGTGTAGCCAATGATTGTGTGCCCCTCGCCGTTGGCGGCCGGCCAGTTCGCGGTGACGGTGCCGTCGCCATTGGCCGTCGCCGTCACCCGGGCGGGCGGTGAGGGCACCTCGGAGCTCGGTGTTACCGGTACCGAGGTCGCCGCCTGGCCGCGCCCGGCGCGGTTCACCGCCACGATCTGGAAGGTGTACGCCGTCCCGTTGGCCAACCCGTCGACGGTCTCCGTTCGACGGTTGCCACGGACAGACGCAGATCCGCCAGGCCAGGTGATCTGGTACTCGGTGATCGCGGCTCCGTTGGCGAGGGCCGACTGCCAGGACAGGACGACAGAGGCGTTACCGGGCCGGGCGGTGAGAGCGCGAGGCGCGCCAGGAGGGTTGGCGGGCTTCAGGTTCGGTGCCGGACTAGGCTTGAGGCTCGGTGATGGTGACGCCGACGCGGAGGGAGTCGAGCCGGCCATGTCACCGCTGGCGTTCACCGAGGTGACCTTGCCATCGGTGTCCACCACGAGGGTGTGCTCACCTCGGGAGTCGTCCACATATACCCGGCCGTCACCGCCACGGGTGAGCCGCGCGCTATCCGCAGGGGCAGGGACCTTCACGGTGCTCTTCGATTCGCCGTTGCCTTGGAAAGTGAGAAGCTGCGATCGGGTCTTGTCGAGCAGGGCGACCGAACCGTCGGTGGCGACCGGTGGGGCGTACTGGCCGGCTTTGAGGGCGACCTCGACGGGCGAGGCGGGCGACTGGCTTGTGCCGCGCTCGACCCAGCTCGTGTCGGCGAGGATCAGTCTGCTGCCCGCCGAGTCCAGCACGGCGAGCCGACCGGCACCGTCGGTGGCGGCGACCTGCCCCCCGCCGCTTAGCGGTCGCATCACGGTGACCGGCTTGCCAATACCCTGCTCACCGATGACGGTGAGAGTGCCCTGCGTCGGGTCGATGAAGCCTGCCTGGCGGCCGACCGAGACCAGGCTTCCTCTACTGGTGCCGCGATTCTTCTCGTCACATCGGAAGCTGCGGGCTGCGCGATCGAGCGAACAGAGCACGTCGGAGTCGGCGCGCTGCACCCAGATCACCCCGTCCCGGGTGGCGACGGCGCTGCGGACCGGGCTGCCGATCTGGATCGTCGTCGGCGGCACACCGAGTTGCACGAGCGTACCGAGCTGCTTATAGACGAGGAACGGGCCAGCCGGTGCCTCCAGCCCGAGCGGCTGCTCGCCCGTCGGCACCTGGACGGTCGTGGAGACGCGCAGATCGGACTTACCGAAAACGATGGCCTGGCCGTTGTCGACCATGTAGCCGTTGGCGTCACCCTGGACGATGAGGCCACCCTGCTCCACTCCGGAGATCCGGATCCGCGCATCGGCCTTCTTGGAGCCGCCGTGAATGTGGAAGATAGCCTTGTCGACCTCGTTGTAGACCCAATGTCCGGCCTGGCTGAAGTCGAGCCGCTCGGTGGGCGAGCCGTTGGCGAACAGCAGCGGCACCGCGACGAGTGCAGCGAGGCAGAGCGCCCATAGAGTTCTCGGGTTGCGTAGCTTCCTGAACAGTGTGCGCATCGCGTCCTCCGGGCGGGCCCGAAATCGGGCGATGGAAGGAATGTGGTGGCGGCCCAGGCGAATACCGGGACAGGCCGAGCACGACCGTAATCACCGAGCGAGCATTGCCGCTACCCCCGGCGACTGGACGGTTACGCATACGACCTGTTCGGAATGGGCGGGGCGACGACCATCTACCAGACAGGTCGGACTGACGGGAGCCGATGAATGATCAGCCGCCGGTTGGCAAAATGGTGGAGTGCCAGTGCGGCTGCTCCGGTCGTCCTCATCGCGGATCGGAGGTCCCTGATCGTGTCAGTGCACCTCGACACCGGCACGTCACGATTCACCCCATGACATCTGCACCATGCGTCTTCACGGTGGCTACGCAATGTGGAACCTCAAGTCCTGGCAGGGGCTCAGCCTGCCGCAGACGATCCCGCAGAATTAGGGGTCGCGAGCCTATGCCGACTGGTGCAACGCGGTCGAGGGCGACACAACGTTCTACGCGACGCCCGCGCGGCACACCGCGGAGTCGTGGGCCCAGCAGGCCGACGACGACTTCCGGTTCGTGGTCAAACTGCCCAAGCCGATCACGCACGAGCGCCGCCTGGATGACATCAACAGCGAACTTCGGTCGTTTCTCCAAGTCATGGAGCCGCTCGAACTCTGCGCACAGCTCTGGGTGCAACTGCCGGGATCGCCCTCGCCTGCCGACGTCGGCGCGCTGCCGGACTTCCTGGGTTCCGCGGTAGTGAACGCACGGTACGCCGCTGGGTGCCCAGCGGCGAGCATGACCAAGATGCGAGCCCCTGTCCTGATCCTCAACCCCGGTCCGGGCGCGCCGCGCCCGGACCGGTTCCCACCCTTACTGGACCTTGAACAGCGAGATGTGCCGGTGCGGTCATGACACCGTCGAGCACGACAGTGCATGGGCTGCATCGCACCGGAACGATCGAAGACGGCGGGTCGGCGGATGTGAACCCGACGGACTAAGGTTCTGACTCTGTCCCTGGAGATGGGTCGGTCGAGTCGAGCTGCGCTCGGGCGCTGTTCAGCCAGAATTCGCACATGAACAGCCGGCTGTCGGTATCGGGGTCGTCCGGCGCCTCGGCTCCAGTCGCGACTGCGGCCTCGGTCAGCGCCACCACGGCTTCTGCGGGCCGGCCCGAGAACAGCAGCGCCTCGCCCAGATGGTAGAGATCGTCAGCGTAATCCCGAGGTGACAGTACTTCGCCGGTGATCCGGTGTAGCCGGACCAGCTCGGTGTAGAGCGGTACGGCGGGCGCCGGTTGGTCCGAGAGTGCGAAGGTCCCCGCAGCCAGGCGGATCGCCAGCAGGACGTCAGCAGACGGCGGCCGGTCCGGCGACGGGCGCAGTTCGGCCGCCATCTGTGCGAGCTGGTCACCCAGGAACTCGGCGTCGACCACGCTGCCGAAGTCCAGGCACTGGCGTAAAGCCAGAGCGATCGGGATGAGGGCAGACGGGTCGAGCCCATCGGGCCTGTGCGACGCCAACCGACGGAGGATCTCGGTTGCCTCGTAGAAGGCGGGAACCGACCGCGGCGCCTCCTCCTCATCGGTGCGCCAACGTCGCCAGCGCCGATGGCCGTCCTCGTCGAGGGCCGCCAGGCTCAGCTCGGCCAGGCCGTCGAGGAGCAACATCTGGGCCAACGACAGTTCTGTGGCCGCCGGATCGAGCGGCACGCGGGAGCGCAGGAGGGCCACGGCCTCCCGGGTGAGGCGCCGGGTATCGGCGTACCGGTTCAGGGCGGCACTCACGTTCGCCGCAGTACAGATACTTCGTACCAAGTCCGCCTGGTCGCCGTCCGGGTCGATCGCGACGGCGCGGCGGTGGATCGCCACGGCCCGCAACGCGAGATCCAGCGCCTCTCCGTTGTCGTCGAGCAGGCCGGCGATCCGGCTGCGTTCCCCGATTATCGAAGCCAGCTGGTGCACCTCGTCGACAGCTCTATAGTCCATGTACTCCTGGAGGATCGCCTCGGACTCGGCCAAAACCGAGCCGGCCTCGACCAGTAGGCCGGCATTCTGAAGCAACTGCGCATACAACGACTGCAGGTTCACCAGGGTCGGCCGGGCCGCCACCGGCTCAGCAGCCGCCCAGAGACGGCACTGCTCGATGAGGGCCTCGGCTTCTGCCAACGCGGTCGGCTGATCATCCAATGCCGCTGTCAGCGCAGCCAGGCCGGCGAGGACGGCGACTTTCACCGCAGTCATATCGGCATCGCCGTCCTCGTGGAGAAGGCGGGCATACCGCGCCGACTCGGTCAGGGCGGACTCGTAGCCGGGCGTACCGGAGGCGCGGTCGACCAAATTCATTGCCTCGTGGAAGAGATCACGCGCAAGCGGCTCGGTCGACCCCTCCGACAAGTTCTTCAGCCAGCCCAGCCGTTCGACGGCCACGGCGTGGGCCTCTTCGGCTCGGCCGAGGCCGGCGGCGAGCTGCCGATATGAGTCCAACATGGACATCAGGTCCTTCACCTGCTGCCGCCACTCGGGACCGACCCGCAGCGGATCGTCGGCAACGATCTGCCGACCGAGGACGACCGCCTCCCGAAGCGCAGGCAGCGCCTCTCGCTCCTGGCCGGATCCCGCCAGCAGGTGGGCGTGCAAGGAGAGCGCGGATGCCAGCATCGGTACGACCACCGGCAGGTGCGAGCTCACCCTGCGCAGCAGAAATACCGCCTCGGTGACGAGCACGTTCGCCTCATCGAGTCCACCTGCGTCCGCCCGCTGCCGAGCGAACTCGGTCAGGGCCACGGCGAGCGCGTACTCGAAGTCGATCCGGTTGCCCACCGCCAATGAGCGGAATACCTCGATGCCACGTTCCAGCAGTGTGGCAGCGTCATCGACGTGTCCGTCGGACCACAGCGCCTCGGCCCCGTCCAGGAGTGCGTTGCTGAGCAAGATCGCGGCATGCTCTCCATCGCCGACCGCCAGTACCTGAGCGAGCGCGTCCCGCACGCCGTTCAGCGCGGCGGCAGTGGGCTCCCGGCGCGCGAGCAAGTCCCATGCCTCACGGAAACAGCCCGCCAGAGCGGCCACACCTGCGGCATCGGCCGCAGCCCGCTGTCCGGCGGCCGGTACTGGCGCCTCCTGATCGAGGGCCGACGATGCTCGGTCGCCCCGCGCATCCTCATCCTCGAATGCCTGGATCGCGTCGGTCATGGACTCCCGGATGCCCGTAATGTAACCAGGCTCGTCGTCCAGCGTGGTCCCCTCAAGGACGGAGATCACGCGGCGTGCGTGGATGATCGCCGCCGGCACGTTGCCCGACCCTGTCAGCGCCGCGGATAGGCGGGTGAGCGCGACGACCAGTAGGTACCGGTCATCGAGCCGGTCCGGCTGTCCGAAGGCATCGCAGAGCGCGACCGCTTCCTGGGCGACTGGGATTGCGTCGAGGAACTGCGCGGCGTCGCCGTACAGCTCCGCGAGCCGCATCAGCGACCGGACGAGCGGGTCGGTGAAGGCCTCCGGGTCCCGGCCGAACGCGGCGCGGCCGACACCGACTGCCTCCCGCAGCAGATCGAGAGCGCCCGGCAGACGATCGGTGGCGCTCAGGCGATCGCTCATATCCAGCAGGACGTGGATGAAGGCCAGTTCGCCGTGGACGGGCACGGTCGAGGCCAGCAGCCGGCTCCGTACGACGATCTCGTCCATGAGGGCGTCGAGCTGGTCGCCGGGTGCGTCGGTGCTCTGCAGCGCCACGTATAGATGCGCAAGACTGTGGCTGAGGAGCGCGCCGAAGTATTCGGGATCGTTTTCGGCAAGCGCGCGGTGCAGGACAATGGCTTCGGCCGCGACGGCGGCGTAGCGCACGAACTGACCCGTGGCGGCGTAGAGATCGGCCAACAGCATCAGGCAGTCGGCCATTGGGACCCGCACGTCGGCGCCCAAGTCCTCGGCCAGACGCTGGAACAGCTCGCGGGCCTCCTCTGCGGCTGCCTCTGCCGGAGCGTACCGCTGCTGATCGGCGAGAATCCTGCCCGTCGTGACCAGCGCTTCCGCCAGGCCGCGTCCGGTGGCGCCGAGGGCCACGGACAGCAAGGGTCGCTGCAACTCGGCCGACTCCGTCAACGCGGTCAACGCCTCGTCGTCACGGCCCGCGTCGTGGAGTAGGTAGCCGAGGAAGGCGAGAAGCGAGGCAAGGATGGATTCGTACCGTGAGGGGTCGGCGGGCACGAGGTCACGGTAGATCTGGATCGCCTCGGCCACCGCGCGGGCGGCGTCCCGCGGGCGCCGCGTCTGCTGCAGCCACTCCGCGAGATTGACCAGCGCGCCGCCCAGTCCAGGCCTGAATTCAGCGTCCCGCGCCGCCAGCCGCCGGTACAGTCCGACAGCCTCGTGGGTCGGGCTGAGCGCCTCGTCCGGGCGTACCCGGTGATGCGCCAGCACCCACGCAAGATCACTCAGTGTGTGGGCGAGCACGGGCTCGATGGTCGCCGGTGCATCACCGGCGAAGCTGCGCAACAGGTCCACAGCCGCGCGCAGGTCTGATTCGGCCTCCGCGAACCTACCGAGCTGCACCAGCCAATTGCCGCGCCGCTGCAGCGTACCGGCTCGCCGCTCGGCGTCGGTCCGCGTGCCCGCGTCCCGACTGGTGAACTCGGCGGGCAGCATTGCAAGGAGGAGCCGCGCGACCTGCTCGCCGAGCGGGGCCACGGCCTGATCGTATCGGTCCAGATCGTCCTGCATAGCCGTCAGGGTGTCGAGGTCGGCCTGCTCGGCGTGCCGTTGCAGGACCGCGAGCAGCTCGGGAGCCTCGGCCGACTGCAGGGCCGTACGGCATCCGGTCGGTAACACCACGTTGGGCCGGCTGGTCGCGAGCGCGTCGACCGCGTCAGCGACGAGACCCCGCTGCTCGGGCGCCGCGCCCGACCAGGCTCGCCACAGGATGACCATGATCTGCTCGAGCTGCTCCGCGTCCACATCGGCCAGCACTGCGGTGACGTAGCGCCGCGCGGCGCTCTCACCCATCTCCTGCAGTACGCCCACCACGAGCGTCTCGCCAAGTCGGTCCGGGGTCAGCGATGCCCATACCCCAGCCGGGTCAGGGTAAAGCCGCCGCAGCACGTGCACCAGACCGGCAGCCTCGTCGACCGGTCCCCCGCAGGAAATCAGCGCTCGACTCATGGCCGCCACGGCGGCGTCGACCGACCTCGCGGGGTAGAGCGTGGCCACGGCGAGTACTGGTTCGAGCAGCCAGTCGGCGGCGGCCGTGCGCAGGCCGGACCGGTCCGCAACGCGCTGCCAGTTCCGCGCCTCTCTATCTACCATGGACCGCAGCGACCCCGGCCGGTACACACGACGCGGCCTCACGGGCTCGGGCTCAGCGCGTCGCAGCACCTCGTCCAGCGCCAACACGTGCAAAGTCAGGGCTGAGTCGCCGGCGCGAGCGTGATTCAGGACGCCTTCGGCCAACGGCTCCTCGACCTGGCGGATCGCCAGGCTGAAGTCGCGAAACGCGGCGGTGAGCGTACGTCGAGCCGCCGCCTCGTCGCCGCCGATCGCCCGCAACGGCAGTACGGCTTCGTGGTCGACCAACGCCTGGTGCCCGGCGGCGAGCCGGTGCCACCAGCGCCCATCCGACCGGGCCAGCAGCAGGACGCGGACCTTCCCCGCCCAGCGCGGAGCCTGGCTCAGCAGCTGCTCAAGCTCCTCCGCGCGCGTCTCCGCGTAGTCCAGGACCGCGAGGACCCGGTGGCCGAGGCGCACCGCGTCGTCGATCACCGCCACGTCGAAGCCGACCGGGAGAAACCCGGCGACCCAGCCGTCCCGGTCGACGAGGTCGCACAATTCAAGGGCCAATCGGGTCTTACCGACGCCGCCCCCGCCATGCAAAAGGTACGCCGTGGAGGTGTACGCCGGCTCACGCAGGCACCAGTCCCGCAGAGTGTCGAACTCCGGCCGTGCCTGGAATTCCGTGACGCGGTTCTTCGGATCGAGCCACCATGACGGACGGGGCTCCTCCGTCGGTGGCGGGCTGGGCGCGAACCCGGACCGCCGGAACAGCTCCCGCGCCACCTCGGTGCGCCGGGTCGCTCCGTCCCGCCATGCGGTTCCCGGCCGGTGCAGGGAGGTGTTCGCGGCGACCAGACCTGGGAGATGCTCGGCTATCACCGGCATTGGGATGATCCAGCCGCCCAGCGCCGCGTCGCGGTCCCGGGTGGCCTTGATCAAGCCGATGACACGTCCGCTTTCGCGGTCGAGGACAGCTCCGCCGCTCATGCCTGGCGGTATGGCGTCGCCGGTCACCTTGAGGAGTCCTCCGCTGACGCCGACCACACGCACCGCCACCGTGTCCTCGGCCGGGCCGGCGGTCAGCGTACGCAGACTGAAGCCGTGCCCGCTGACCCACGCTCCTGTACGCAGCTCAACCGTACCGAGCCAGGCTGAGGGAAGGGCGATCGCCTCGGCGATGACCAGCACGGCCAGATCGGGAAGCGGCCAGAAGTCGTCGTCGCCGGGGTCCACGGGTATGACTGTCTCGACGGTCGCGATCAGCGTCCGCCCCTGCCAGACAACGGTCGTTCGCCCTGCCGACTCGGCCCGAGCGGCAGCCCCGACGACATGAGCGCACGTCAACAGCCGGTCCTGACCGATGAAGAAGCCGCTGCCAGCGAAGTACCCGTCAACGTGGACCGCAGCGATGCACTGCCGCAGGAGGTCGACCGGCTGGCTCACGCCCGCCTCAGCTAGCTGGCACCGCAGGATCGGCCGACGCCAGCGGCCAGTCCAGTTTGACCACCACCGATGCTTCGCCGGTCCCCTCGGCCAAGATGCTGACCAGCTGCCCCGACTTCACGCCGAGCTTCAGACCGAACTCCACGGAGATCTGCGACGGCCTGTCTGGCAGCCCTTCTCGGACGTGGGAGAGGATCCAGGACGATACGGACGAGATCTGCCCTCCGAGCGCCTCCGCGTGGAACAGCCGTGGTCGGGCGCCGACATCGCTCTGCGCTGGGACAGTGACTTCCGCGAGGATGCGCGTACCATCCGGAAGTTCGACCTCGACGATCTCAGACCTTGCCCCGGCCATGCCGTCCTCCCCGCGCTGCATCCGATGGGGACAGCAAACCGGAACTCCCGCCCCCTGACAAGTATTCATACAGACAGATGTTTCTGCCAAGCACGGATGATCAACCCGCATCTGCGGCGTGCTGGAGGATTTCACGTCCAGGTTCAGCCTCGACGCTGCCGACTACGACATGATGGGCCCGACCCTCGGGATGTGCCGCCGGTGCGCCAACGACGGCGACACCTACCGCGCGGGCGCGGTAGGGCCAGCAACAGCATTGATCCAGTTACCCAGTCGAATAACGACAGCTTCATCACACGTCCTCCCCTATGGCTAGCGGTCGCCGCGTCGCCGGACGCTGCTCGACGCCGAGCCCGCATGCCTGACCGGTGGACTGCTGGAACCTCGGGAGCGTTGCCCGCTGAGCCGCCATGGCACCGATGCCGACCAGTGCCGGACGATGATCCTGACAATTCGCCGTCAAGCCAGATGCTTTATACGGCGGCCGACGGCAACGAACTCGTTCAGGCTCTGGCGTCAGCAGTTGGACCGTGATGCGGTCGGCCGTACAGCCCGCTGGCGCTATGCCCGCCCGGCATGGATGAACGCGCTCCACCGGCTGGGGCGCAGCGGCTCGCGGTCGCGCAGTGCCACGACAGCGTCGTGCAGCGCTCCAGCAGCCCTACCTGCCATCAGCTGGCCGTCTTCGGCGACCGAGGTGTAAAACTGCTGCACGACCTGAAAGCTCGTGTCGTCTGCTACGGACCACAGTGTGGCAATGACCTGACCCCAGCCGTGGTACTGCATCGCGCTGGCAAGGCTGATCGCCTCATCCGGATTGGACGTACCCGTGGTGGCGGTCTGGCAGGCGGTGAGTACGGCCAGATGCCGGCCAGGCCCGGTTGAGAGCTCGTTCATGGTGAGCAGGCCGTCGCGCAGCAGGATTCCACCACGTGACGGGCGTTCAAGGTTCTGCGTGCCGTGGCAGCTCAGGTGGGCGATGGAGTATCGGCCAAGCGCGTCCTTGACGGTTTGGACTGTTGCGGAATGCTCGTCGAGCACCAGGGAGCCGTCCAGGAGCGACTGGATATGCGATATCTCCTGGCGCACCTGCGGCAGGGGCGCCGCACCCGGTGTTTCGTTCATTCCTACCAGCACCATGGTGCCCGGGTCTGACGTGCGGGGCGTTGACGGTGTCTCGCTGAGGGCGCGCAGGGTGGGCGTGTAGGAGGAGATCACCCGGTCCAGCACGGTCGCGCCGGAAACGGTGTGGTCACCAGCGGCGTGAACGGGAAAGAGCGTCAGCGGGCCGGTCGGGCACCACCACACGTGAGAGATCGTACGCC
The DNA here is from genome assembly GCF_014204945.1 of Allocatelliglobosispora scoriae. Classification (NCBI taxonomy): domain Bacteria; kingdom Bacillati; phylum Actinomycetota; class Actinomycetes; order Micromonosporales; family Micromonosporaceae; genus Allocatelliglobosispora; species Allocatelliglobosispora scoriae. Next base: position 918,755 of record NZ_JACHMN010000002.1, read on the forward strand.
GGTCCGTGGAGGGGGAAAGGCCGAGCAGCGTCATGACAGGTGCGGTGGCGGCATGCCAGAGCCAGATCAAGGTTTCGGTGATGGTGCGCTCCATAGCGAGGCGATTGACCACGCTGCGGTGGCGATCGAACGTCGTCAGCGCGTTCAGATATCGGCCGTGGTTCTGAAGCACCGTGGGGAGGTCGAGATCGGGCAACTCGACGACCCGTACGCTCGTCTTGTCCACGATGAGTGCGTCGGATCGCCAACTGCTCACGTTCAGCAGGACCACGATATCGCTGTCGCCCATTCCACTGCGCAGATCGTCGATGCGAGGCGGTTTCAGCAGGTGCTGCCAGCCCTCCAGCTCACGTACGCGGCCGACGAGTTCGTTCCACCTGCGCATGAGGGCTCGGGTATGGCTCACGCTGTCATCGAAGCCGGCGGTCAGGTTGGGGTTGTCGAGCTCGCCTCGTACGGCCTCCATCTCGTCGGCGAGTTGGGGATGGTCCTCGCGCAACGCCGTCAGATCGGTGTTGCCGTCGAGAAGCTGGGTCCAGAGCACCCCGCGGGCCTGCTCCAGCAGTTCGACTGCGAGGTCGGGCTGACCTGCGGCGATCGCGGCGGCACACGCTTCGCCAGCCAGTCCCCTGGTCGGGGCGAGTGCTTCCTGGGCGTCCTCGTGGTCCAGCCCGCGCCACGCCAGCAGGGGCAGCACGTCGATGGCGATGGTGAACGCCCGGCATGCTTCGTGCCATTCGCCCGCTGTCATCGCCACCTGCCCCCATCTGCGAGCGGCAGTTAGCCGGCTGAGGGCGGGCAACAGCTCGTCTCGCGCTGCCTCCTCCCACAGCCGTGCCGCCTCACGCCATCCGTCGCCGCTGTCGCCATCGCGCAGGTGGCGGATCAGCAACGCGTTGGCCAGCAGGTCAAGCAGCATCGACCGTTCGAACCGGCCGGGTGAGAGCGTGGCCAGCGCCTGAGCGCCGAGCATGATGATCTCTTCGAGATCCTGCTCGTCCTGGGTTCGAGCAAAGCGCTCATTGATCATTACGCAGAGGAACACCTGGATGGCAGCCCAATTGGCCGACTGGTCGGCCATCACGGTTGCCAGTTGACGTGTCTCATCGATGGTCCGGTGCAGGGGGGCGATGTCCTCCTGCGTCTGCAAGCGGCTCAGCGCGGCCATGGCCCGGTTTAATATGATCATGGCCTGCATTGACTGATCGGCGTCGAGATCGGTGCGGGCGCCGTAGGTATCCGCCCCGGCATAGCTGTCGTCCGAGCCAGCAACCGGGTCCCGCATCCATCCGATCATCTGGAATAGAGTCCGGGCCATTGGCTCGAGCTCATCGGCGTTCACCAACCCATCGAGCGCGTCATCCACACCTGCCAGGTCCGTCGACGACCCGGCGAGCAGATAGCGCGCCTGCCGGAGGTAGGCCAGGGTCGCACGCCGCTCCTGCTGTTCAGGCTCGTCGGCACCGATTCTGATGGCGCGCTCCAGCGCGGAGACGGCGTTGTCGAAGTCGGCGGCGACGCCGCGCACGAAGAAGCTGAGCCACAGCGCCCATGCGTGTTCACTAAGTGTCGCGGCGGTCAACATACCAGCGGCCTCGGCGATCGCCACGGCTTCACCAGTGATGAGGACACCGTCCGAGACGTATGCGACAGCCGCCGCCCCCGACGGATCGGCCCGCAGGCTGAACCCAAGATCGATACGGGCGCCTAATGCCGAGCCGAGCCCTTGCAGGAGCGGCAGTCGCGCTGCCGGCTCAGCGGTCAGTGCTAGCGCCTCGCGGCGAAGATCGATCACCTCATCGAGATCGGCCACGCCCTCGGGCGGTTCGTACCGTGTCCACAGATCGCGGGCGAGGCTTTCCAGGTCGGACGCACGACGGCCGGACTGGCCCGCGGCATCCAGACGCTGCCGCCTGAACTCGATGGCCAGGTTCAGATCTGCGGCGGCGCCGGTGAGGCGATAGCGCTCCCTGTGGCCGATGGCGAGGTCGAACAGCCAGGTATCACGCGCCGGATGATCGGTTGGCGCCAAGCCAACCACGTCCACGAGTATGGCGATGCACTTGTCGAGGTCGCCGCCTTCGCGAAGCGCCCGGTAACGGCTCCAATAGGCATCGGCAAGCAGCCCCTGCTGGATCACCCGATCACCATCGGACTCCGGCAGGACTTCCACCACCCGCTGGCGCGTGGCGATCTCCTGCTCCAGGTCATCGATGATCCCGCTCTTCTGGTATGCAGTGTCGAACCCCCAGGCGAGATGCTTCAGTCCGCTGGTCAGCGTCGCAGACGCGACAGCAGCCGCGTCGACGGCGATCTGGCTGTGCGCAATCCACGCCTGCAGGTCCTGCTGGATCTCCGATACCTCGTGCCGGAGCCGGAACGCGATGCTCAATTGCAGGTGACAGTCAGGTTGAATGCCGAGGTTGCGCTCACCCGGCGCGGTACCCAGAAGCCGGGCCTCGATCTCACGGTCGAGCTCCCCCGCATCGCCCGTGAACCGGTACCTACGCCGGTGCAGTTCGGCGAGTTCGCAGTGGAAGTGTCCCGCGGGACCGCTGTGCTCAGCGGCCTGGATGGCGGCGCGGGCGAAGTCGAAAGCACGGTCGAGGTCTGCGACGTCCTCGTAGCGATGGAACCTGATAACCAGCGCGTCGCCGACGTGGGCCAGTCCCGCCGCCTGATGACGGTGCCCCGTAGGTGTGACCTGCGCTCCCCGCTCGAAGGCGGTGACGGCTTCGTCGATGGCAGAGCGTTCACCGGTGGCGAAGAACCGGGATCGCCACGCTCCCCCCAGTTTGGACAGCCAGGTTGCCAGCTCCGGATCGGTGGGATCGGCCAGGTCAACGGCTTCGGCGAGCGCACCGATCGCGGCATCCACGTCGCTGACCTGGCGAGTAGCTCTATATCGGGCCAGTAGCCGGTTGGCCCAGGCCGCGAGACGCACCGGGCGCTCGCGGGCGTCGGCGGGCGTCAGCACCACGGCTCGGGCACGCGCCTGCACGGCGAGGTCAAGGTCGGCGGCATCCTTCGACTGCTCGAACAGGTTCTCCAGAGCCAGTCCAAGGTTGCCCGCGAACACCGCCTGGTCTGCGGTGTCGCTGCTGTGATCGAGAGCGAACTGATAGAGCTCGATACAGCGCCGGATGTCGTCTGCTCGATGCTCCAGCCAGAACCGATCGATCAGAGTGTTCGCCAGACGGTTGGCGTGATCTGGCCGGTCGGAGTCGGCGGTCGCCAGGGCCCGCTCCCTGAGCTGAATCGCTTCCTCCAGCATGCGGGGATCGCGCGTGGCCTCGTACTTGCTCACGTAGCGGGAGGCCAGCGCGGTCACATACCACGGCGGGGCCTCATCGCCGCGGATGCGTACCGCATCGGACATGGCCTCGATGCAGCCGTCCAGGTCAGCCTGCTCGCCAAGGCGCTTGTACCGCTTGTGGAGCACGTCATCCAGGCTGGACAGCCGCCGAGAGCGGGTAGTGCCCCCGCGCGGGGTCAAGGCGAGGCTGGCTCGGTGGGCGGCGATCGACTCTTCCAGATCCTGCAGCATGTCCAGGAGATCGAACCTGGTTTCCAGGCGTACGCCCAGCGTGAGCAGATGCGCGGATCGTTGTATGTCGTCGTCGGACAGCTCGACGCAGTGCTGGGCCAGCGTGATGCATTCGTCGAGATCCTCCTGCCTGCCGGTGAGCTCATGGCGCTGATGCAGCAGGTCTTCCAGCGCCGAAACGCTGGTGATGCGCTCGGCAGGGTCGGTGGATGATTCGCATTCCTGGCGCGCGGCGGCAATCGCGGCGTTCAGTGTCTCCGGTTCACCGGTGAGCTCGAACTTGTCGGCCAGCGTCCTTCGCAAGGCCAAGAAGGCGGTCGCCCTGTCCTCGGGCGCCGTGGCTACGTCCAGCAGGCGGTGCAGCGTCGCGATGAGGGCATCGAGCGTGGCCACCTCGGGCGTCTGTACATTACGCGCCTGTTGCGCCAGGGCGAGCAGGCTCAAGCGGTCGGACAGGTCTCTGCGTTCGGCGGCTGGCGTCAGGTCCACAGCCTGCTGGGCGAGGTCGACGGCGCGCAAGACGTCGAGGGGATCTGCGTGCCGTATGTGGCGGGCGAGCCACCGGTCGGCCTCCACCGCCAGGCACTCGGCCCGCTGCCGGTCATTGACCGCCAGCGACCGCGCCTGCTGGGCCAGCCGGAGGGACTCCTCCAGGTCGGAGTCGCTCTCGTTTGCGGCGTCACGGGATGCGAGAACGAATGACAGGTCAAGGCAGAGCTGCATCTGCGCCCGGTGCCCGCTGGGGGTGAGCTGTAGCGCCTGGGTGAGCATGCGCACGGACTCATCGGCGTCCTGTGCGGCGCCGGCCCACCCGTCGATCGTGGATCGGCGAAACAGCGATCGGCCCAAGGCTGCGTAGCGACGGGCCATTCGTACCGGCGCGACGCCCTCGGCGAGCAGGGACCTACGCCGTGCATCGATGGAACGTGTCAGATCAGCCTGGTCGCCGCTGAGCTGGTGACGAGTACGTCGCAGATTTGCCATGAGACCCGCCCGAGCGGCGGAGAACCTGCCGGCCACAGTGATCAGCTCAGTTCCGCAGAGACCGGATGCGCATAGATCAAAGGCGGTTCCTCAACGCCCTGCCGCCACTGCAAGCACAGCCGTTCGGCGATGACCTTCTCTGCCGCGCTGTCTGCGGGCAACGGCACATGCAGCTGTTCCAGTAGCTGGAAACGGTAGAGATCGAAGCAGACCTCCAGCGTATCGCCGTACGCCACAGCTGCGGTCGTAGCCGAGCGATACGCCAGCGCGGCCGAGGACAGCGGAATCAGGATTAGTAGAAGCCAGTACCCGGTGGTGGCGAGCAGCCCGCCCGTAGCCGCCGCCGAGACGGTGCAGTACACCGCCAGCGACACCATCATGTCCATCCGCATCCGCCGGTCGTCGGCTATCTCCTGCATCCGGTCCGGCAGCAGCGGGTACAGCCGCGGCCAAGCCACCACCGCATCCCATCCATACCGCGAGCCCGCCCGGCCCTCACTGGCCGACAGCGCGTTACCGAAAGTGGTAGGCAGCAGCGTAGAACCGGGTGGAAAGCGTTTGCGCCACAACGCTCCGATCTCACCGCTGTCGATAAGCGCCTGCTCATCGCCAGCTGCGGCCTTAGCCAACAGGAACTCCTCGCGCCGAATCAGGCGGTCACGTCGGCGGCCTTGGCGCCAGATGCCCAGGGAACTCAACGGGCGAAGCCAACGCGGCCATAACCCTTCCAAGGTCCGCACCAGTCCCAGCAGAGCTGGGCTGAGCAGCAGAGCCAGCATCAGGCTGAGCACGAGGGCAACGAGGATCGCGGCAACGGATGTGTGCGTCATGTTGCGCCACAGCGCCGTCAGGTCAACGCCGCCCGGTGCGCCGGCCTGGACCAAGACGATCACAAACAACCCGGCTAGCGCTGTGGGAAGGAAGGCGACAATGAAGAACCTGTGCAGAAAACCGTCGAGGCCGAGGCCGGATACCTCCATGTCAGGCGCCCGCGGGATCGACGGAGACCCGGCGCACCGGACCGTGACCGTTACGGCACAGCGGCATAGAGCGATGATCAATGTGAATCCGCACCATGGTGAAGTCACAGCTCTCACATGACAACTGGATGATCTGGTAGCGGGGGCGCCCAGGCAGGACAGCCCCGTCGCTATCGCCAAAGCCGCGAGCGGCCCCGATGAGTCTCGCCCGGCTGCACCCGCCGATCGTCTGCCCGCCGACGAGTACGGCCACCTGGTCGACGTCCGGGGCGTCGGCGAAGACCGCATCCAGAGCCTCGGCGAGGGCATCGACATCGATGCCGGGCGGCAGGTCAAGAGTGGCATCAGGCGCTGATGGAGGCTCGGCGTCCAGCAGGACCGCATAGGGGCTATGAGGCATGACCAACTGTAAGTTGCCCGATGACCACGCGCTGTCCCGAAAATGATCGCGACCACTCTGGACATGAGCGAGGATGTCGTCACCTATCTCGGGATCCGGCGGACAGCGCTACCGCAGGACTGCGAACGGCCGCGGCAAACCTACTGAAGTTCACGAGTCGGGGCCTGTGCGTCGGTTGTGGCTGGTCAGGGTGGGTGTAGGCCGGTGGCAAAGGGGCGGTGACGCGGGCGCCGCCCTGGAATGAGAACCATCATGTCGACCCGGCGCATCCCCAAACACCTCATCCAGGCACGACGAGCCGAGACCGGCGAGACGTACCAGCAGGCCCACGCCGCACTCGCCCGCCAGATCCCTGAGGCCCGCCTGCGCGCTCCCGAGGACGACTCGCCGTGCGTCGGCCGGTGCACCTCCCAGTTCAAAGCCGCCGACAGTGCCAGCCACGACGGCGGATCCATGGTCGACTGCGCCGCATGCCCCGGCGCGGTATGCCTCGAATGCCAGACCCGGGCCGTCGACGAGCCCTTCGCCAGATGCAGCCCCTGCGAGACCGCGATCGAGGACCTAGCCCGAGCCCAGCGACTAGCCGACCGCTGCGCGGGCCGCATCTGCATCACCAGAGCCCAGGCCGGCACCTCCGACTCCGCCTCCTACATCTGCGACCTCTGCAACGAGCCCACCTGCCACTGCGGCAGGCCCGTCGAGCACGGAATCATGATCTGCGACCCTGCGACCCTGCGGCAACTACGCCGGTGATACATGCCAGACGACCACGACGACTACCCCGCCCGACGCCTGGAATACCTGACCGGGCTGATCGTCAAGCGAGGCGGCGGCAGCTACCGCCACCTACACCGCATGCTCGGCACCAGCAACATCTTGACCGCCGACGCCGAAGACCAATACGAGGTCATGGAATACGCCCACCGCTGGGCCGCCCGCCTACGCAAAACACGCAGCTAACCGACCTTCGTGTCGCGGCGAAGACCTGCAGATTCGCCGCGACACGAGTCGCAGACGGTACTTAACCGCAACGGGTTCCCCAAGGTGGGTGCCTGTATCCATCTCAATTAAGAGACAGGCAACACCAAGCTCGACCCCTACGTCCCAGGTGTTCCCAGGATCAACTCTGAAGAAGATGAGCCACGTTGGCACTCCATAAAAGCTGTTCAGCGGGCTATTTAAATCGATAAGTCACGTGACTTAACATATATAAGGTCGCTGCAACTAGCTGCTAGACCGAAGGGTGCGTGCTAGCAGCTAAAAGTTTGCGAGATGCGAGACCAAAACGGTTACGTTTCCTGTCTCCAGCTAATACAAGAGACACTCACCGACCGTGTTCCTTCTCCCATAACTCCATCAGGGCGCCGCCATCACCGAATAGGACGCCAGCGCTTCTCGCCAAGTCGCCCGATGGTGACTGTCCATTTTCTACCTTTGAGAGATACCCGCTGCTGTAATGGAGGTGCCTTGCGAGAACCCTCAGCGACATGCCAGCGTTCACCCGTGCTGCCCGGAGTGCTCTCCCGAACTCATTTGTTGATCGTCTGGATGCCGTGGAACTGCTGGTACGTCGAGTTCTAGCGGGCTGACCGACAATACGATCTTCACAGTCGGCCCTTCGTTGCATCCAGGACTCCAGTTCGCGCCCTGGGTCCCGAGACCATGCCTCGACCATGACCGCTAGAAGCCTGCGCGTTGGAAGCGTGGAACCTGCCAAAGCAGCGAAGATCGCAGACTTGCTCACCTTGGCACGGCCGGCCACCTCGGCTATCTCTCGAAACCGGCCAGGCGGCGCGCTTTCTCGTAGCGCGCGAAGAGCCAGCCCGAAGCGGGCCAATGGCCCGTCATCAGGGGAGAGGGATGTTGTTCGTGCTACCACTCTTCTACCGTTCGGGTACGCAAGTCCTTTGAAGTCCGTTCAAGTCCGTGTGCATTGCCGCAGGAAACCTGGCGTATTTGAATGAACAAGCCGGGAAACACCGGCAGGAAACAGCCCCCGCTCGCTCTCGTTGGCGCGTGGTCGAAGCGGGGGCTTTCGACCGAAGGAGTCCGAATGAACGGCTGGCTCGGCTTGGGAGCCATTGTCTCCCAAGCCGGCGCGTTTCGGAAGGGTCAGGTCGCGCCGTACAGGTTCGCCTGCTGCTGTCCGTGTCACGCGCAACATGGTTGGAACAGGGCCCCCAGTTCCATCAATTTCCCCCACCACCCGAGTTCTGTGATGGTGCTGGTATTAGTGGTGGCCAGTTACCCTATGTGGCTGAAGGCTGCGGGATTCAGTTTCGACCAGAGCTCCCGACTGGTCTCGACGTTGGCTGAGGTGTCAGTTCATCTGCACTTGGTCCACATCGCTGCCGGAGCGCCAGCAGCCCTCTTGACGCTGATGCTGGCGATACGTGCGTACCGACGCTGAGGGCGGAATTAGCCTTTAGGCAGTTAGCGGGGGCTGGCCATGACGAGCCTGCCCCCGCCTCGCTGGGGCCCTTCCTCTCACTGTCTAGCCGCTTAGCCCGAGCGGATTTGCCGGGACCGGGCAAGCCGATCAAGTGCGACCTCGGCGGAGTTGCGCAACTCGACTGAGACACTGGGCAGATGTGGTCTCAATTGGTCTGCGCAGCACTGCCAACCCTGACCTTCAGGTGAGCATGATGACTGGGACTTGGGCACGTCTGTCGCGCGTCAGAATCTTTGGCACAGGGGTTTGTTGGTCCTGAGCTAAGGAGTTGACCATGGGTCGTCCGCCCCAGTTCCCGGTCGAGGACAAGCTGCGCATCGTGCTCAGCGTCCTGTCCGGGGAGATGACGATCGTCGAGGCCGCGAGGCGCAACCAGACCAGTGAGCAGTCGATCGGCCGGTGGAAGCAGCAGTTCCTCGAAGGCGGGAAGGCGGGTCTGGCCGAGGGCGGCCGGGTCGTCGACAACCCGCGTGAACGGGCCCTCCAAGAGCAGATCGACGAGCTGACCAGCGCTCTCGGCGAGGCGCATGTCGAGTTGCGGGTGTGGAAGAAGTCCGCGGAGTACCGGCTGGCCCCTTCGAGGACCTCGAGGTGATCCGCGTAGCTGCGGCGATGCCGGTCTCGAGGTTCACAGCGCTGACCGGCATCCCGCGTCGCACCTACCACCGGTGGCAGGCCAACGCCCGGGCCGGCGGTCGGGCGAAGGGGCCGTGGCCGGCACCGGTCGTCGACCTGATCGAGCCCCTCGTGGCGAAGTACGCCGACGACTGGCCGGGCTGGGGACACCGCAAGATCTTCGGCCTGATGCGCGCCGACGGCATCGCGGTGTCGATCTCCAGTGTGGAGCGGGCGATGCGCCGCCGCGGCCTGCTCCAACCCGTCGACTACCAGGGCCTGCGCCGGGAACTGGCGAAAGCGCGCAAGGCGGCGTTCGCCGACCCGCCGACCGGGCCGTTGCAGGTGTGGCAGCTGGACTTCTCCGAGTACGAGACCACCACCGGCGGGGTCTGGCGCCTGGCCGGGGTCTGCGACTACTACTCGAAATACGAGTACGGATGGCACATCGCACCCACCTGCACCGGCGCGGACGCCATCGCCTCGGTGCGCCTGGCGATCGCCGAGGCCGAACGCCTCGCCGACGGAGTGCCTCTCGCGGAGCAGCTCACCGACCCAGCCACGGGGAAGATCACCCGGATCAAGCTGGTCACCGACAACGGCGGCGCGTTCAAGGGCCACGCCTTCGCCGCGTTCATCGCCTCCCGCCCCGAGCTCCTCCACATCCGCACCCGCCGCAAGAGCCCAGGCCAGAACGGGGTCCGGGAACGCGCATTCGGCAGCCTCAAATACGAGCACCTCTACCGGATGGAGATCGAGACCCTGCCCGACCTGCACCGCGAGGCCGAAGCGTACCGGCAGGTCTTCAACCACATCCGCCCGCACGAAGCCCTCGGGTTCTACCGGCCGATCGAGGTCCACCACGATCCAGGACTGAAACCCCAGCCCACACCCAAGATCCCGAAACCCAACCTTCAACCGACGAATCTTGAGCCAGGTTCTTGACGCGGGACATTGCGTCTCAGCTCGGGCGTCGCGGAGGTTGTAAAGCGCGTGATTGGGAACCGCGTTGTCCTTGCCCACCACCTGCGATGCCTCCCCTTGTCGTCAGTGGATGCCTAGTCGCTGCCTACCTCATGCCGTTGTCCCGGTGGCTGCTAGACCTGAGAATGCCGCTTCCGGTCGGATTGACTGGGTCCATCGAAGAAAGCGAAATCGATGGAGGTAGGCGGAATGGATCAGCCAGCACTCCCCCGGCGCGGCCGGCTTGCCTGCCACTCCCGGATCGTCGCGGGGCACCAAGGGCAAGCGCGCCCGACGCGTCCCCATCATCGAGGAGCTGCGCGACCTCGTAGGCGCCCGTCTCGACACCGCTAAGACACCGACCACCCGTCTGTTCACTGGCCCGCGCGGAGGACGGATCAGTACCGCCGTCCTGCGGGACGCCACGCGCTGGGACGAGGTGATCCGGAGCTTGGGTTACGAGCACCTGCGGCGCCACGACCTCCGGCACACCGGCCTCACCTGGATGGCCGACGCAGGGGTACCCGTGCACGTCCTAAGAGTCATCGCCGGACACGGCTCGCTCACCACGACACAGCGCTACCTACACCCCGACCGGCGGAAAATCGACGCCGCCGGTGCGTCCCTGAGCGCCCACCTGACCGGCCCCAGGTCCCCCGATGGTCCCCCGCCGATCAAGGAGAATGACGAGGACGAATCTCCCGAAACGCCGTAGATCACGAAAGAGCCCCGCTGAACTGCCATAATGGCAATCAGCGGGGCTCCTTATTGCTGTCGGGCTGGCCGGATTCGAACCGACGACCCCCTGACCCCCAGTCAGGTGCGCTACCAAGCTGCGCTACAGCCCGATGCTGCCCCATCGGATCTCTCCGCTGCGGCAGCCCGTACAGCGTAGCGCACACCTCGGACTGCCAGCGAAGGCACCCTCCGTGTCCGCTTCAGTCCTCCTCGTCCAGGTCCAGCCCCGTCGCGTTCGCCGCGAACCCCAGCTCGTCGGCGACCAGCTCGATGCTGTTGGTCACCGCTCGCTCCGCGTGCCCCACATCGGCCTCCCGCCGGATCAGCACCGGCCGCCGCGAGCTGGTCGCGTGCTGCAGCGCGGCGGCCATCTTCCGGGCGTGCAGCGGGTCCACCCGGCTGTCCCCGTCGAACACCGTGAACAGCACGTGCGGATACTCGGTCTCCTCCACCACCCGGTGATACGGCGAGTACGCCAGCAGCCAGCCGAACTGCTCGGCGTCGGAGACGGTGCCGTACTCGCCGCTCCAGGTCATGCCGAGTCCGAACTTCTCGTAACGGATCATGTCGAGCAGCGGCGCGCCGCAGATCGCGGCGTTGAACAGCTCCGGGAACTGGGTCACCGCGGCGCCGACGAGCAGGCCGCCGTTGGAGCCGCCCGCGACGCAGAGCCGGTCGGGGGTGGTGATGCCCTGGTCGGCGAGCCACTGGGCGGCGGCGCGGAAGTCGTCGAAGACGTTCTGCTTGTTGGCGAGCATCCCGGCGCGATGCCACTGCTCGCCCTCCTCGCCGCCGCCGCGCAGGTTGGCGACGGCCCAGACGCCGCCTGCGGCGACCCAGGCGGCGATCTCGGAGGAGAAGTGCGGGCTCCAGCCGACGTTGAAGCCGCCGTACCCGTAGAGGACCGTGGGGTGGGGGCCGGGCGGGGTGTCGCGGTTAGTGATGAGGAACATCCGGACCGGGGTGCCGTCGCCGGAGGTGTAGGTGACCTGCTTGGCGGTGATGCCGTCGGGTACCGGGGCACCGGGCGGGCGGGCCCAGACGTCGACGCTGCGGTCGCGGCCGTCGAAGCGGTAGACGGTGGGCCGGGTGGCGAAGTCGGTATAGGTGAACCAGGCCTCGCTGTGCTGGCCGGGGCCGGTGCGGAGCTGGCCGACGGTGCCGACGCCGGGCAGGGCGATCGTCTCGAGGAGCTCACCGGTACCGAGGTCGTGGACGGTGAGCTCGCTGACGGCGTGCCGGGTACGTGCGACGAGCAGCAGCTTGCGGGGCAGCTCGGGTGCGTCGAGGATGGCGTAGTCGGCGAGCACCGCGTCGGGGTCCTCGGCGATCAGGTCGCGCCAGTCGGCGTACCCCAGCCGGTCTGGCGTGGTGACGCAGAGCCGCCAGCGCGGCGCGGACCGGTTGGTGAGGACGTAGGCGCGCCCGTCGTGGATCTCCACGTGGGTGAAGGCGTCGTCGGCCTCCTTCTGGACGAGCTCCAGTTCCGGGTCGACGGCGTCGAGGTCGGCGACGTGGATGTTGTTGCGCGGGTCGGTGCCCTGCTTGTCGGTGACGGTGAGCCAGCGGCGGTCGGTGGAGATCCCCACGGTGAAGTAGCGACCAGGACCGGCGTCCTCCCCCGCGACGAGCCGGTCGGTGTCGGGGTGGTCGCCGAGGCGGTGCAGGTAGACGCGGCGGTAGAGGTAGCCGGTGCCGTCGGGCATCGAGTCGCGGGGCAGGTGCCGCACGTAGTAGAAGGCCTCCTCGCCGGGCACCCAGGCGAGGTTGGTGAACCAGGCCCGGTCGATCGGGGCCTCGACGAGTGCGCCGGACTCGACGTCGAGCACGTGGATGACCGACTCCTCGGAGCCGTTGGCGGAGATGCCGTAGGCGACGTACCGGCCGTCGGGCGAGGGGGTGGCGAAGTCGAGGACCGTATGGCCGGTCGGGTCGATCGCCATCGGGTCGATGAGCAGCCTGCGGGTGCTGTCGGCCCGGATGACCCAGAACGACGCGTGCTCCTGGCCGGCGTCCCGGCGGGAGTAGAAGAGCTGGCCGGCGACCCGGGTCGGCGACGACACGGTGCCCGCGGTCAGGAGCCGGGCGACGCTGTCGCGGAACGGCGTGCGACTCGACCAGCTCCGCCGGTGTGCGGTGAGCAGTTCGTCCTGGGCCGCGGACCACTCCTTGGCCTGCGGCGAGGCCGCGTCCTCCAGCCAGCGGTAGGGGTCCGCTACCGGCTGGCCGTGAATCATGTCGACGATGTCTAGCCGTGGCGCGTCGGGGTAGGCCGTCATGCCTTGAGTGTTACCCACCAAAGCACGCCGCTGTATACACCGGATATCCAACTCTATGAACCGGACGGTTCACCTCACTACGATGCGAAACGCATGACCAGGCGGTTCCGCAGGAGGAGGCGCACATTGCGTGAGAAAAACTCATTCGCGTTGGCGGCGATCGGCCTCCGCAAGGCGTTCGGCACGAAGATCGCCGTCGATGACCCCGATCTGATGGTCCCCGCCGGTTCGCTCTTCGGGCTCGACGGCCCCAACGGCGTGGGCAAGACCACGACGCTGTCCATGAAGACCGGCCCGCGCGATCATGAAGCGGCGTCTGGGACCAAGCACGGGGCACGGGCTGGGCGGATGTAGCGCGGCACGGGCTCAGCGCGGCGCCAAGATCGTCGCGACTCTTCAAGAGTTGGTGTTATCGGTGGGTTAGGAGCTCGACGACGAGGAGCCGATCGAAGCTCAGGGCGGTCCCCCCGGCGCAAGCTCCGTTCGGACGAGACGCTCGCAGGTGTGCCGACGTGTGCGATCCCGCCCCGCGAAGATCACGTCTAATTCAGGAAACCAGACGTGATCATGGGCCATGATCACGTCTGGTTCAGGGAAAGCGACGTAATCACCCCACCACTCTTCGGCGACGCGAGGCGCTCGCATGGATCCTCCCCATGTGATCACACCGTTTTCCCCAAAGATGGCCTGATCAAGGTCCTTGATCAGGCCATCTTTGGGGAAAACGGTGTGATCACCGAACGACGAGCTCGCCCTTAGGACCAACTCTTCAAGAGTTGGCCCTAAGGGAGCGCGATCAGTCGCGGCCCTGCCAGGTGGTGATGCAGGCCTCGTTGCCCTCGGCGTCCGCCAATACCCAGAATCGCGGGGCCGCGGCGTCGGAGAGCAGGACTCCGCCGGCGGCCAGTGCCGCCGCGATGCGCTGCGGTGCCTCGTCGTGCGGCACCGAGACGTCGAAGTGGATGCGGTTGCGCTGCGGCCTCGGGGCATCCATCTGCTGGAACCAGATCGCCGGGTTCTGCCCCAGCGGGTCGACGATCGGGTCCTCCGGGCCGGGCGAGCCGGGCTCGTCGGCATAGCCGAGGATCGCCTTCCAGAAGGGACGGATCGACGCGATGTCGAGCGCGTCGATCGCGATCTCCAGCACCTGCACCGACCGGGCCCCCGCCCGACTGCGGTTGCGTGGCGAGGCCCAGCTCGGCGACGGCGGCGGAGATCTGCTGGCTCAGTTCCACGTCCCGGACGTCCGCCCAGGCGGAGGCGGGGTTCTGCAGGGTGACGATCACGTGGTCCGCGCGCAGGTCGAGCCGTAGCCGCCCTGCGTCGTCGGGGCCGGTGAGCGCTGCGGTCCGGGACGCGACGTCGGCGGCCTGCGCCAGCGAGGCGACGGCGATGTGGGTCCGGATGAAGCCGAGAACGAACCGCCAGCCCAGGTCGCTGACCGCATCGGAGATCGCTTGACGGCTCAGCCGCTCATGAGGTGCCATACCCGCATCCTGGCACCACCCACCGACACCGCACCGCGATCACGACACGGGTGAGAGCGCGCGCCGGTATCGGGTGACGGGCAGGCCGCGCCAGGTGTCGCGGGCCGACTCGGCGAGGAAGCCCAGGTGGCGGTAGAAGCCCTGCGCGTTGGTGTTGGCGTCGACGACCCACAGGACGCACTCCGCGTACCCCGCCGCGGCCAGGAAGGCCAGCCCGTCCGTGACGAGCAGCCGCCCGGCGCCCAGACGCTGAGCCGCGGGCAGGACGTAGACGGCGTGCAGCTCACCCTCGGGACCGGTCTCGGCGGGTCCGCTGAGGCAGCACCCGATCGGCACCCCGCCGGACTCGACGAGCCCGATCCGGAACGCGGGGTCCTCGGCGACCCGTGCCCAGTTGGCGGCGGTGCGGACCAGGTCGAGGCCGTCGACCATGGCGCGGTTCAGGTGGCCGTAGGTCGCTTCCCACGAGACGAGCTGGATCGAGGCGATCGCCTCACCGTCGGCGGCCTCGGCGACACGCAGGCTGAGGGGCACGAGGGCAAGGCTACCGCGCGGTTGTCACCCCGCCCCTACTCGAAGCGGGACGGATCCCCGGCGCCGACGCGGATGATCTCGGGCTCGTCCTGGGACAGGTCGATGACGGTGGTCGGCTCCGTCCCGCAGTCACCGGAGTCGATCACGGCGTCGAGCACGTGGTCGAGGCGCTCCTTGATCTCCCAGCCGCTCGTCAACGGCTCGGTCTGCCCGGGCAGGATCAGCGTGCTCGACAGCAGCGGTTCACCGAGCTCGGCCAGGAGGGCCTGGGCGACGGTGTGCGCGGGGATGCGTACCCCCACGGTCTGCTTCTTGGGGTGCAGCAGCCGGCGCGGAACCTCGGACGTCGCGGGCAGGATGAACGTGTAACTCCCCGGAGTGACGGCCTTGACCAGCCGGAACACCGCGTTGCTGATCTTCACGAACTGCCCGAGCTGCGCGAAGTCGCGGCAGACGAGCGTGAAGTGGTGCCGGTCGTCGAGGTGGCGGATCTCGCGGATGCGGTCCAGTCCCGCCTTGTTGCCCATCTGGGCCCCGAAAGCAAAACAAGAATCCGTCGGGTACGCGATGAGTCCCCCCTCGCGCACCACCTCGACGACCTGCTTGATCGAGCGAGCCTGCGGATTGTCGGGGTGCACGTCGAAATACCTGGCCACCCCGTGAGCCTATCCCGTCGGGCCGCCGCCGTGACCCAACCGGCTGGTTTCGCGGCTTGTCCGTCGTTGTAAAGATGTGGAGATGGTCGATGTCGCGCCGAGGATATTCCTGTCCTATGCCCACGATTCGGCCGAGCACCAGCAGGCCGTCAAGGACCTGTGGTGGCTCCTGCGCGAACTGGGCATCGACGCGAAGCTCGACATCGCCGACGAGCAGCCCGGGCAGAACTGGCCGATCTGGATGCAGCAGCAGATCGACGCCGCCGACTTCGTACTGGTCATCGCCTCGCCGGAGTACCGCCGCCGCGCCGACGGCGAAGCACCGCCCGACGAGGGCCGGGGCGTCTGGTACGAAGCCCACCTGCTGCGCGACATGGTCTACGACAGCAAGGGCGGCGCGCTGCGGCGGATCCTGCCCGTGGTGCTGCCCGGCCGGTCCGCAGCCGAACTGCCCCGCTTCTTCGGCCGCGCCACCAGCAACCACTTCGTCGTCACCGCGATGACCGAGCCTGGACTCGGACGGCTGCTCGGCGTGCTGCTGGGCGAGCCCGGCACCACCGAGACGCCGCTCGGCCGACGGCGGCAACCCGCACCGCTCGTGCATGAGCTGGCGATCGACGTCACCGTCGACGCCGGACGCCTCCACAGCCGCGTCGAACTCGCCGGAACCCTGCTCAGCGAACAGGACGCGGCGATCCCGCTCGGGCTCGCCGACGCCTGGAGCGTCCTGCGCCGTCCGCCGCTGGAAGCCGGCGGCGAGCTCGCCGAACGGGGACGGGCGCTCACCGCCGCCCTCTTCGACCCGGACGCGCTGGCCCGGCTGACCTCGCTGATCACCGAGTCCGCGCTCGGAACCGCCGTCGACGTCGTCGTCACCACCGACGGCGCCGGGCTGGCGCTGCCCTACGAGCTGATGCGGCTCGCCGACGACCGGGCCTTCGCCACCGTCGCCGGGGTACGCCTGACCCGCCACGTCCGGGGCATCGACCGCGCCGACACGGCACCCGTGGCCGGGCCGCTGAAGATCCTCGCCGCCGTCGCCGCGCCCGAGCGGACCAGCAACCAGCCGCTGGACGTCGAGGCCGAGATGCAGGCGATCATCAGCGTCACCCAGGGCCTCGACGCCGAGGTGACGATCCTGGAGGTCGCCTCGCCGCAGCAGATCGCCAACGCGCTGCGCCGCGACCCCTACCACGTGCTGCACCTGTCGGCCCACGGCTCACCGGTCGGCCTGGAGATGGAGGACGAGGACGGCAACGCCGTCCCGGTCGTCGCCGCCGACCTGGTCAAGGTGCTGCGCCACGGCAACCGGCCGGTGCCGCTGATCGTGCTGTCGAGCTGCGCCGGTGCCGGCGGCGGCGACACCGGCCTCGCCGCCACCCTCGTCCGCCAGGGCGCCGACCGGGTGATCGCCGCGCAGACCACCATCTCCGACCCCTACGCCACCGCCCTGATGTCGCGCGTCTACCAGCGGCTCGCCACCGCCAACGGGTCGGTCGCGGAGGCGCTGGCGTTCGCGCGGACCAGCCTCTTCGACGAGGCGACCGCCGCGACGGCCCGCACCGGCCACGCCGTCCGTCCCGAGCACGGTGTGATGACGCTGCTCACCTCCGGTTCCGACGCGCGCCTCTGCGATCCGGCGGCGACCGTCGTGCACCTGCGCCGGCCCATGCTCGCCCCGTCCGGGGCCGGGGTGCGGGAGCTGGCTCTCGGAGAACTGATCGGCCGGCGCGGTCCCCTGCGCAGGACCCTGCGGGCGCTGCGCGACGACCCCCGGTCCCTGGCCGAACACGGGCAGACCTGCGGCGTCGCCCTCACCGGCATCGGCGGGATCGGCAAGACCGCGCTCGCCGGACGGGTCATCGCCCGGCTCAGCACCGACGTGGAGCCCTGGAGCACCGCCGTCCACATCGGCGAGTGGAACCCTTCCGAGCTGCTGATCCGCATCTCCGAGGCGGTCGGTGACCCCCGCGTCAGCGAGTTCCTCCTGTCGTCCGCCGACGACGCCGACAAGCTCGCGCTGGTGTTCGCGCTGCTCTCGCGTACCCGGCTGCTGCTCGTCTTCGACGACTTCGAACGCAACCTCACCGTCGGCGGCGACCGGTTCAAGGACCCGGGGTTCGCCGAGATCTTCGCCCGGCTCTGCGACTCCACCGGCGCCGGACGGGTACTGGTGACCTGCCGCTATCCCATACCGGACGCGGACGACCTGCTCAACGTCGACATTCCGCCGCTGACACCGGCCGAGCTGGACCGGTTGCTGCGCCGGCTGCCCGCCGTCGATGCGCTCGTCGGCGACGACCGGCGGATCATCATCGAGACCATCGGCGGGCACCCGCGATTGATGGAGTTCGCCGACGCGCTGCTGCGCGGGCAGTCCGGGCGGGGGCGGCTGCGGGAGGTGGCGGTGCGGTTGCGGCGGCTCGCGGCTGACACCGAGGTGAGGATCCCCAAATCCAAGGCCGGTGCTCCGGGAGCGGCGGAGGCGGCACGGCAGGTGGTGCTGCTCGGCAGCCGGGACATCCTGCTGGACGAGCTGCTCGCTCTGCTCACCGGAACGCAGCGGGAACTGCTGCTGCAGGCTGCCGTCAGCCGGATGCCGCTGCCGCTGGGAGACCTGATCCTTGCGGTTCACGGTGAGGCACCGTCATCGGCTGATGCCCGCCGCACCGCCGAGGACGCGGACCGACTGATCGACCTGACGCTGCTCGCGACGGTGGAAGGCGAGCTCCAGGTGCACACCTGGGTCAACGAGGCGCTCGGGTCGCATCAGGGGGTTGAGCTGATGACGCGGCAGGTCCGCGCCATCGCCATGCACATCCAGCGACTGGATTCAAGGAGAGCTATATACAGTGATCTCACCGAACTGGGTCGTCACTATGCGGCGGTCGGGGACTTCGACAACCTAGCCCACTTCGCACTCGACGTATGTCGACAGCTTCCCGGCGAGCTGACCGTGGCCGCATTCCTCAACGACCTGAGGCCAATGCTCGCTGATGATCATCCCCTTTATCTCACGCTCTTGGATCGCGAGCGCGAGGCACTGGCGAATACGGGCAATAGCATCGCCACCTCGCGGATCGTTAATGAGATGCTTCGGCTCACTCGTTCGCGGGCCTCCGCCGACCCCGCCGACATTGAATACCAACGAGACCTCAGCATCGCCTTGAATAGGCTGGGCGACCTCGCCCGAGCAGCCGGCGACATGGTCACCGCCCGAGCCAGCTACACCGAAAGCCTCACCATGGCACGCCGACTCACCGCAGCCGACCCCACCAACATCCAATACCAGCGCGACCTCAGCGTCTCCCTGACCAAGCTAGGCGACCTCGCCCGCGCAGCCGGCGACATGGTCACCGCCCGGACCAGCTACACCGAAAGCCTCACCATCGACCGCCAGCTCACCGCAGCCGACCCCACCAACATCCAATACCAGCGCGACCTCAGCATCTCCATGAACAAGCTAGGCGACCTCGCCCAAGCGGCCGGCGACATAGACGCCGCCCGGACCAGCTACACCGAAAGCCTCACCATCCGCCGCCAGCTCACCACCACCGACCCCACCAACATCCAATACCAGCGCGACCTCAGCATCTCCATGAACAAGCTAGGCGACCTCGCCCAAGCAGCCGGCGACATAGACGCCGCCCGGACCAGCTACACCGAAAGCCTCACCATCCGCCGCCAGCTCACCGCAGCCGACCCCACCAATCTCGAATATCAGCGCGACCTAAGCGTCTCCCTGAATAGGCTGGGCGACCTGGCCCAAGCAGCCGGCGACATAGCCGCCGCCCGGTCCACCTATACCGAAAATCTCAACATCGCGCGCAAACTCACCACCACCGACCCCACCAACATCCAATACCAGCGCGACCTCAGCTACTCCCTAACCAAGCTGGGCGACCTCGCCGAAGAACTAGGCGATATGGCCACCGCCCGAGCCAGCTATGCCGAAAGTCTCACCATCGACCGCCAACTCACCACCACCGACCCCACCAACATCCAATACCAGCGCGACCTCAGCATCTCCCTCAGCCGGGCAGGCCTGTTGGAGGCAGTTGGCGGAAATCCAACGGAGTCGGCCGTCTACATCCGTGAGGCCAGGGCGATCGTCCAGCGGTTGTCGGAGATAAATCCGGCAGATGCCCAATACCGTCAGGACATCACCTACTTCGATGCACTACTGGAAGAACTCACCGATCGCTGATGACGGCTCTCCGCGAGCCACTACGGGAAACGCCGGACCAGCCGGCCGACGGCGGCACCGATGACCGACCCGATCATCGACCCCGCCACCACGTCCCCCGGGTAGTGCACCCCGGTGTGGATCCGCGAATAAGCCACCCCCGCCGCCAGCGCGTGCAGCGGCGCCGAGGCCGGGACCAGCACATCCCCCACCGCCGTGGCGAACGCGAACGCCGAAGCCGAGTGCCCCGACGGGAACGACGTAGACACCGGCATCCGCACATGCCGCGACGCCGCCACCGCAGCTGCCGCCCGGTCCGGTCGCCCCCGCACCACGGTCGTTTTCACGGCAAGGTTGACCACCGCCGACGTCAGCGCGATCGCCGCGGTCCCGGCGAGCGCCGCCCGCCGCCCGCGGGCCCCGGCGACCAGGGCGAGCCCGCCGGCGATGCCGAACCACAGCCGCGAGTAGTTGGCCGCCGTGGAGAGCCCTCGCATCCCGATGTCGAGGTTGGGTGTGCTCGTGCCCGCGACGGCGGCGTAGACCACCCGATCGACCTGGTCCATCTCGGCGACGATCGCGGCCGCCCGGCCGCGCAGGGACCGGCGGGCACGAGACGACGCAAGCGTTACCGGACGGTGATGACGCGGGGCATCCATCCTGCGAGACTACGGCGGTGGACCCTTCCGCGCAGAAGCCATCGCTCATCAGCCGGATCTACGCCCTCGCGGCGCTGACCGCCCTGGTGCTGGCGGTGGCGACCTTGGCGTACCTGTTGGTCAATCAGATCCTGGTCCTGATCGGCGCGATCGCGGCGCTGCTCGTGGCGGTCTTCGCGGCCTGGACCGCGCTCATCAACCGCGGCGTGCGGCGTGCGGTGAGCCTCGGGGTCGCGGTGCTCGCGCTCGCCGGTTCCGTGCTGCTGCTGGGGGCGAAGGGCTTCGTCGGCGTGGGGATCGTGGTGAGCCTGACGGTCGCGTCGGCGCTCGCGGCGCGGGCCGCGATCGGACGCCACCGGCCGCTCGGGCTCGGTGAGGCGCTGCCGCCGGGCATGGTCGCGGTGGGCCGCGCCGACCGGCCGGTGCTGCTGCTCAACCCGCTCTCCGGCGGCGGTACGGTCGAGCACACCGACCTGCAGGCGCAGGCGCGCAAGCGCGGTATCCGGACCGTGGTCCTGGGCGAGCGGGACAACCTGCGCGGCATCGCCGAGCGCGAGATCACCGCGGGCGCCTCGGCGATCGGGGTGGCGGGCGGCGACGGCTCGCAGGCGCTCGTCGCCGATGTCGCGCGGCGGCACAACGTCGCTTTCGTCTGCGTACCGGCGGGGACCTTCAACCACTTCGCGCTGGATCTCGGGCTCGATCGGCAGGACCCGGTCGCGGCGCTCGACGCCTTCGGCCCCGCCGTCGAGCGCCGCATCGACCTCGGCATCGTCAACGACCGGGTCTTCGTCAACAACGCGTCGATGGGCGCCTACGCCACGATCGTGCAGTCCGAGGACTACCGCGCGATGAAGTTCGCCACCACGGCGGGTATGCTGCCGGACCTCATCGGCGCCGACACGACCGGATTCGACCTGCACTTCGTCGGGCCGCAGGACGAGGCGTTCAGCGCGGCGGACGTGGTGCTCGTGGCCAACAACCCCTACGCAGTGGTGACGCCGGTGGGGCTGGGGACCCGGCCCAGTCTCGACACCGGCGAGCTCGGCCTGTTCGCGCTCCGCGCTCGGGCGCAGGACCCCCCGGTGGTACGCCACGCGGTGCTGACCTGGTCGGCGGCCGAGTTCCGGGTGGACTCGTCGGCGACGGTCGCGGTGGGGCTGGACGGCGAGGCGATCCAGCTCGAACCGCCGCTCGTCTTCCGCACCCTGCACCGGGCCCTGCGCGTACGCCAGGCGCGCCACTCCGTGGCCCCGGTCGCGCTGGGCCACGCGCCGGGTGTCCGGCAGACCGCGGTCGCGCTGCTGCGCCTGGTCGTCGGCCGTCCCGCGTGGTCGTCGGCCGCCCGGGCGGCCGGGGTCACGCCGCCGCGACCGTCGTAGGCCGGCCGGCGGCGGGGATGCGGCGGTGCGCGCCGGGGCCGGGGCGGGCGACGACGTCCCTCGGCGAGTCGATGTCGTGGCCGTCCGCGCAGGTCAGACGGGTGCGGACGGGGGCGCCGCAGTCGCGGTGGGCCATCTCGACCGGCGAGCCCTCGGGGTCGGCGAGGTAGCGGTCGCCCCACTCCCAGATCGCTACGAGCACCGGGTAGAGGTCGAACCCCTTCGGCGTCAACCGGTACTCGTGGCGCTCGCGCTCGCCCGCCGGACGGTACGGGTGCCGGTGCAGCACACCCCGCTCGACCAGCATCGCGAGCCGGTTGGTGAGCACCTGCCGGGGGATGTCGGTGTGCTCGCGCATCTGGTCGAAGCGGCGCACGCCGTTGAAGACCTCGCGGAGCACGACGAAGGTCCAGCGCTCGCCGAGGATCCCCATGGCCCGGGCGACCGTGCAGTTCTCGACGGACCAGTCCAGCGCGGGTGGGTGCATCACACCACGCTAGGTCTTGTTGACAGACTCAGCAAGCCGGTGCGAGGCTGAGTTCATGACGCAGACTCAGAGTCCTTCCGAGCCGAGGACCCGCACCTTCACCTGGGACGACCCGTTCGGAGTCGACTTCGCGGCCGTCGCCAAGCTCAGCGGGCTGGAGCTGATCCAGGAGATGATCGCCGGACGGCTGCCCGCCCCGCCGATCATGCGCCTGATGGACATGGAGAGCATGGAGGCGCAGGAGGGCCGGGTCGCGGTCACGATGCGGGCGCAGGAGTTCCACTACAACCCGCTCGGCGGGGTGCACGGCGGCGTCATCGCCACCCTGCTCGACACCGCCGCCGCCTGCTCGGTCCACACGACCCTGCCCGCCGGTACGTCGTACACGTCGCTGGATCTGACCACGAAGTTCCTGCGGCCGGCGTCGGTCGCCTCCGGCCTGCTGCGCTGCGAGGGCCGGGTCATCTCGCGCGGCCGGCGGACCGCGCTCGCCGAGGCGCAGCTCACCGACGAGGCCGGGCGCCTGATCGCCCACGCGACCTCGACCTGCCTGATCTTCGAGCTCTAGGCCCCGCGCGCCGGGAGCGGCCCGGCCCGGAGCGGCGCGTCCCTGGCCTGAGCCCCCGTCACGTTTTGCAGCAAAGCGTGGCCATTTCGCTTCGCGAGGCCACGCTTTGCTGCAAAACGCCCCGGGTTGACCGCGCGGCCAGCCCGGGGCGGGTCAGAGCGGCTTGATCGCGCGGGTGGCGAAGTAGCCGGGCATGTGGTCCTTCGTGCCGTCGGCGTGGTGCGGCGCCTCGCTGAAACCGCTGATCAGGAACCCCGCCGCGAGCTGCCCGCCGATCTGCTCGGCGAGGCTGTGGCTCCACTCCAGCGGCGCGTCGGCGCCGAAGCGCTCCGCGCGCTCCTCCGCCGTGTAGTGGGTGACGTCGCTGTAGGGCAGCTTGTGCTTCACGACCATCTCGCCGGTCTTGTCCAGCAGGACGCTGTCGAAGAGGTAGAGGTCGGGGTTGAGGAACCCCGCGAGCAGCGTTCCGCCCGGCCGCAGCACCCGGAAGCACTCCCGCCAGACCGGCGCGAGCTCCGGGCTGAACAGGTTCGAGACCGGGTGGAAGACGAGGTCGAAGCCGGCGTCGGGGAAGGCGCTCAGGTCGCGCATGTCCCCCAGGACGGTACGCAGGTCGAGCCCGTCGCGCCGCGCCACGAACTCGTCCTGGCCGAGCTGCTTGGGGGAGTTGTCGAAGACGGTGACCCGGGCGCCGGCCGCGGCGAGGGTCGGACCCTGCTGGCCGCCGCCGGAGGCGAGGCACAGGACGTCGGCGCCGACGAGCGGCGGAAACCATGACGGGTCGACTGGTTGGTAGCCGATGAGCACCACCGACCAGTCGCCGTTCCGCGCTCGTTCGATCACGTCGGACGAGACAGGCCGAGACCACTCGTCCTCCTGGTCCACCTGGATGTCCCAAGCGAGACGGTTATGGGCGACGGGATCGATCTCAGAGGTCATGACCACGGAGGTTAGCCGCTGATCACGACTCGACCAACGCGGTTTACCAACACCACACCGACAGCCCCGCACCTGTGGCCGTCGGCGTCTACCTACTTACGTGGTGAGGTCGAACTCGCCGGCCTTGACGCCCTCGATGAAGGCACTCCAGTCACCGGCGTTGAAGGCGAGCTGTCCGCCCTCACGGTCCTTGCTATCGCGCAGGTGAACCTGCTCATCGGCGTACCGCGCCTCGACACACGCACCGTTGGTGCCGCTGCGGGTGCTTACCCGCCAGGTGTGGTTCAGGGCCCTCACGCTTGCTCCATCTCATTCGGTTAGACGATTTGGTGGACCATGTCGCGAATGAGCTTAAGGGATTCGGCCTTGCTGAGTGACGCGGCGCGAAGCTCGTCGAAGACAAGCCGATAACGATGTGCGTCGGTGTCGTCCTCGACCGACATGCCGTTGACCGCCTCGTTGAAGACGATGGGCTGATCGGGCGGCGGGAACTCGATGATGGTGAAGCTCGCGGTCATGCCCGGGTGCAGCGCGTGGACGAGCGGCAGGATCTGGATCGAGACATGCGGGCTGCGAAGCGTGACGTCGACCAGGTGCAGCAGCTGCGTGCGCTGCACCTCCGGCCCGGCGAAGCAGCGCCGCAGCACGGCCTCGTCCATCACCGCCCAGAGCTTGAGGGGCTTGTCGCCGACGAGTCGGCGCTGGCGGGTCAGCCGGATCTCGACGAGCCGGTCCGACTCCTCCGCCGTCAGCCGCGGGATCGCCTGGCTGTTGAGCGCCTTCGCGTACTCCTCCGTCTGCAGCAGGCCGTTGATCACCGCCGCGTCGAAGCAGAGCAGTGACGTGCCCTCGTCCTCGAAGCCGATGTAGCTGGCGTACGGACCGGTGATGCTCGAGCCGAAGTGGCTCCACCAGCGCCGCTCCTTGGAGTCGCGGGCCAGCATCTCCAGCTCGCGGTGGATGTCGGGGTTGGTGACGCCGTAGAGGCTGAGCAGGTCGCGCAGGTCGCGGGGGCGCAGCGCCTGGCGGGCCGTCTCGACCCGGCTCACCCAGGAGTCGGAGCGCTCCAGGCGCTTGCCGACCTCTTCGCCGGTGAGCCCGGCGTCCGTGCGCATCAGCCGCAGGATCAGCCCGAGCCGTCGCCGCCGGACCGTGGGATTTCCGCTGGCCATGGCCACTCCTCCCGAGTTAGCCGCCATCTTAGTGTCGACGCCGTCACTCTGAGGTACCCGGACACGGGTGACACCTCCCCCAACCGTGTCATATTCCTGCCGCCACCGGTTAAATTGGGCAGCCGATTCTTGCAGTTGCGTAAATCGTCTGCGACGCTGACGGGGATGGATCTCGAGGAGGTGCCGCGATGGTCGACCCGACCACAGTGGAGTCCGCCGTGGAGCACGGTGAACCGCCCGCTGAACCCCCTGCTGGTTGCACCGATCCGGGCGTGTGGCAGATCGCTCACGAGCTCTACCTAGCCCATCGTGGCCCGTCCGGACAACCGTGTCCAGAGTGCGGTGAGGCCTCCCCGTGCGCCGGCGACGACCTGGCCAGGCAAGGCCTCGCCACCGCGCTCGGCGAGCAGGTGACGATGTCGGGCTACTGGCAGGCGCTCGCCGGTCTGCGCCGTCGACGCGCCACCGCGGCGGCCTCGTGAGCCGCCTGCCCTTCCCCGCCGGGCTCATCGATCTCTGTGTTCAGGTTCTCGCCGAGCATCACGACGACGGCACCGGCACCTGCGCCGCGTGCCGACGGCGCCTGGGCGACTGCAGCGCCCGCCGCAATTGCACAAATGTGCTGCGGCGCGCCGGCTACAACCCGGCGAAGTTCGACACCACCGCGCTGATGGGTGAGACGGCCTACGTCAGGCCGGCCTTCGTCTTCGAATAGCACGGGGCAGACATCTCCTCCCGCACCGCCTGTCAGGGGGTGGAGGCGGGCCTGGGGAGAGCAGGGGACACGGACCGCACCCCGTTCCCCGCCTGGGCGGGAAGCTTGCGAAAGCTCGTTTCCCGCCCATTGGTGCGTCCGGAGCCCGGTCAGGCGCTGCGGAACGCGTCGTAGAGCGCGCGGACGGAGTCCTCGCCCAGCGCCGCCATCGTGACGAGGCGTTCGAGGTCGCCGAGGAAGTCGGCGGGCCCCCTCGGCTCGAGGAACCCGCGCTCGACGCAGAGCGCCAGCGTCGCGCTCTCGTCGAGGCGGTGCAGGTAGAGGAAGAGGTTGGCGCCCTTGGGGGTGTTGGGCGGCGCCCAGCCGGTGATCCGGGTCGCGCCGAGCAGGCCCGGGATCGTGGCGACGGCGGCGGCCGCGGCGGCGGGATCGGCCCGGCGGCTGATCTTCTCCGCCGGGGCGAAGCGGACGTCGTTGAAGAAGCAGTACCCGTCCGGGGTGATGCCGCGCCGCTCGGCCGCGGCCGCCACCAGCGCGTCCAGGGCGCGCGGGTGGTATTCGCAGTGCCAGTAGGAGTTGAGCGCCGCCTGCACCGCCCGGCGCAGGAACGCCGCGACACTCTCGTCGGCGATGCCGAGCCGGAACAGCGCGTTCTGGTTGAAGGCACCGACGAGGTCGCGGCTCTCACGGTGGAACCTGGTCGCGACGATCGTGCGCAGCGCCGCCTCGCTCTCCCCGGCGTACGCCGCGAGCAGCAGCGACGACGCGGCCAGCAGCACGACCGACGGCGCGACTCCACCGTGGATCGCCAGCGCCCTCGTCGCCAGTGCCAGCGCCGGGGACTCGATCCGGGCCCAGACGAAGTCGGGCGCGCGATCGCCCCGAACGCTGGCGATCATGCGGTCCGGGATCTCGGCGAGCTGCTCGGACCAGAACGCGAGCGCCTTCGCCTCCCGCTGCCGCCCTTCGGCGGAGGCCTCGTAGGCGGCCCGCTCCAACGGCTGCTGCCCCGCCGGGCCCGGCTCGGCACCGGCGAGCAGGGCGTCGAGGTCGGCCAGGACGATGCGCAGGCTCCAGCCGTCGAGCGCCATGTGGTTCAGGGCGAGCAGCAGGGTGACCGGCCGGTCGTCGCGGCAGAGCACGGCGACCCGCAGCGGCAGGTCGGTCGCGTTGTCGAAGGCGGCCGCCACGAGCCGCGCCGCGACCTCCTCCTCGTCGGCGTCCCGGTGCACCTCGACCGGGATCTCGCCGCTGCCCCGGGCCTCCTGCCGGGGTCCGTCGGGGGTGTCGTAGTAGACCGAGCGCAGCGAGTCGTGCCGCTCGACCAGCACGCGCAGCGCGGTGCGGACCGTGTCGAGGTCCGCACCGGCCGGCACGTCGCAGCGGGCGGAGAGGTTGAGCGAGGCGTCACCCGGCGGCAGCCACGCGAAGACGTCCCAGATCGCGATCTGCCCCCAGGTGAGAGGTCCGACGCCGGTGCGGGCCGCCTGGAAGCGCAGCGGTGCTTCACTCATGAGACTCCGTGGTGTACGCGGGATGTGCCGCTCCCCACCGTGTCACAGTGGAGCGGCTGCGCACATCAACCGGCTCTGCGCAGGAACCCCCGCTTCGCGGGCGGTGCCGCCGCCTCCCACCTCGCGACCTGCCCGCCACCGCGGCGATCGGCGCCGTGCTGCCACACGTTGCGCGGCGGCGCCGCCACCCGACCGCCGAACACGGGGTCGCCCCGCAGGATCGCCCGGTGCAGGATCTGCAGCTCCGCACCCGGCTCGATGCCGAGCTGCTCGGCGAGGGTGGCCCGGCACTCCCGGAAGAGCTCCAGCGCCTCGGCCCGGCGGCCGCACCGGTGCAGGGCCAGCATCGCCTGCCCGCGCAGCCGCTCCCGCATCGGCAGGGACCGTGTCAGCGCCACCAGGTCGGTGACCGCCTCGACGTGCCGGCCGAGGGCGAGCAGGACGTCGCCGTGGATCTCGTGTGCGCGTACGCGGGCCTCGATGAGCCGCCGCGACTCGTCCTCGACGGCGGGGGTGTCGCGGGCGTCGGCGAACGGGTCGCCGCTCCACAGGGCGAGCCCGCCGGCCAGCAGCTCCGCGGCCTTCGCGAGCTCACCGCGGCGGAAGGCGACCTCGGCGCGCTCGACCATCGCGCCGAAGCGCAGCGAGTCGAGGTCGCCCTCGGCGACCCGCAGCACGTAGCCGGAGGCACCGTGGCCGATGAGGCTCTCGTCGACGAGGGTCCGCCGCAGCCGGTGGACGTAGACCTGCATGACCTTGTGGGCGTTCGCCGGCGTGCGGCCCGCCCACAGCTCCTCGACGAGCGCGGGGCCGGGGATCGGACGGTTGGGCCGGCTGAGGAAGACCGCGAGCAGCCGGCGCAGTGAGGGTGCGAGCGGGACGGCTGTTCCGTCCCGGTGGGCCGCAAGCGGTCCCAGGACCCGGAAGGTCGTCACCGCGGTGCGGTGCCAGCCATCGAGCCGAGATGGTATCCAGACATCAACGTATCCCCCCGTGGCGTTCGGGATCCTCCCGACACCGGTCAAGCATCGACGGATGCCAGCCTCCGGCACAACGTCCGCTACTCCTGAGGAAAACACCCAGGTCGCAAGGGGTGGGATGGGAACGTCACACGATGTTGTGCTCCGCCAGGGCGATGCCGCCGCGGAAGCGCCGGACGTCGAGGGAGGAGATGTCGATCGCCTGCGGCGCTCCGAGATAGAGGTCGCGGATCGCCGCTCCCGCCGCCGGCCCCATCTGGAAGCCGTGCCCGGAGAAGCCCGCCGCGTAGAGCACCCGCGACATCCCCGGCACCTCCCCGATGATCTGGTTGTGGTCGGGTGTCACCTCGTAGAGGCCCGCCCAGGCCGACCGGATGCCGGCGTCCAGGATGGCCGGTGCGCGCCGCCCGATCAGCTCCACCAGCCGGTCGAGCCACTCCCCCGGCTCGTAGCGGGTGTCGAAACCCGGCGCCCGGTCGTGGTCCGAATAGGAGACCGCCAGCCCCGGACCCTCGCGGTGGAAGTAGAGCGTCGTGGGCATCTCGATCGTCAGCGGCGTCTCGCCGAGCCCGTCGACCGGCCCGGTGAAGACCACCTGCCGCCGGATCGGCACCACCGGCAGGTCGACCCCGGCCATCGCACCGACCGCGCCGCTCCAGGCACCGGCGGCCACTACCACGGTCCCGGCCGTGATCAGACCCCGGCCGGTACGCACACCGCGCACCACACCGCCGTCGAGCTCGATCCCGGTCACCTCGACCCCGGTGAGCAGCCGCGCACCGTGGCCCCGGGCGGCTCTCGCATACCCCTGCACCACGGCGTCCGGCGTCGCCTTCGCGTCGTCGGGCGACCACAGGGCCGCCACGATCCCGTCGGTGGAGATCAGCGGCGAGATCCGCTGCGCCTCCTCGGCCCCGATGATGTGGCTGCGGATGCCGTACTCCCGCTGCAGCGCCGAACACCGCTCGAACTCCGGCAGGTCGGCGGCGTCGGCGATGAGGAAGAGGTACCCCATCCGGTGGAAATCGATCTCCTGGCCGAAGCGGGCCCGGAACCCGGCGTACTCGCCGATGCCGTGCAGGCCCATCTCCAGATTGACCCGGGTGGTGTACGCGGACCTCGCCCCGCCGGCGGCTTTGCTCGTCGAGCCGGCGCCGAGCGTGTCGCGCTCGACCAGCGTGACCCGCACTCCCGCCGCGGCGAGGTGGTAGGCGCAGCTCACGCCGATGATGCCACCGCCGACGACGACCACGTCCGCATCCGTCATGCGAGAAATCCTCCCAGCCGCCCGGCCGCCGGGAAAATCTTGCGGCCGGGGTTTACCGTTCGGGCCATGTCGTACAGCCCGCCCCCGGACTCCTTCACACCTCCACCGACCGCGCAAGCACCCAAGCCCAAGCGCACCCTGCGCACCGTGCTCATCATCGTCGGCATCGTGCTCGTCCTGTGCTGCGGCGGCCTGGGCATCGGCGGCTACCTGCTCTACCGCGGCATCGACGAGGCGACGGGACCGGCCAACGACGCCACCGACGCGTTCATCGACGACATCGAGGCCGGCGCCTACCCGCAGGCCTACGCCCGCTACTGCGACCAGGTGCAGCGGAGGATCTCGGAGGAGACCTTCGTCCGGACCCAGTCGGCGCGGCCGAAGATCACCGGCCACGAGATCACCGGCACCAGCGTCAGCAACATCAACGGCAGGGTGTCGGCACGGGTCACCGTCAAGGCCACCCAGGCCGACGGCACCATCTTCACCCAGACCTTCGTCCTGGTCCGGCCGGATGAGACCTGGCAGATCTGTGAGTGACGCGACCGAGCCGCGCCAGCGCAGCCGGGTCTTCGGCGAGGTGGTGCAGGCCTACGAGAACGCCCGGCCCGACTACCCGGCGGCGCTCGTCACCGACGTGATCGCCTTCGCCGGACCCGGTCCCGCCCTGGAGGTCGGCGCCGGGACGGGCAAGGCGACGGTGGCCTTCGCCGCCCACGGGATCGACATCACCTGTGTGGAGCCGGATCCGCGGATGGCCGAGGCGCTCAGCCGCAACTGCGCGGCCCGCGTCATCGTGACCCCGTTCGAGTCGTGGCAGCCCGACCGCGAGTTCGGCCTGCTCTACGCCGCCCAGTCCTGGCACTGGGTCGACCCCGCGCGGCGCCTGGACCTGGCCCACGCGGCGCTGGCACCGGGCGGTGCGCTCGCCCTGTTCTGGAACAGCTTCTCCACCACCGACCAGCCGCTGCTCGAAGCGCTGACGGCGGTCGACACCCGGCATGGCGTGCCGGTCGGGTTCACCCCGCACGCCCGCCGCACCGAGGAGGTGCGCGCGGAGCGGACCGGCGCCTTCGACCAGGAGTGGCAGAGCCTGGACCTCGTCGACGACAGCCGCTTCACCGATCTGGAGATCCGCTACTACACCGGCGAGCGCACCTACACGACCGCCGACTACGTGGACCTGCTGGCGTCGATCTCGCACTACCGGATCCTCGACACCGAGCAGCTCGACGGCGTACTCGCCGAGGTGGCCCGGGTGATCGACGCCCGCGGCGGCACGATCGGGCTCGACATCACCACGGACCTGGCGCTGGCCCGGCGGATCTGACGCGCGTCGTGGTCCCCGGCAGGCGCGCCGGGGACCACGACGTTCTCAGCTGGTGGGCTGCGGCGTCGGCGGCGCCGTGGGCAGCACCGGAGCCGGTGCTCCCGGAGCACCCGGAGGGCCCGGCAGCGGGAAGCGGCGCGTCTGCGGCGGCTGCTGCCGCAGCGGACCCCGTTCGCGCTGGTCCACGATGCGCGGACCCCTGTCGAAACGCTGGTTGTGCTGCCGCTCGTGCCGGTCGCCGTGGTGGCTCACGAGCGCCACCACGCCGCCGCCGACCGCGCAGCCGATGAGCAGGCCGACGAGGCCCACGGCGGTGAACTGCAGCGGCCGGCTCTGCAGGAGTCCCCTGGTCGCCGGCGCGGGCGCGGGCGCCGGTGCCGGAGCTGGTGTCGGCTCCACCGGCGCGGCCGGTGGCGGTGTCGCGGTGCCTTCTTCGTCTGGGGTATCGGACATCTTCACAGGATGTGCGCTCAACCTCAAAGCACGCTGGCAGTCCGGGCCCGCTGGTAGCGCAACCACCCGAACGCCAGCAACGTCTGTGCGGCCAGGTAGGTCAGCATCACCCAGATCGGCGGGCCGGGCAGCTCGGCGGCGCCCGCCGCGTCGACGGCGATGAGCAGGTCCGAGGTGAGGAAGAGCAGCCCGCCCAGGCCGGTCCGCCAGCCGAACGCCGACGACGTCGCCGCCGTCGTCGCCAGCGCCAGCCCGTAGGCGGTCATCGGCACGGCGAGCCCGATCTCCGCCAGCCCCGGCCACAACCAGATCAGCGCGGCGCCGAGCAGCACCGCGACGCCGATCGGCACCGCCAGCACCGGCCAGCGGCGCAGCCGGGCCAGCGCACCGTGCCGGACGAAGGTGGTGATGTAGCAGATGTGCGCACCGAGGAAGAAGACCATGCCCGCGAGGAACCACAGGTCGCCGCTGCCGAGCAGGGCGATGTCGCCCGCCGTGGAGAAGGCCAGCGCCGCGGTGAACCCGCGCACCGGCACCGCGCTGCCCCGGGCCGCCCGCCACAGCCACAGCGCCAGCAGCGGCATCAGCAGCGGCTTGGTGATCCAGAAGACGACGTCGTTCTCGACTCCGGCACTGATCAGGTTGGCGACGGCGACGACGGCGTACGCGATGAGGACCGGCATGGGTGATCTCCAGGGTGTGGGGTTCGGGCAGCATACTGTCCTGATGGGTTCCACGACAGTGCGGGTGACCGTGCGAAACGCCCGGTTCCAGCAGTGGCAGTCGCTGCTCACCAATCGCAACGCCCGGCATCGGCACCGGCAGTTCCTCGTCCACGGCGTACGCCCGATCAGCCTCGCGGCCGAGCACGGCTGGCAGTTCGCGGCACTGCTCTACCCCGGGGGCCGGCGGCTGTCGCGCTGGGCCGACGACCAGCTGTCCCAGGCGGGCGGCGACCTGGTCGAGATGGCCCCCGAGCTGCTCGACGAGCTGTCGGGCCGGGAGGAGACGCCCGAGCTGATCGCGGTCGTGACGATGCCCGAGGACGACATCGAGCAGATCCGCGTCGACGGCGGCCCGGTCGTCGTCTTCGACCGGCCCGGCAGCCCCGGCAACCTCGGCACGCTGATCCGCTCCGCCGACGCGTTCGGCGCGGGCGGCGTCGTCGTCACCGGCCACGCCGCCGACGTCTACGACCCCGCGACGGTCCGGGCCAGCACCGGTTCGATCTTCTCCATGCCGTCGGTACGCGTGGACGCGCCCACCCGGGTCGCCGGCTGGCTCGCCGGGCTGCGCGAGTCCGGTTCACCGGTCCGCCTGATCGGCACCGACGAGTCGGCGACGGTGGAGCTCGCCGACGCCGACCTCACCGGTCCGCTGGTGATCGTCGTGGGCAACGAGACGACCGGCATGTCCGCCGCGTGGCGCGACGCCTGCGACGAGGTGGTCCGCATCCCGATCGGCGGCGCCGCGAGCAGCCTCAACGCCGCGGTCGCCGGCAGCATCGTCCTCTACCAGTCCCACCTGCAGCGCCGCGCCCCGTAGAGCGCCCACCTCCTGAATTTTAATGCTGGACACGCCGCGAAAAGCGTCACAAAGGTCAGGATCGACTTCGCGCTAAACGATCCTGACGTTTGTTGCAGATCCCGCGGCGTGTCCAGCATTAAAGTTCAGGGTGGTGGAGATCTCGGCGCACTACGGGCGGACGATGGGGGTCGGCGAGCTTCTTGCCGCCGCTGAGCACGCTGAGCTGGTCGAGTTCGACGTGCGGCGGTGCGGCGACGGGGTGCTGGTCTGCCATCACGATCCGCGGGTGGGGGGCAGGCGGGGGCCCGCCGTCGGGGCGCTCACCTATGCCGAGCTCTGCGCGGTGGCGGGGACGGACGTCCCGACCTGCGAGGAGGTCATGGCCGGTCTGGCGGGTCGCGCTCGCGGGCACATCGACCTGAAGGAGTCGGGGTACGAGGACCGGCTGGTCCAGATGGCGATCTCCCTGATGAGCGAGGACGGGTTCGTGGTGACGACCACCGCCGACGAGTCGATCGCGCGGATCACGCGGGGTTTTCCCGGCGTACCCACCGCGTTGTCCTTGGGAAGGCAGGTGCACGACGCCTGGCCGCTGCGCCGGGTCGCGGCGTGCGGGGCCTCGGGCGTGGCGCTGCACCGGCGGCTCGCACCGGCGCTGCTGGGGCGAGCGGCGCGGGCCGGGCTGACCACGATGGTCTGGACCGTCAACGGCGACGCGCAGATCGAGCGGTGCCTGCGCGATCCGCGGATCGACGTGCTCATCACCGACCGGCCGGACTTCGCCGCGAAGCGCCGCATCGCAGTCGGACAAATATGATGCAATAGGGCATGCTCGCCAACCCCTGGACCGACTGGACGTTCGGCGACTTCACGATCATCGACCTCATCGCGGCGACCACCAACGCCTTCAACGCGGCGCTGCTCGTGCGGCGGCCCGACCACTACAAGCACTTCACCGTGTCGGCATCCTGATCTTCGCCGTCATGGGCGGCGTCGCCGGCGGCATCAGCCGCGACGTGCTGCTGATGCAGATCCCGGCGCCGCTGCTCAATCCGATGTACCTCGTGCTGACCATCCTCGCGGCCCTGCTCGCGATGCGGATCGAATACAACGCGGGCCAGAAGTTCCGCGAGGGCCTGTTCCAGTTCGCGACGTCGCTCTCCCTGCCCTGGTACGCCGTGATCGGCGCCGGCAAAGCCCTCGACGCGGGGCTGCCGCTGCTCACGGCGGTGGTGATCGGCGTCGTCGGCGCCACGGCCGGGCGGTTCATCATCGACCTGACCTGCGGCGTCACGCCGAAGCAGTTCATCCGGGGCGAGTGGTTCGTGGGGACGGCGGTGCTCGCGTCGGTCGTCTACGTGGCGTGCTTCGCCTGGCTGCACTGGGGTGTGTGGTCCTCGACGCTGGCGGCGTTCACGGTCGCGTTCGTGTTCCGCTACACCGCGATGCTGCGCGGGTGGGAGGAGCCGGAGCCCTGGATGCCGCCGGAGCTGGCGGTGGAGACCCCCCGCCCCGCCATCCAGGACCAGCTCCGCAAGGAGTTCGGCGACTCCTGACGCCCCGGACACCACGCCCGCGGGCCGCCGCGGCCCGGGCGCCGAGATCGCCGCAACTCTTCAAGAGTTGGTCCCATTGGACCGCATGGGTGCGCCACGCGCACCCATGCACGTCACGATCAAGATCGCCGCAACTCTTGAAGAGTTGCGACGATCTTGGCGCACGAGCCCGGAAGCAGCGAGCGGGGCTGGGCGACAGGTACTAGTTGATCAGGTCCAGGTAGGCCTGGGCGATCACGGCATGGCCGGGCAGTCCGGGGTGGACCTGGTCGTCGGCCCAGTCGGCGGGGCTCGTCGACGCCAGCACCGTGTTGAAGGCGGCCTGGGTGCGCACGTGCAGCGCGTTGAACTCCTCGGCGAGCGTCGCCACGACGGCGCAGTAGCGGTCGGTGTCGGCTCGCTGGGGTTGCGCGGGGTCGGGCTCGATGAAGTACGGGTCGGCGAGGATCAGCCGGCAGCCGGTGCGCTCCACGACGGTCTTGAGCAGCCCGCGCAGCGTCACGGTGAACTCGTCGATCGGGACGGCGTCGGCCTCGTATCCCGGCTGGTGCGCGCGCCAGATGTCGTTGATGCCGATCATCACCGACAGCCAGTCGGGCTGCTCGGCGATCGCGTCGGTCTCCCATCGCCGCACCAGGTCGCGCACGGTGTCGCCGCTGATGCCCCGGTTGACCCAGGTCAGTCCCACGGACGGATGGCGCGCGGTGGTGAAGGAGCGGACCAGGTTCATGTAGCCGTCGCCGTAGGGCGCGTACTCGTCGCGGCGGCCGCAGTCGGTGATGCTGTCGCCGATGAAGACGACCCGCTGTCCCGGTTGGAAGATCATGAGGTAACCCTTTCAGCCCGCGAAGCGGTCGACGGCCCGGCCCACGGCGTCGCCCGGGCGGTAGGAGTAGGTCAGCCCCGCGCCGGGCTGACCCGCGCTGTCGCCGACCGAGGCGGTGGTGATGACGAGCAGGTCCAGGTCGGGACCGGCGAAGGTGCACGAGGTGACCCGGGAGGTGGGCAGGGTGACGGTGCGCTCCAGCGTGCCGTCGGGCGCGTAGCGGCGCACCATCCCGCCGCCCCAGGCGGCGACCCAGACGAAGCCCCCGCCGTCGATGCACATCCCGTCGGGCAT
Organism: Allocatelliglobosispora scoriae; assembly: GCF_014204945.1. Taxonomy (NCBI): domain Bacteria; kingdom Bacillati; phylum Actinomycetota; class Actinomycetes; order Micromonosporales; family Micromonosporaceae; genus Allocatelliglobosispora; species Allocatelliglobosispora scoriae. Next base: position 954,245 of record NZ_JACHMN010000002.1, read on the forward strand.
CCCGGCGTCCTCGGGGAACTCGGCGAACGGCCGCCGACCGCTGATCTCGCCGGTGGCGAGGTCGTAGTCGAAGGCGTCGATGCGCCGGGTGGGCGTGTCGATGTAGTACATGGTGGCGGCGTCGACGGACCAGCCGAGGCCGTTGGAGACGGTGACGCCGTCGAGGATCCGGACCAGCCTGCCGTCGGCCGGGTCCAGGCGGTAGAGGGCGCCGGTCGCGGAGCGCTCCTTCTTGTTCATGGTGCCGACCCACAGGCGCCCGGCCGGGTCGGCCTTGGCGTCGTTGGCCCGCAGGTCGATCTGGACGGTGTCGTGAAAGGGGATCAGCGGGTGCAGGGTGCCGTCGGCGTCGGCGAGGACGACCCCGGCCGACATGCAGAGCACGACGCCGCCGCCCGCTCTCGGTACGGCGGCGCTGACCAATTCGTCGAAGGGGGTCTCGCCCGCCTCCCCGGTGGCGAGGTCGCGCCACAGCAGCCGCTCGGCTCCGACATCGACCCAGCTCACCCGGCCTGTTCGATCGTCGAACGATGGTCCCTCGCCGAGTACGCAGGGCCGGTCGTCGAAGATCTCGGCTGACGTCATGGCAGTGAGACTACCGATCCCGCGCACCGGCGTCAGGCGGCAATCACGGTCGGTCACGGTGTGCCAGGTCACCGAGGTGCACGCCCAGAATAGTTGAGCGTTCAATAAAAGAGGGCTACGCTGGGGAGCATGACCACGGCGTACCCACTGGATCTGCATGAAGCCGCCGCCCTGCCGGCGAGCCGCGACCAACGCGTCTGGACCCCGCAGGACGGTGCCCTCCCCGCGCTTTACCTCAGCCACGGCGCTCCCCCGCTCTTCGAGGAGTCGTCATGGATGACCGAGCTCTTCGATTGGGCACAGTCGATGCCCAAGCCCAAGGCGATCCTGATCGTCAGCGCCCACTGGGAGTCCGCCCCGGTCAGCCTCTCCGCCAGCGGCACCGCCGTGCCGCTCGTCTACGACTTCGGCGGTTTCGCGCAGCGCTACTACGAGATGACCTACCCGACGCCGGACGCCGCCGACCTGGCCCGGCGGGTCGCCGCGATGCTGCCCGCCAACGAGCGCGTGCACCAGCACCCCAGCCGCGGCCTCGACCACGGCGCCTGGGTGCCCCTCAAGGTGATGTACCCGGCGGCCGACGTGCCGACGCTGCAGCTCAGCCTGCCCACGCACGACCCGGCGAAGCTGCTCGCACTCGGCGCACGCCTCAAGCCGCTGCGCGACGAGGGCGTGCTCATCATCGGGTCCGGCTTCATGACCCACGGCCTGCCCTTCCTCAGCCGCGGGCACTTCACCGGCGCCGAAGGCCCTCCCGGCTGGTCCCGCGACTTCGACACCTGGGCCGCCGAGGCGCTGGCCCGGGGCGATGTGGACGCGCTCGCCGACTACGCCCGGCTCGCGCCCGGGATGCCTTACGCCCATCCGACGGTGGAGCACTACACGCCGCTGTTCGTCACCCTCGGCGCCGCGACCGACCCCGAGGCACCAGCGGTGACCACGGTCGACGGCTTCTTCTTCGGCCTCTCCAAGCGCTCGGTCCAGGTCGCCTGAGATCGGCGGGGCAGCGCCGCCGCCCCGCCGCCTCTATCGTCTGGCCGATGGCCATCAACACCACCCGGGGGTACGCCCTCCTGCCGCTCGCTCCGATCCCGATCCTCGGGGGGCAGGTGGGGCTGCTCATCCTCTTGCGCGCGTTTCCCCTGGACGCGTTGAGCGGTCTCGCCGTCGTCGGCACCAACCCCGGCTTCATCCTGGCCGCGCTGACGACCGCCGTGATCGCCTGGTTCGCCGGACGGTGGGCGGCGGGTTGGGCACTGGCGCCCGCCGCCACGGCGCGATCGCTCGTGCTGCCGCTGCTCGGCACGCTCGTCGTCACGGCCCTGATCGCGCTGATCCCCTACGAGAAGCCGGAGCTCATCGCGGGCGCCCTCGTCTGGCTGGTGCTGATGGTCGCCGGGCTCGCGGGTGCGGCACAGCTGTCGGCCGCCGGGCATCCGCGCTGGGCCGGTCTGGCCGGTGGAGCGGCGGCATTCGTCGCACTGGAGCTGAGCGTGATCGTCGCGGTGCTGCTGCGCTTCACGCCGACGCCGGAAGAGCCGCTCTCCCTGGCCGGCGCCCCGCTCTGGTACCCCAGCTCCCTCGGCCTGGATCTGCCGCTCGGCTCGATGTGGTTCGTCGGCGACCTCGTCGACCTCCTGCCCATCGCACTGACCGCACCGTCGGTCTTCGTGGTCGCCTTCGTCCTCGCCGGATCCCGCCGCCCCTCATGAGCTGAGCGAAGTTAAGAAAACTTGACACGATGTCTGCGACGCCTTACATTTCACCATGTCAACTTTGTTTTACATGGGAGGCAGACATGTCGTACGAGGAGAAGGGCGCGTGGGTCTACCTCACCGTTGTCATCGGCGCCTACGGCGGCTACCTCGCGGTGCTGATCGACCGGCTCGGGAGCACGCCCGTCAGCGAGGTGCCGTTCGTCGGCACGCTGCTGTGGAGCCTGGGCATCTCGATCGGGCTGTCGATCGTCGGCCGGATCGCCGTGGAGATCGCCAAGCCCAGCGACAGCTACCGGGTCGACGCCCGGGACAGGGAGATCAACCGGCTCGGTGAGCGGGTCGGCGGGGGCGTGCTCGCGGCCGCCATGATCGTCCCCTTCGGCCTCTCGCTCGCCGACGCCGACAACTTCTGGGTGGCGAACGCCATCTACGCCGCGTTCGTGCTCTCCGCGCTGGTCAGCACACCCGTGAAGCTGATCGCGTACCGCCAGGGCATGTAGTCGCCTGCCCCCTCCCGCTCACTGCACCTTCGCTCTCCGCGCTTTCGCCTGCTGCGCTCTCGCCGCACACACGGCGCCATTCGCCGTGCCCTCAGTCCATTCCGCCAGGAGTTCCCATGTCCTCACCGCAGCGCCTCGCCCGGATCGCCGGCTTCTTCTACCTGCTGCTCGCCGTCTTCGGCGGCTTCGCCGAACTCTTCGCCCGATCCAACGTCGTCGAACCCGGCAACGCCGCCGCGACCGCCGACAACATCGTGGCGCACGCGACGCTCTTCCGGATCGGCTTCGTCAGCGACCTGATCGGGGTCGCCTGCTTCCCGATCGTCGCGATGCTGCTCCACCGGTTGCTCCGGCATGTCAGCCGGGAGGGGGCCCGCGCGATGCTGATCTTCGTGATCATCGCGACGGCGATCACCGGGGCCAACCTGCTCAATCATTTCGCCGCGCTGACGATCGCCACCGATCCCGGGTTCGCGGCGGCGCTCGGAGCGGACGGTTCCGACGCGCTGGTGCTGCTCTTCACCAGCCTGCACAGCCACGGGTACCTGATCGCGCAGGTCTTCTTCGGACTGTGGCTGCTGCCGCTGGGGTGGATGGCGTACACGTCCGGGCTCTTCCCCAAGGCGCTCGGGGTGACGTTGATGCTCGGGTGCGTCGCCTACCTGGTGGATCTGCTGCTGCGGTTCCTGGCTCCCGCTCTTGGCGGGGAGATCTCGGCTTTCGTGCTGATCCCGTCAGTGGTCGCGGAGTTCTGGATGGTCGGCTACCTGCTGATCAAGGGCGTCCGGGCCACCGCATGACGAGATCTTGGCGTGGAGGTGTCGCTGGAGCGGCACCTCCACGCCAAGATCTTCGCTGCATCTAGCCAAGATCGCAGATCTTGGCTAATTGGGCTTGCCATGACGAGCCCTCAACGCCATGAGTTGCGATCTTGAGCGCTACACGGTTCACCTAGCGCGAATCCTGCTCTCCCTTGACCTGCATCAGATGCACCCAGAAGGCGCCCGTCGCCATCGGCACACCGCAGGCCACCTGGAGCCCTTGAATAGCAAGGGTGCTTCCCTCGCACGGCACATCCGTTGTGCCGCAGGACTCACATGAGCCCTCGAATGGTTCATGCTCAGCGAGCAACTCACGGGCCACCGCCCACATCCTCAGATCCGCGCACGCATCAGGCGGCTCCTCCGGCGGATCAGCCAGGTCAAAGGGCGGTATGGAAGCACCCACACCGCGAGTGACGTCAGTCATGATCTTCCCTCCCAATCGAATGGATCATTTCGGGAGGCGGGGCGACGAGGTATGGCGCAGTCCCCTCCTCCCTGAGGAATGGACTGCGGTTCGTGCCGTTCGACGCGCTGAGGCGGAAGAATCGGAAGCATCATCGTCGGCTGAACCATCCAGCGTGGGAGTACATACAGCCGATAGACCGGGTAGCCATCGGCATTACCTAGCTCATCCGCATCCACGTCCAACTCCCGCTCTGCACCTAGCACGAATTGCACTGTCCGATCTGCAAGTGGGACAGTATCGATGCGACGCCCCGATGTAGACTTACCCGATGTACGAGTAGTCGCAGCTAAGCCGGCATGGAATAGGGTCAGGGCGATGCGATTTAAAGTCGAAACACTGCACGGCAGTAAGAGTTTGCCGTACCGGCGAGGACTCCTCTCAGGATTCCTCTGGAAACTGATTCGTGAATCGTTGTCCCTGACGCAGTCCCAACTGGCCGAGGCGCTTCAAGTAGACATCGCCACCATCCAGGGCTGGGAGACCGGGCGACGCCCGTTGACGGCGATCCGCATTGCCGACTTGGCGCACCTGCGCATACGACTCATCCGACACGGCGCGCATCCACACCTGTTCAAGGTGCTCTGTGACGCCATAGAGGCCGACCTGATCATCGAGTTCGCCATCGAGCATGGCCGCTCCGTGGCCGACTCACGCTGGCATCCGCTCGCGGCCACCGTTCATCGGCGCGACCTGACGAACCTGATCACCTGGCCCTTCACCGGTGTGCTACCCACGCAGCTCAACGGGCTGGTTCGAGAAGCCTCTTCACGACGCGGACCCAGCTCTCATCGACCGGCATTGAGCGTTAGTGAACGGACTCGATTCTTCACACACCTCCTCGCCGTAGCCGACAGGAAGCGTGACCCGGCAGATGCCCTGCTCAGACGCCAGGCTACCTACCTTCTGGCGTTCGACTCCGAGCAGAGCACAGCTGCCTGGCTTGTCGACGAGCATCGACGCGCACTACGCTCCGCACGCTCTGGCGATGACGTTTCCACCTGGGTCGAAGTCCGGTCGGCGTCCGTCGCACTGGCTCGATACGGCTTTCACGAACCGTTGCTCGATTTCGTCGGAAGCGGCCTCGACAGCGATACCCAAGCCCTCGCGAACATCAATTACTGGGCGTACTGGGTCGGTGAGGTCGCCGACACGTACACCGATGACGGCTTCATGCGGTCTAACGACCCGCGAACGGCTAACGGGAGTCGCCTGCTGGAACACCTCGTTGATCGGCTCGACACCGGCCACGAGCAGATCGAGCTCTACATTCACACGCTGTGGCATCTACTGTTGATTCGCCCTGGCATGGCACACCACCTGCCCGAATTGCGGTCCCGAGCGCAGGCGGGGATCGGAAACCTTGACAGCGCGAACCTGACTGGCCGAGCGCGGCAGAAGCTGTCTGACGTAACGTACGCACTCAGACTCTCGTAGCTTGGAGTGACCACGTGATCAACCCTGAGGACACCCGATCAGGTGACGAACGTGACGGACAGGGCATTGCCCAGTTCGCCTTCGAGATGGGTGTCCTCAAAGGAGTTCGTCGAGCAGGTTGGTGGCACGCAGGCATCCGTGATCCGGAGTCCGTGGCCGAGCACAGCCTTCGCGTCGCCCAGTTGGCCGCGCTCCTCGCTGCCGAGGAGGGCGGCGACCCGGCCCGAGCAGCACTCCTCGCGATCTGGCATGACTCCCAGGAGACCCGCACGGGCGACCTGCCGCACACCGCCAAACGGTATGTGACCGGTCCGGATCCTCAGTCGATCACGGCAGATCAGACGGCCGCAATGCCCGGACCGGCCGCGAAGGTGGTCCGCGAAGCGGTTTCGGAGTTCGAGGCACGGACCACCATCGAAGCGATGTGTGCCCGCGACGCCGACAAGCTCGAATGCCTCATCCAGGCGATCGAATACCGGGCGGCGGGTAACACCTCGGTGCAGGGCTGGATCGACTCGTCCCGGCGCGCTCTCGTCACGCAGACCGCGATGAGGGTCGCCGACGCGGCGCTCGCGATGTCACCGCTGAAGTGGCGGGACCGCTGACAGCGGATTGATCGCGTTGTTTCCGTGAAATTGGCCCCTCAACAGCAAGGCGAGGGGCCAATTTCACGGAAACAACGCGATCACGAGCCGCGAGTCGCGCTCGGCACGCGCATACGCCGAGATGCCGGGTGCTGTCCGCCGACAGCACCCGGCATCCGGCAACGACCTAGAGGGCGGTACGCACGGGGGCACGCCCCGCCGACTGGTCGTTGGGGTTACCGAGAATGCACAGGAGGGAGCAGGCGGTCGCCGAGGACGGCGCCGTCGTGGTGGGCGGTGTGTTCGGCGGTGCACCGGCAGCGGTGAAGGTGGCGCTCGCCGTGTTGGTCAGCGGCAGCAGCACCAGGAACGTCGAGCAGAACACCTGCTTGCTCGCCCCCGGCGCCAGGGTGAAGGTCCCGCCGGCGGAGACGCAGCCCGGCACCACCTGGTCGTTGATGGTCACCCCGGCCGCGGCCACGCCGCCCGAGTTGGTCACGGTGATCCGCCAGTACGCCGTACCCAGCAGGCCGAGCAGCCCGACGGGGGTCGTCTTGGCCCACGGGCCGGGACCACCGGGACCGCAGCGCGAGGCCCGCGTGTCCTGGCAGATCTCCTTGTTGACCGTGACGACGGGCTGGCACTCGGTGCCGGGCGCGATCGGCACGGTGACCGTGTTGGAGGTGAAGGCGCCGGCCGGATCGGTGCCGCTCGCCGTGTTGGTGACGCTCGTGACCGAGCAGGCGCTGCTCAGCTTCGTCTTGAAGCACAACTGCGGCGCGTCGCCCTGATAGCTGACGACGATGTTGGGCTGGTTGCCGCCGGTGAAGTCGGCGGTGCTGAGCAGCACCAGCCGGGCGTTGACGACGATCGCCGGGTTGGCGGCGACGGAGATGCCGGACAGGTCCAGGCTGCCGTCGGGGGCGAAGGCCGGCGTCGCGATCACGGTGCCGCCCGGGTCGGTGACGGTGGCGGTGGAGTTGCCGAGGTCGACGTTGGTGAGGGTGATGTTCTCCAGCTTCGCGTCGCGGTATGCCTGGACGTGGCTGGTGCCGCCGTCGCAGTAGAAGGCGCCCGGGGTCAGGTTGACCGACGCTCCACTGCGGACACACGGGGAGCCGCCGGTGGCCGGGTCGACGGAGAAGAGCACCCCGGCGTCGCCGAGCGCGACGAGGCACTCCGTGGTCTCGTCGTAGTCGTAGCCGTAGTCGCGGGTGGCGCCGCCGTTGACGTTCGGGTGGGTCTTGGGGAAGGGGAAACCGGCGCAGACGGCCGACGCGGTCCAGTCCCAGCAGCCGGTGCCGCCGGCGAGGGAGCCGCCCCAGAAGGGGAAGTAGCTCTGCAGGTGGCCGTTGGGCGCGGTGACCGTCTCCGGGTTGAAGGTGAGCGCGCCGTTGGCGACCGAGCCGAACCCGCCGGGGGCGGCGATCGGCGTCCCGTCGATGGCGAAGCAGCCCACCACGGGCGGGCCGCCGGTGACGACCGGGGCGCAGGCGCCGCGCTCGCTGCCGTCGGTGCCGTAGGAGGTGAACGCGGCGTAGGAGTAGGAGCCCGCCGGTCCGACCGTCTTCGGCGTCGCCCACCCGGTGCAGGCGGCGGTGGTGGCCGGGTCGAAGCAGCCCAGCCGGACCGGTCCGCCGCTCGGCGAGGAGGAGGCGAAGACCTTGCCGCCGGCGAGCGTCAGCGATCCCAGGTAGTTGGCACCGCCTGGATTGTCGTTGTTGCCCGGGACGACCGCGGTGTAGGGCTGCCCCGCGCACGGGGTGAGTGACGCTATCGTCAGGCAGAGCACCTTGCCGGTGGTGTCGACGCCGTACATCTTGCCGTCGACGGCGACGAAGCCGGCCATGCCGTTGACCGCCGACGGCGAGCCGCCGAACGCGGTGAGCGGGACGTAGCCGCAGTTGGCCCGGTTAGGCATGTCGAGGCAGCCGACCCCGACGGAGGTGGTGGTGACGGCGGCGTAGAAGAGCTTGCCGGGGTAGGCGGGGTCGGTGACGTACTGAGGGGCCAGCGTCGACTGGATGTCACCGGTGAACCCGGCGCCGAGCGGGCCGACCGCCGTGTTGAGCGGCCGCGGCCAGGGCCCACCAGCGCAGGGCGAGTTGGTGAGCAGGTTGGTGCAGACGACCTTCGGCGCGGCGTGGTAAAGGTGGTGATAGGTGTTCCACGCCTCCACCTCGCCGTCGGGTCCCCGGTAGACATAGGCGGTGAAGCCGTCGCCGCCGGTCGGGGTGGGCTGGGTCTGCACCGGTGGGAGCAGCAGCCGGGCGAGGTTGGTGCCGCCGGGGTGGGCGTCGGGGTTCGTCGCGCGGACGGCGACGGTGCCGGTGGCGGGCTCGGTCGCGCCGAAGGTGGTGCCGTCGGTGGACCAGTTCGGCACCCAGCCCTGCGGGGTGCGCAGCGAGCCGGGCACGTAGCTCTGCGATCCGGGGGCACCGGCGATCTGGTCGGTGATGCTCGCGACCCCGCGCGCGCCGCTGTCGGCGTAGGAGAGCACCCAGTTGATCACGTCGCCGTGGCTCGCCGGGCTCGCTCCGGGGTGGGTGGTGTTCTGCGCGCTCTTCGTCAGAACGCTTGCGGCATAAGCGGAATGCGCATCCGCCGACACCGACGCATTCACCATTCCCAGCACGACGGACAGGCTGGCGGCCGCTGCCAGAACAATCGATTTTCGGGGTGATCGCACGATGACGAACTCCTTTGTCGGTTCAGGTCGGAGGAGTGTCCAACCAGGTCACGGTGAGGACCACCGCAGCGACCGTACCAAGGAGATCTATCAATACGCATGAATGACAATATGGGAATACGGTCTTTCACCGGATCGAGGGACAAGAATTACTCGATCCTAATATGATTCACGTTGCCGTCGTCGACGTCAGTCGTCGACGAGGTCGTAGATCCGGCGCTCGGGCAGGTGCTTGCGCGCCTGCGCGCCGTCATAGGTCGCGAGATAGGCGTCACGGGCGCGAGCCTCGATGACGGCGTGCCCCATCACCGGGCCGAGCCGGGCGACCTCGATGGTCTCCGTGCCGGTCAGCGGCAGCAGCACGGTGACGCCGTCGACTCTCGTCGCGAGGTCGACAAGCCGTTGCTGCTCGTCCTCGGCGAGGTCTGCGAATGCCGCGAGGAAGCAGGCCGAGGGGATGCCGACGAGCGATGCCCCGCCCTCCTCCTCGATCATCGCGACAGCCTCTGCCACGGCCATCCCTCGCAGCCGCGCGTAGGCGAGCAGAGCGGTCGTATCCAGGACCACCCGGACCACGGTCACTCGTCGCCCGCTGCCACAGCCTGCGAGTTCAGCGCGTCGAGGGCCTGGAGCCGCTGGCGCTGACGCTCGACACCGGCATCGGTGACGAGATAGCCGGCGTCGCGCAGCACCGCCCGCGTGCGCTCGTGGCGACGACGGAGCCTGATGGAGTCCGCGATGTAGGCCGAGGCGTTGGGGACGCCGTCAAGCACCTCTCGCACATCGTCAGGCACGTAGATGCTGATCTTCCGCGGCGATGTCATACCTTTTAGTATAGGTATATCGCCTAAGATCACAAGCACACTGAGGATCAGCCGCGCGCTCCGCCGAGGCCGATCAGGGCCGCGAGCCCCAGGGCGCTGCGCGGCGAGTACGCCGTCCGCCACAGCCCGCCGTGCGCCGCCCCGAACGCCTCCTCCTCCCAGACGTGCTCCCGCAGCGGCAGGGGGTTGTGCAGGTCGTGCACGAGCAGCGCCGCCATCAGGGTGTTGCTCGTCGCGGGCTCGAAGACCTCGACGTCGAAGACGTGCGCACCGGCGTAGGCGGCGGCGAGCGCCCGGTTCTTGATGACCGACCTGGTCCGGGTCGGCGGCGCCACCTTGAAGCTGACCGTCGTGCCCGCTTCCCGTGCGACGGCCGCCCGCCACCGCTGCAGCCGCTTGGCGAGGGCGTAGTTGGGC